>NZ_JAGPXW010000030.1:0-94941 GCF_018070365.1 Micromonospora sp. D93 | reverse complement strand
TCGCCCACCATCTGCGCTGGTCAGAGTGGCGACGGCGCCATCAAGCCCGCGCCCGACGATCCCACTACACCCGACGCCTCAACCTCGAACTCCAACCATGATCACGAACGGCGGCTGCCGTACTAGGTTGGCGCGGGCCACGATGGTGCCAGGGTCATGGGGTCCTTTGTGGCGCTCGAAGTCATCGACCAGTTCCTCGTGGATCGCGATGGCGCTGACGGGATCTCCGGCTGCTACCCGCCATCGGGCGGCAAGACCGCGGATCTCCAAGATTGTCGGATGATGGGGCGGCAGATGCTGCATCGCTGAGGCCAGCAGATCGTCGAAGTACTCGGCGGCACCCAGCGGATCTCCGCGTTTGCCTTGACGGACTCCGGCCAGGATCAGTACCGGGTGCACGACCGATCCGATGAGCTCGCCGTGGTCGTAACGCCGCAGCGCGTCGACGTTGGCCCGCATCGTCAGGGCGAGTTCCGCACTATGCCCGCCGTTGAGCCAGTACTCGAGCAGCAGATCAGCAGCCGCCCAGACCACCGACGAACGACGGTCGACGTCGAGTTCCTCGCGGGTGACACGCTGCACGAGCGCATGGATCCGGACGATGTCACCGTCGTGGCGAAGCAGGCTCAGCCGATGCAGCGTCAGCAGGCCGTCCTGAAACGCATCGATGTCGACAGAAGTGAGGGCACCAGTCGCTCCGGCAGCCGAGTGCACCGCGTAGGAGAGCCAATTTCGGGCAGCGTGCCCGGTCACGAGGCCGGCCAGGATGCTGTCGGAGTCCAGAACACTGAGCAGCTCCATCAACGGCCGGGCGACACCTGCCGGCAGAAGCCGATCTGCGACGTCCATCGATAGTGACCAAGTGGTCGCGACCGTGTGACGGTGCTCGTCGGGTAGTTCGTCCGGCTCGGGTAGCAGTTCGAACAGGCGCCTGCGTCGGTCCGCGAATCGGTGCCGGTACTGGCTGCACCGTAGCTGCCGATCAAGCATGAACGCCGCGGCCTGGGCAAGTGCGAGCGGCAGTCTTTGCAGGTCGTCGACAACGCCGTCGATGTCGTCAGCGAGTACATGGCGTTGCTGGAGTGCCAAGCGCAAGTAGTCGACTGCCTGTTCGGCGCTGAAGACATCCACGTCGACGACCCGTCGCTGGGATCCCGTAAGGGCGGCGTCACGACGTCTGGTCGTGACGGCGACTCTTCCGGCAGGTCCTCGCGGCCAGAGACCGCGTAGGTCGGCAGTCGTCTGCAGATCATCGAGGACGACAACCCAGCCGTCCTGCGTGGTTGCCAGCCAGACGAGAAACCGCTCGGCTGCCAGTTCGACACTGTCCTGCGGGCCGAGCACCTCACGAGCCGCCTCCGCATAGGTCGCCAGTACCTGATCCCGAGACGTCGCGGTCACCCAGACGACCACGGCGGAGTCTGGGCCGTAGGCGCGGACGAAGTCAGCGGCGAGTTGTGTCTTACCGACGCCACCCAGACCCGTTAGGACAACTGTCTCCCCGGGGCGGGCATCATCGTGGATCCCGCCACGCGGCTGAAATGACGCCGCGAGGGCAGGCACGAGCCCGACACGGCGTGGTGCCGCAACCCGCCGTCGGTCCACAGTGTGCTGTATCACCGCAACCGCTGGATCCAAGCCGTGCGGCGCGGGAGAGAGCGCGCGCGTCAGGGTTTCGATGAGGGCCTGGACTGCCTCCTGGCCGCAGAAGCGTCCGACCCATGCCCGCCCGAAGAAGTCATCGACCAGACGCGGCTGGTCCTTCAAAAGCGCGGAGACTTCCTGCAGACCCCACGGGACGAAGGCAATCCTGAGCCCGGCCAACCGCTCGGTCTGCTCCCGGATCATGATGTCGAACGTCGTGTCCTGAAGATCGAAGGAGGTGGCGAAGTAAAAGGTCGCCGTCCGATCGGCCCATTCACCCTTCAACAGGTCATCGACAGCCTTCCTGATCTTGGCGGGGGTCAGCGACCTGACCCTGCGGGACTGCAGGGCGATGTAGTCGCGACCGCGGCCCCCATCCGGAGTCAGGTCGATCGGTAGCCGGGCGTAGGCATCGATCCCCGCCTGGGCCTGCCCTCGAACGCCGAAAAGCTTGACGAACTGCAGCGGCTGGACCGTATCCAACAGCCTGACAAACAGACGCTCGGCGTCAGCCCAATGCAGGTCACCGATCGGCAGCATCTGAGCCCGGGTGTCAAGCGGTGGCGCTGGAAGAGGCCCTGCAGGGGCAGCGGCCCACGAGAGCGCCTCGGCCCGGTTTGCAACCTCCACCTTGTCGGCGTGAACCATATCGGCCTCCCCTCGCCGCGACTTGCCGACCGCCCCGACTGTGCCGGGTACCGACCACCTGCTGGCACTTGCCACGAACAGGCAGCCCCTCCACAACACCCGCACCCACCGTGGCATGGTGGGCTCCGCGGTTAACCGCCGTCCGGACACTCACCACCAGGCGCCTGCTAACAACGCCGCCACGGCCAGCATCAGCAGCGCGAAACCCGGCACCGCCCTTCGCCGCCTCGGACAGGTCTCGTCGCGCCACCCAGTTGACCATCGCTACTCCTTTAGGAATAACCGAAGACGCCAGTGTGAGGCGCTTACACCTGTGGTTGCCTGCCCATCCGCGCCGGCGCCCTGTCAGGTACACGACACGAGACCGCCGCATCGAGTCGTGCGATCCAATCCGACGGCGTCGTCGCAGTAGAGACCGACGACGGCTTTGGCGTGATCAACATCCACCTGCAATCGGGGGGCGCCTTCCAGAGGCCAGCGACTGGTAAAACAGACCTTCGGGCGGCCCGCCTCCTCCCGCTATAGCTGGAGACCTGCCTGATGATTACGAGTGCCTGCGCCACAGCGTGACGGGGTGTAGCAGACTCGACCGGTTATGAATCCGTAGCAGCACGTCACTGAAACCAACAGAGACCAGACAGCCACGTTGTGTGCAACTTTCGGATACTGACAGCAATCAGTGTCGCTCGTAAGCTTCCGACTACCGCTTGTTGAGAGTTCACCTGCGGAGGGGTCGGTGCTGGACGCGAAACAGCATCAGGGGAAGTTCGGCGAGGACTACGTTCGAGTGCTCGCCTCGGCAGCCGGGTTGGTGGTCTTCACTCAGGACAACGACTCGGACGGTGTCGATCTGGGGTTTCGTGCGACAGGCAGGTACGGCCATGTCCAGTCACCCATGATCGAGGCGCAGGTGAAGACCTGGTCGAGGCCCACCGAGTCGTCTGGTCGGCTGCACTACCGCGGCCTGAGCGAGTGGCAGTTCAATAAGCTTGCCGGGCCGAACTTTAGCGTGCCGCGCTACTTGTTCCTCATCTGCGTGCCGCTGGATCCGCTCGAGTACGCAGCCTTCCGCTCCGAGGGCGTCTTGCTGCGGCATCTCGGCTACTACGTCTCGCTCCGGTCCGAGACGCCGATCGCCGAGCCCAACCGTCAACGTCACCGGCCGGTTCAGGTGCCGACCGCGAACGTCTTGACCGCCCACGAGTTGCGCAGACTGACCGAGTCCCGGACCGCGTGGTAGCCCCCGGCATGACGACCGCGCTGCGCGTCGATGACATCGCGTCGTACTTGGCGGAGGCCGGCTGGCTGCGCGCGCCGCGCGACTGGCACGGCACCGAGGTGTGGAACCATCCGGACGACTATGAGGTTCTGGTGCCTGCCCACGACAACTTCGGCGATGCCCGGGCCCGGATCAACGAAGTTCTGCGTTGCCTCGCGATTGTGGAGAGTCGTCCGGTTCCGGAGATCACCGCGGAGATCGCCCGGCCGGATCTGGATACCCAGTTCTTCCGGACCTTTCCCGCTGCCCGGGACCCGGGCTACACGTCGGTCGCCGAGGGTTACCGCGCTGTTCAAGGTGTGCGCGACGTCCTGGCGATCGCCACCCGCACCGTGGTGCAAGGCCCGCATTTCAGCTTCGCCGGCCGCCCACCCAACGTGGTGGCGGACCTGCTGCACGTCGCCGAGATGGGACCGACCCGAGCCGGCAGCTATGTGCTCGAGGCACGCCTGTCCGCTCGCGCCACGCTGCCAGGAGGCGTCACCGGCCGCACCGTTACTGGGCAGATCCACGAGGCGATCGCTGCGGCTGAAGAGGCTGTATCGACGGGTCGTCTGTCGGCTTTCGGGCACGAGATCGTAACGGCCGGTCTCTCAGCGAATCTTTGTGCGGCGCTGAGTGAACTGGGCGGCGTCGGCCATGCGGCACCGTTCGAGATCAACTTTCGCTGGGGCCGTGCGGTGCCCACTGATTCGAGTACGAGCAGCCACCTTTTTCCGGCGGGTGCGGGGGTGCTGCTACGCGAAGCCGCCGATCAGCTCCGCACCCTCGATGCCTCCGGAGCAGCGACCATCACCGGCCGGATTGAGACGCTGCACCACGGCACGACCCGCGACGAGTATTGGCGCATTAGCGTGCGCGGCGGGTTCCGCGCCGGCGCTGGGCCGGTCCGTCGGCGCAAGGCTTGGGTTCGCCTGCCCGACCAGGCGGCCTACGACCAGGCGATCGCGGCACACCACCGTCAGCTCACCGTCCGGGTTTCCGGCGAGCTGTCTAGTTCCACCGGCCGGGTCGAGCTAGTGCCCGAGCGCAGTTTCGACGTCATCGACTGACCCCACCCCCCTTGCTAGACCCGCTCAGGAGGCTGACGTGACCCCCGAGGAATTGACGAACCGGGACCAGATGACGCTCTTCGCGCTGCTCGCCGTCGCCCGCCCAGCGACCAACCGCGAGCTTCGCGATATCGCCGGGCTTGAGATCGATGCCGGCAACAAGCGCCGCCTCAAGGGCTATTTGGAAAGCACCAAGCGGGGATCGACCACCGTGCACGCCATCACGAAGGCGGGTCTTGACTGGTGCCTGACGGCGATGTCGGCCGCCCGGCCTGCGGGCACAAGATTCCCTGCCGGGCCGGTCTATGCGGTCTTGGCTGGCCTGGGCACCTACCTGGTCCGTACTGATCAGGACCTGGAGGTTCTGTTCCAGCCCGACGCGGAGTCCTGGATCCGGTCCGTTTACGACGAGATGACCGTCCGGCGCAAGGGCCAGTACGTCCGCCTCGCCGAGGTGCGCAAATGGCTAGACGATAGCGTGGATCTCACCGCCGAGTTGGACCGAATGGTCGAACAGCCGGACGTCCATCTGAAGGCTGAGCTGGACCAGCGCAAACTCACGACCGAGGACGAGCAGGCAGCCGTCCTGATTGGCAGCGAGCCGCGTCACCTACTGAAGATCGCGTCAGTATGAGCGTCGAACTTGAGGCGCTGGAGGCGCTGGACATCTCAGAGTGGGCACCGACCAGAGACGAGATCTGGGCTCTCCCCGGCTACCACGTTGATAGCCTGCATCCGGAGGTGACCCGTCGACTCACCAAGTCGATCGACGGGCTCTCCCGGGGGCGCCGACCCGTCACCGCTGTCGTCTTGGGCGAGCGGGGTTCCGGTAAGACCCATCTGCTCAGCTGGGTTCGGGAACAGGTCCAAGCCAAGAACGGCTATTTCTTTCTGCTGAAGCCGGTCGCCGGAACCTCGGCTTGGGAAAGCGCGGTCGGTGACACCTTCAGCGGGCTGCTCCGCGGGTCCCCTGGTGGGCTGAGTCAGCTCTCACGCCTCCTGGCGGTCATCGCTGATGCCGCCGGTCTCGGTTCGGTGATCCGCGATGCGACCAGCGGGCGCGGTGAGCTGACCCGGGAGCGGCTGGAGGAATTCCTGGCTGGCCTCCGTTCCTTGGACCTCGAGGTTGGCATCTCGGCGTCGGACACCGCCCGCGCCCTCGTCCTGCTCGCCTCAACCGGACCGACGATCCAGATCGGGCACGGCTTTTTTCTCCGGCCGGAGGCACACGACGCGCAGCGCGCGGATTGGGGCATCAGCGGCCCTCGCCCGTGGCAGTTAGTCCTGCGCGATCTCACCCATCTGATCGCGCTGGCCGGTCCCATCGTCTTCGCCTTCGATCAGCTCGACTCGCTTGCCCACGAGTCGACGGTCGCGCTAGCTTCGCGCGGCGGTGCCAGGGAGTCCTCGACCGCGCGGCGAATGCGCGACGACATCGCCACCACGCTGATGGAGCTGCGCGATGAGAGCCGCCGGACGCTCATCGTCGTCGCCTGCCAAACGGACACCTGGAAGATGATCTCGCGCTCCACGCTGCTCTCCTCCCGGGACCGCTTCGAGGTGTTGCCCGAACTCGGCGCCATCCCCAACCTAAAGACGGCGACTGCCATCGTGAGCAGCCGGTTCGCGCATGGATACGCCTCTCGAGGCTTCACTCCGCACTACCCCACTTGGCCGATCACGCCAACGGCACTTCGCCAAGCGCGTCAGCGGTACACCGCACGCCAACTGCTGATCAGGGTCAACGATCACGTCACGAGTTGCATCGAGAACCGCCGCGTGACCGAGATGACGACTCTGACCGAGCCCGCCCCACCAACCCCGCCGCCAGCAGCGGCTCCGCAGGCCGGCGCCGAACTTACCGCCGCCTTCGAGCAGCTTCGGGAGGCTGCCGACGACCAGCCCCTGCTGGAGCAGGTCCAGAACGATGCGATGCCGAAGCTGCTGTCCGCCGGGCTGCGCAGCCTGGTTTTGGAGCTGGGCGGCAGTCCACACCGGTTTGCCATCGAGGAGGACTTCGGCGCATCAGCGGAGTTGCACGCGAGGCTCCTCCTGACGCTCGATGAGAAGACCGAGCAGGAGGTGCACTGGTCGTTCCGGGCCATCGCCGCGACCCATCACACGAGCTTCCAGAACCAGCTGAAGCGAGCTATGACCGCCGCTGGGCTGGCCGAAGGGCTGCCGAGCCGTCGCCTGGTCGTCCTGCGTAACAGCGGCTTCCCGCGTGGTCGGGTTACGGACGAGTTGAAGGCCGAGTTCGAGCGGCAAGGCGGTGAGGCTCTTCCGGTGACCGCGTCTGATTTGCGTACGCTCGCCGCGCTACGGGCCATGTTCGAACAACGGCTGCCGGGGCTGCACCAGTGGGTACGGGAGCAGAAGCCGGCCACCAGGTTAGAGATCTTCCAGTTCGCACTGGCTAGCATCCGCGAGAACCTTGGCGAGCGCGACAACTCCACCGGACTTACCCCGACGGACCACGACGCGATCCTCGTCGGGGAGACGCAGCGCGGCCGCCGCCCATTCACCGTTGAGCTCGGAACGCTGCGGAAGCACACGATTGTCATCGGCAGCACCGGGTCGGGCAAGACGGTCCTGGTCCGGCACCTCATCGAGCAGTGCGCGCTGCGCGGGGTTCCCGTCGTCGTGGTGGACCCGAACGACGATCTCGCCACGCTCGGCGACCCGTGGCCGGCTCCACCGAAGGGGTGGGGCGAAGCGCAGGAACGCGATGCCCGGCGCTACTTCTCCGAGACCGACGTCGTCGTCTGGACTCCGGGCCTCCGCAACGGTCGCCCGCTGACCTTCCATCCGCTGCCCGACTTCGGTCCCTCGCTCGGCAACCTCGACGAGCTCAGCAGATTGATCAAGACCACGGTCTCTTCGCTGGAAGCTCCGGCCGGGGTGACCGGAGGACCGCAGAGGCGTACCCAGCAGAGGTCGATCCTTAACCGTGCGCTCGAGTACTACGCGAAGACTGGTGGCCGGACGCTCGACGACCTGCTGGACGTGTTGAACGAGCCACCCGATGGGGTCGCCGACAGCGCCGACCGTAGCCGACTCGCCAAAAACATGGCCGCCACGCTGGACGCCGCGAGAGACACTGACCCCTTGCTCGACGAATCCGGCACACATGTCGATGCCGCCGCGCTCCTGACCCCAACGGCCGGAAAGACCGCACGGATCTCGGTGATCAACCTGGTCGGTGTCCCCCAGCCACAGCGGCCCGGCTTCGTCAGCCGCTTGCAGGCAACCCTGTTTAGCCATTTCAAGGCCAACCCGGTGCGCGATCAGCCGCTCGGCGGCCTGCTGGTGTTGGACGAGGCCCAGATCTTCGTGCCGGCCACTGGCTCGAGTGCGAGCGGTGAGATCACTAAGACCCTGATTGCGCAGGTCCGCAAGTATGGGCTGGGCATGCTACTTGCCACTCAGATGCCGAAGGGTCTGCACAACAGTGTCCCCGGCAACACCACCAGCCAGTTCATTGGAAGATTGACCGCGCCAGTGCAGAGGGCCGCCGCCGATCAGATGGCCGCGGCCCGGGGCAGCACCTTCGACAACATCTCTCGACTCGAACCCGGAGTCTTCTTCGGCGCCACCGAGGGCACCTCGTTCAGCAAGATCGAGGTGCCCTGGTGCCTCAGTCATCACCGCGACGCGCTCTCCGAGGATGAGGTACTACAACGAGCCCAGCGGCACCCGGATGGCGGGACTCGGCCTATGCCGTAGCGCACCAAGACGCTCGGGGTTTCGCGAGCGGACAGGGAGTGCCGATTCCACAGGCCTCGGGCTTGCAGGCGGGGGCGGACCGATGCGCTGGCAGCGCGCTGGATGGTCGTCGTCGAGCAGGGCGGCGACGAACCGGGTGAGGCCCGGCACCGTGGCGGGGGGTCTTCGATGACGACGGCCAGCGGCGCCCTGGGCGCTCCTTAGGCCGGAGGAATCACGACGGCGAGGTCCCATGCCGATGACGGATCAGCACCTCGGCGGGGACCGGATGCGATGGTACAGGCGCCGCGGCAGGAGATCGCACCGTTGCTGAGGTGGCCACGTGACCACCCAACTGAGGTCGCGGTGCACGACTGAGGGGGCGACGCGGGATGACCTCAAGCGAAGTGAGTGCCTTGGCGGTGTTGCAGCCTCACCCGCGCTGCCTATCTGGGATGGATACGGACTTGCCGGGATCCCTAGAATCAGCTTGTGGGTGCCGACCGCATGATCCAGGCCATCGTTCTCGACGCGAAGCCTTTGGAGCGAGCGTCGAGCCGAACGTAGCAACCATCGAGAACTGGGCAGCCGCCTGCGAAAACCATGATGCACAACTGTGGATTCCGGAGATCGTCGCGTGGGAGCTCGCCCAACGGGTGCAACACCAGGCAGATGAGATGGCGCACAGCCTTGCTGTCCATAACGCTAAGCGGCACAAGTGGGGGTTTCCGCCGCTGAGCAAACCGGCGCTGTTCACCGAGGTTGAGGTCATCGATCGGATTGAGCAAGCCGGTGCCATAATAGTACCCCTGACGGGGGACGCCGCAGTGGCAGGCGTCCGTGACCAGGTACTGCTACTCGGTCCGGCAATTCGGAAGAAGGATGTCAAAACAGGGGCTGCTGACAGCGCCTGGATCCGCTCGGTGATCGAGCACCACGGCTGTGGAACCGAAGATTTGATCCTGGTTACTGGAGACCAGCAGGCGGTTGAGAAGACGTGTGCCGCCCTAGAGGTGGATGTGCCCCGGATTGCAAAGCACCTCGGCGAGGTCCAACACCTCCTCAATGAGTCGAGTGCGGCTACAGCCGAGCAGACCGAGAAGTACCAGAAGCTTGCTCAGCAGTACTTCACGGGACCCGATTTCACCGGATCCGATCTCATCGATCTACTCGGCTTGAGTCGTCGGGAGTGGTGGGACGTGGACCTAGGCTTAGACTATGGCACCGGCTGGGAGCTGCAGCAGAAATATGTTACGCCGGGGACACTCGATGTCATCAGTGAGGTGCAACTCGACAATTGGTCGGGCTCCACGTCGGAGACCGTTCGTATGACTGTCGCAGTCGAGGAGCAATACGCTCGGCAGGATCAATGGGGGGACCTGCCGGAGTTTCGCGTCTTTTGCTACGAGGGCTGGGTGGAGGGCCGCCTCACCATTTCGCCGACACTGATAGTGGCGTAGGCACGCTGGAGGACTACCGCCTTGGTGTCGAAGACGGCTCGCTCGCATCGCAGCCGATGTAACCCCTTTCCCTGCGCAGCGCAGCGCTCAGGTGTCGTTTGGCCGCGTGGCCCAACGCGATGCCGGCGTCTTCCCGGTTGAGGTCGCGGTGATACGGCTGGGCGCAAGCCGAGGGCGTATCGCCTCCAGATCCTCGTGCTACCACGCCTTGGCCGGCAGAGGTGACGTGACCTTCGACATCAGGACAGGGCGTCTCGCCGCGTCCCTGACGGACCCTCGACCTGCGGACCAATTACTTGGCCGGACGCTCACCGAACGGGCCGAGAATGGAGGACCGCAACAATAAAGATGGCTACAACCCCGGCGCTAGGCGGTAACAACCACCACCATCCGAAGGGACTGCCATCGTGTACGCCCGAGACCCAGGCCGCCGCAATCGCGAGCGTCCCGGCAGCTAAGAAACTAACTATCGGCGGCATTAGAAGTCGTATCGCCAAGGCACGGCGACGTGCAGCGCCAGCACCTGCAGTGGTGTACATCTGCCGCTGACGGCCTTGACTGCTCGTGATCACCGAGCCAGCGCCGAGCCAGACGAGGAAGGCTCCGACTGCGCCTGCCGACGCCGTCCAAATGCCGACGGTCAACTCAGGCAGCCGCTTGTCGAGGAGTTCGGAAGTCTGCGCCGTCGCAGCCTGCCGTGCCACGGCGGCGCGAAATTCTGCGCGAGACGATTCGCTTAGGTTACCAAAATCAAGCAGGGCCAGAAGAGATGCATCAGATGCCCGCAGCCCGTACCGCTTGGCTACCGCGCCGTCGGGAGAAATTACCATCCCCGGCATATTGCCGCCCAAAGTTACATCGCCAGACACCGTCGTCACATCGAGCGAGTTTATCGCCGACGTCTTTCGGTCGAAATCCAGAAGGCCAACTTCGTCGTTATGCATCAGACCCGGATCTGCACGTGCCTCATCAGAGCGCAGGTCCTTGGAAAGAGCTACTATGTTAACCGGCGAAGAAGTCTCTTTAGGTAGACAGTTCGGGTGCTCCATAGGGACTTTACTGCCTGACGCACGCATACATCCGATCAGCTTCTCGCCGGTGACGCGCAGCGTATGCGTATCTTCCACTGGAAGCTGGTAAGTGATGGCATGGCTACCGCCCAGCCTGGTGTAGTCCTTACGGAGTGCATCAGCACCGGAGCTGGTGACGTTGTAAACAAGAAAGGAGCCAACTGGCTGAACGGCGGGCGAGGATCGGATGCTCGCTAAGCCGGCATGGGTGATGTATGCGGAATAGTAGGAGCTCCCAAATACCAATAGTGATACGAGCGCGCCTGCCAGGGTGAACGGTGCCGTCAAAGCGAGGAGTATACGTCGGGTGGCGGGGGGGACCGTAAACGATGAGAGCGGCACAGCCAGGAACGGTACAGCGAGCGTCAGCAACGCGCCGCCAGGCACCGCCGCCGCGACCGGCAGCACGTCAACGAACGGTAACAGTAAGAGCATCAGGCCAACAAAGGCTAATACCCAGCCCAGCCACGGCAGTGCCGGCGTTCTGATGCCATAGCGGGGACGATATCGCTCGGCGGCAACGGCCACGCCGGACCCAATACCCGCCCCTGCCAAAACCACCGACAACATGATTGCTAGTGACGACCATGGAATGATGACCGAATTCCATTCTTGGCCGATCAGACTCGCTGCGGTTTGCGGGGTGGAGGAGAGGACAGTAAGCGCAAGCGCGGCACCCGCAACCAGTCCGCCAACTGCTGCCCCTAGTCCGACTAGACCCGGAAGCATGCGAGCCTTGGCTGGCTTTAGCCCCGCAGCAGTTAATGCATGTGCCTCCCCACGCCCTGCGCGGGCAATCACCACCAACATCAAGAGGGCAAGCAATGCGGCGAGCACCACCACCACCCGGGACACCTGCCGGAGTGCGGGGAAGAAGGTCGCTTCGTATTCCGTTGCTCTGTCGGCGGCGAGGATCGTTGTGGTGCGAGCGGCGAGGTCTCCGCGAGTTATCAAGGGCTCGAGAGCGGGGTCAGAAAAGGGTCTCTGGTCTGTCAGCCAAAGGTTTGTCCATGCAGGGGGAAGAGTGGGATCGAGAATTACCACGCCATCATATGCAATGTCCTCGGGCTTAAAGACGATTCCGGCAACCCGGGCCGTCCGTTGACCAGACTCAAGGTTCACGTCGACCTTGTCGCCCACCGACACGCCTAGGACATCGGATAGGTGAGCCGATAGCGTGGCCTCTCCCATTTGATACGGATGCGAACCGCTCTTCAAGACTCCAACAGGCAGCGGATCCCTGAGCACACGGACCGAGGTCAAACTCTGCCGCTGACCTGACGTCACCGTTCCTTCACTGTCTTGGACCGGGTGTAGATCCTGGTGGGCAGCCAGAGCCTGAGAGGCCGGCCCGGGGTTCAGAACCTGCACCGCGTACTTCTGACCCCCGTTGTCTGCAAGGACTGATACTGCGACTGCTTCGCGAGCAGACTGAGTAAAGGTTGCGAGTGCGGTGCCTAAGACACCAATCGCAAGAAAGGTGAATAAGATCGCGAGAAATAGGCCCCGATGATACAGCGAGAAGCGCAGCGCCAAGCGCATCAGGATTCTCATACCTTGAACTCTGCTGGGACTGCGCAACCATCCGCGAGGATCAGGCCACGGTCCATCACACGAGCGATATCGATGTCGTGCGTGGCGACCAGGACGCAGACTCTCTGCTGCGATGCCAAGCCACGAAGCAAATCTGCGACGATTCCAGAGTTCTCACGATCGAGTGCTCCGGTCGGTTCGTCGGCAAGAATGACGGACGCGCCGACCACCAAGGCGCGGGCCAGGGCTACTCTTTGCTTTTCGCCGCCGGACAGCTCACCCGGCAGGCGCCCCATCTTTTTGGCAAGGCCGACCAAGTCAAGAGCCGCCTCGATTCGCTTCCCCTCAACTGGCATCCCGCGAACCTCACGGACAAGACGCAGATTGTCCCGGACGGTGAGGAAGTCAATGAGTTGGTAATCCTGATGTATGAACATCACTCTCGGATCAGCGGCTCCACGGTTTGTACGTACCGGAGTACCGTTGATTTGCACAGTGCCGTGATCCGCTTTTTGCAGGCCGCCGAGGACTCGCAGCAGCGTGGATTTTCCGCTGCCACTTGGACCCATAAGCGCTACCGTTTCTCCTGATCCAATCTCGATGTCTACTTCGATTAAGGGCTTAGACACAACTCGGCGCCCGGTTACATATGACACGCTGATCGAACGGCATGACAGCATTTAATGCGCGGCTCTCTTGGAAACTGGGGTCCGGAGAATGACACCCGAGACTAATCGGACTCGTCATATCACAGCGGAGACAGCGGCCGGTTGCCACTGTCTCCGCTGTGAGGTCGCATATCTCAGTAGTCTCTGAAACTGACGCCGACGCGCTCGTAATTTCCAGTAGCCCAGGCGCTGTAGTAGTTCTTATTAATCGTGCGGAACCAGGACGTCTCCTTGTCGCAGCACCCCAGCATGTCAACGTAACCACGGGCCTCACTCGAGGGACCGAGTGTACTACAGTTCGCAATCACGCGTACCTGATCCGGATTCCAACTCTCGACCTTTACATCCTTATACGCGGTGCAATTGCCGGACGCTGCGGTCGCCGGCGTTGCCTGCAGTAGCACTACCGCGGTGCCACCGAATAAGGCAGCGATGATTGCTGCCAACCAGAGCTGCCTTACGCGCATCCGCATCCCACTGGTCCCCGTCATGCTTTCCTCCGCGCTTCGGTGTCCACGAAAGACAGGTAGATGTCCGTATAGCAACCCGCGCATAGGACGTCCTGCACGGTGCTTTGTTCAGCCTGTCATCTAGCACGAACAATGTCTATGACAGTGACCTAGATCACATCAGGCCTAGATTCGCTCTTGACATACCTCCCGCTCGTCCCATCTCATTGCAGTGGCAGCGATTGCAGGTAAGCAATGGCTTTGAACGAGCTGTTCCTCGTCGTGGGTGCTGCCAACTACCATTGGAGGGCTCTTGAGACTGTCGACAAGCAAGACCGAGACGCGTTCGGCTCGGGCCAGGAAGCGGAGGCTGGCCGGAGCTGCGATGGCGGTTTCCGTAACTGCGGCCCTGGTATCCATTGCGACTCCCGCCCTGGCAATCACGCCTCCTGTGGATGGGCCCGCTACGGCGAATATCGTGCAGTCCTTCGCGAACGGGGGAGGTTGGCCTGTTCCGCTGAGGACCGGTAACAGCGGATTCGGCGAGCAGCATATCCGGATCGGCGGTAGCACCGGCAATACCGCGAACCACGAGTTGACAAGTTACGCCAAAACTCAATGGGCGCAGGCTCTCCGAAAGCCCTGGATCGTGGGACGCTTCCCAGGCTCCGAGGTTTATAGCCACAGATACACCACCTCGGGAGGCAGCAACCGGACTATGTGCGTAGTTGTCGACACCAACGACTTCAACTACGCGGGTGGCAACTATGGCTATAAAGGGATTATCACGGCGTTCTGGATAAGCGGAAGCTACTCGACAGCAACGTGCAACAGCAGCGCGGGTTAATCGCGTTCCGCTAGGCTGACTTGGTCGAGCCGGTGCGTCATGATGGGCAAGCCCGTGACGCACCGGCATCCAAGGAGGGGCCAAAACGATGCCACACAGTGTAACTGGGCGCGTGCACTTTAACCCGGATCGGTCAATGCGTCTCGTACTCACAGCGCCCACCGGCCTAGTCGAAGCTGGGTGCACTAAGCGCTCTCTGGATCTCGGCCAGATGGCGCAGGATGCAGCTTCCCGTATTTACGGGCCCGACCCGGTCGACGTTACCCTCCTAGTCGACCAACCACCGTGGCTAAAGCAAGGGATGCTTGTAAGACACGCATCCGAAGCTGACGACCCAGGCGAAGTACGTAGTCACCCCTATGGTCAGGTTGTCGGGTTCCTGCCGGTCGGCGGAGTGCTGGTGTGGCACCCAGAAACGGGTGCAGGTGTGTATGCCCCAGAGGATCTCGTGATATGCGAGCCGGAGTCTATTGGCGCACACATTGTAGAAGAAATATTGAGACGAACTGGAATTGCTCCGATCGCAGAGCACTGATTAGGTTGAACTTTTGCATCACATGGAAAACGTGATCAGGAGCGACAGGTAAATCTGTCGCTCCTGATCACGTTCGGCTGCTCCAGTAGAGGTCAGACGTCTCTCAGATTAATTCCCACGCTCTCGAAATTCCCTGAGGCGTAGGCACTGTAGTAGTCTTTATTGATAGTGGTGAACCATGTCGTCTCTTTGTCGCAACACCCCAGCATATCAAGGTAGCCGCGGGCTTGAGTGCCACCAGCGATGTGCGTGCACCTGGCGATTACCCGAATATCGTCGGGCTGCCAGTCCCTGATCTTCACATCTTTCCTGGCACTGCAGTCTCCGGAAGCAGCGGATGCTGGAGCGCTTTGCGTCAGCACGATCCCGCCTGCGACAACTCCTAGTGCCAACGTGGCGTGGGCAAGCTTCTTCGCTTGATTCCAGATGACAATCACCCCCGAATTGCTTCCTGGTCTGCTCGACCCAATTAGTCGAACTCTGTCAGGAAGACCGATGTAAATCTATGTCACGTTCACACCCTTCGGCAAGACGTGGCGCCGAAAACCTCTGATTGGACCTGGAGTCTGAGAGCGTGTGCGAGAGCGCGTATGGTTTGTGGGGTTGGTCGAGTGTGTCACAGAGTGGGTCCGGTCGATGTGCGTAACTCGGTCCGTAGATTGGCATGAATCGAGTGCGGCGGTACCCGTCTTACCTGACCGACGTCGAGCGGGAGATCGTCGAGCTGATGCTGCGGTCCCCGCAGTGGATGGGCGGACCAGAAAAGCACGCCCGCCGGGCGATCATCGACGCCATCTTGTGGTGCGCACCGGCTGTGCGTGGCGGTACCTGCCGGTCGACTTTCCGCCACGGCAGACCGTACGCGCACTTCACAGGGCTGAACAGGCGGGGCGTGACCGAGCGTATCCTCACCGAACTACGTGAGAAGATCCGGGTGGCTCACGGCCGTGAGCCCGGCGGGGATCATCGACTCCTAGAGCGTCTAAGGCGCCGACACCGAGCCCTGCGGCTACGACGACGGCAAGAAGATCAACGGCCGGAGCGATTCATCGTCACCGACATCCTCGGCCTACTGGTCACCGTCTGGGTCCTCGCCGCGTCCTGGCAGGACCGCGACGGCGCCAAGGGCGCCCTGCTCGCCACCTACGCGGCGACCCCCATCCGGCACGTCTTCGCCGACTCCGGCTTCGCCGGCCACCTCGTCGACTGGACCCGCGACCTGCTGCGCACCACCATCGAGATCGTCTGCAAGCCCGGCGACCAGCAAGGCGTACGCCGCTGGGTCGTCGAACTGACCCTGGAATGTTTCACCGCCCACCGCCCGCCGCCCGCCTGGCCCGCGACTACGAGCTCCTACGAAATGATGTTGGGCGTGCCCCCGGAACGTGATGATTGTTCACTCTGGATGTGAGGAGGGGTGAGCAGCCGCCGTGGATCGTCTCGGACGAGCTATGGGCCGAGATCGCGCCGCTGCTGCCACCCCGACCACCACGCCGGCAGCGCTACCCCGGCCGCGAGCCGCTGGATGACCGCAAGGTGTTGTGCGGGATCCTGTTCGTGCTCTACACCGCGATCCCGTGGGAGTACCTGCCCCAAGAGCTCGGGTTCGGGTCGGGGATGACCTGCTGGCGCCGGTTGCGGGACTGGAACGACGCCGGGGTGTGGCAGCAGCTGCACGAGGTGCTGCTCGGCGGACTCCGCGCCGCCGGGCAGTTGGACATGTCCCGGGCGGTGATCGACGGCTCCCATGTTCGGGCACTCAAGGGCGGCCCAAAACCGGTCCGAGCCCGGTCGACCGCCGCAAGCCAGGCTCGAAACACCACGTCATCACCGACGCGGGCGGCATCCCCCTCGCCGCGACCCTGACTGGCGGCAACCGCCACGACGTCACCCAACTGCTGCCCCTGGTCGACAAGGTCCCACCCATCAAGGGCATCCGCGGCAGGCCACGACAACGACCGCAGCGGATCTATGCAGATCGCGGCTACGACTTCGACAAGTACCGCCGTGAGCTGCGAACGCGCGGCATCACCCGTGATCGCCCGACGCGGTGTCCCACACGGCTCTGGACTCGGCACCCGACGCTGGGTCGTGGAGCAGAGCATCGCCCTGCTGCGCTGGTTCCGCCGCCTGCGAACCCGCTGGGAGATCCGCGACGACATCCACGAAGCCTTCCTCACCCTCGCCTGCGCCATCATCTGCTGACGCCGACTCCAACACTCAAAGAGTTAGGAGCTCTAAATGCCAAGCTCAAGTGCCGCGAGGAGACCGTACCGTGGCGGAGTTGGTTGATCAGGCACCCGCTACAGCCGCGCGCAGACGTGTAGCGGGGTCGCCAGAGGTCACCGTCCGTCCTTGTAAAGGCGCTTGCGATGAGACAAGCGCTCGCGCGCTTCTGCCTCGATCACGCCTGGGTTCCCGGACCTCAACTCCACCGAGGCAGAACTGTTTCCACTACCAAAGCTATCGGCACTGGTCCTCAATGTTGGCCGCAGTCAGATGCGCATGGGGGTGCTCATTCGTCAGTAGGTGTGGCAGTCGACCGAAGGGATGAATGCTATGAAAAGCCACGGCGTGACCGTAAAGCGGTGCGGTTGCCTGCACCCCGAGACCAACCGCCCGCTGGGCAAGACGTGCCCGAAACTGTCACAGCCCGATCACGGGAGCTGGTACTTCCACTGCTCGACGCGGAACCTGTTAGGCCAAGTCGAACGCGTCCGGCGGGGTGGCTACGCGTCTGAGGAGGCGGCCCGCCGGGCACGTGACGAGCTGCTGGCTTTGTCGCGAGAGGAACAGGCAGGCAAGTCGTGGACCGTCACCCGATGGCTGCGCTACTGGCTCGCGAACCGCAAGCGCATTCGACCCACGACGAAGATGCACTACACGCGCGACATCGAAAACTTCCTGATCCCCCACATCGGTCATCTGATCCTCGGTGACCTGAACCCGCGGCAGCTCAACGCCGCGTTCGCGCAGATCGCCAAGACTCGTAATCGAGCCGAGCAGTTGCACACAGCCTGCACGTTGCAGCACATCCACGCGACACTGCGGGCGGCCCTGACCGGCGCATACCGAGAGGGCCTCATTGAGGACAACCCGGCCGCGAGAATGGAGCTACCTCCGCGGGAGTGCACCGGCCCCCCAGCCGTGGACGGAGGCCCGCATCGCCGAGTGGAAGGCCACCGGCGAACGGCCGACGGTCGCGGTCTGGACGACGGCGCAGCTCGCCAGCTTCCTGGACTACGTCCGCGACGACACCCTGTACCCGCTGTGGTGGCTGTTGGCTGTGCTCGGACTGCGACGTGGTGAGGTCGCCGGTCTCCGATGGGCCGACGTCGACCTGCACGAGGGGCAGTTGTCCGTGGTCCGGCAACGCACCACCGCCGGCTACGAGGTGCACGAGGGCCCACCCAAGTCCAAGGCCAGCCGTCGCGAGCTCGCGCTCGACACGCACACCATGCGGGTATTGAGGCGACATCGCGAGCGGCAACAGGAGCGCCGGACCAGGCGCCTTGGCACGGGCATGGTGTGCCACAACAGCGGCTACGTGTTCACCAGCCCCGACGGACTGCCACTGCACCCCGGCTACTCACCCAACGCCTACGCCTCCTGATCGGCCGCGCCGGACTCCCACCGATCCGCCTGCACGACCTGCGGCACGGCGCCGCCTCCCTCGCCCAGTCCGCTGGCGTGGACATCAAAACCATCCAACACCAACTCGGGCACTCCAACATCCGCCTCACCGCCGACACCTACACCACCGTCCTCCCGCCGGCAGCCCGCGAAGCAGCTGACGCCACCGCCACCTATCTCATCGCAGCTAGCAAGCCGGGCGCGGAGATCAAGCGGCAAATCGGACTCACCCGCGACACCGACCACCAGGAGGAGACGGCGAAGACCACGCCACGCCAAGAACCGGACAACAACAGAATGAAGGCCTGCCGGCAGCGCAAGATCAAGCAACGGCGCAAAGCAACGCGGCGCCGCACCTACCGCACGGCACCCAACTGATACCTGCGTAAACGCAACACCGATGATGAGACGCAGGCGAGCACGACCAGGCCAACTCTCGACGAGCGGCGGCAACCGAACCCCGCGAGGCTGCCGCCGTTCGCCCGGGCGTTGGCCTGGTCGTGCGCGCGTCACCTCGGGCCTACCGAGGCATGATCACGTTCGCACGCACTTTTTCACCAAGGCCGCTTGCGCTCTTCAAAGGGCGGGTCGAGGACCTTCAAGTTGATCTAGGTCGGTCGGGTCATCGCCAGCATCGCGTTCCCGCCGAGCGAGGCAGGCGCGACCCGTGGCCCGCTCTCGTCGAATCGGTGAGCCGGCTTCCCGGCGAATGAACCGCGGCGACTGCCGACCTGATCACTCAACTGCCGCACTCAACAAGTTCTGCCATCGCTGCGGCCGGGCCATCGCGTCGGCCGCCCGATCGACGGGCTGGACGGCGTGCCAACCAGCACGTCCACCGTTCGTGGATGCGACCGCAGGTGCCAGCCACGTCGTCTCGGGAAGCCCACTTTCATACGGAAGCATATGACGCATAATGAGATGCTTTCGCCGCAGGGCCTCCTCCAGCGCCGAACCAAGGCGAAGCCGCTACTTGCGGAAACGAACGAACCCGCGCTCTCGGCGTCCCATTTTCGCACCCAGGAATCCCAACTAGTGAGACGTGGCTGCTCCGTGGTTGCTCGGACGTCGGGGAAGCCTCTTGAGGGGTGTAACCGCCAAAAAAGGGCCTCTGACCTGCGCAAACGTGTGTCACAACCGTGTCCCACACGTGACCCATACGAAAGCAGGGAATATAGCCGATTGGCTATATTCCCTGCTCAAGTGGTGCGCCCGAAGGGACTCGAACCCCTAACCTTCTGATCCGTAGTCAGATGCTCTATCCATTGAGCTACGGGCGCTTGTGCTCAGCCAGTCTACACACCCGGCTTTCGCGCGGAGACTCCGGGATTCGAACCCGGGAGGGGCTTTAAGACCCCAACCGCATTAGCAGTGCGGCGCCATAGACCAGACTAGGCGAAGTCTCCCTGGTGATCCTCAGACCACCGCGCCCGAGGATACAGGTCGCCACCCACCGGGAGCAAAACGACTTCCGGGGTACGCCCACCAGGACCCGCCCGCCCCGGTGATTCCCCGCTGTGCGACGGCGTGATCGGGACTACGCTCCATCGATATGCAGGAGCAGCCGCCCAGCGAGTCGACCCGTCGAGAGCCTGCTGAACGAGCGCGTGGGCGCTCTCCACGGGCCACCTTCAGGCCGCCGACCGTCGCCGAGGAGCCCAGCGAGACAGCGGAGCCCGCAGAGTCGGCGGCGACGCCGGCAGCCGCCCCGGCGAGCCAGCGTCCTCGACGGGCCAAGGCTGCCCCGGCGGTGCTGTTCCAGCCTCCGGAGCCGGACCGCCCCCTGCCCCGACAGCCCCGGCCCGCACCGGCCGAGCTGACCGCCGACGCGAGCGCGGAGCAGCCCGGAAAGCCGAACGGCGAGCAACCGGGCCTCGTGACAGGCGTCGCATCGACACCGCCGAGGACACGGACCGCCCCTGTTCGCAAGACTGCCCCCCGAAAGGCAGTCGAGACGCCTGCCGAGGTGACCCCGGCCACGCCGACACCACGCAGGCCCGCCGCAAAAACCACCAAAGCCATCAAACCGACAGCCGCGAGCACCACCGAAGCGCGGAGCACCACCACAGCCGCGAGCACCACCGAAGAGGCAAGCACCACCGAAGGGGCGAGCGCCACCACACCAGCGACCCCGGTCAAAGCCGCGAAGACCACCAGGCGCGCGGCCACCCCACGCAAGAGCGCCAAGCCCACCCCTGAACCCGTGGCCGCCCAGCAGTCGACACCTGCCGACCAGCAGCCGACACCCGCCGCGCAACAGACGGCACCCGACACGAACCAGGCGACACCTGCCGTGCGGCAGGTTGAGCCGGCTCTGGGGCGTACCCCGGAATCGGAAGTGCGCGCGGTCGCCGCGCGCGTGCTCGACCACCCGGGCTTCGCACCGGAGCTGTTGGCTCTGGCCGCGGTGCGGGCGCTGGGGCCCGGCGCGGCCGGGTGGGCCGCGGGGTTGCGCACCCGGTATCCGGACGCCTCCGCGGACGGCCTGGCCCGGTTGGCGACCCGGCGGTTCGTCCGCTCGGCGGGTGCGGGTGGGGCGACCGCCGCGTTGGCGGGCTTCTTCGCGCCGCTGGCCGAGTTGGCGGCGGTGCTGTGGACGCACTCGGAGTTGGTGCTGCACCTGGCTGCGGCGTACGGCAAGGATCCGACGCATCCCGACCGGGCCGTCGACCTGTTGGTGCTGACGCAGGTGCACCCGGATCGGGCGAGCGCGGCGGCGGCCCTGGCCGCCGCCGAGACGGCGGGTGACCCGGTCGAGGGGGCGTGGCCGCGCGCGGCGGAGGCGGCGTGGCGGTTGGCCGCGCCACTCACGGCGCAGGCCGGCGGTTGGGTGGCGTTGCGGCTGGTGGCCCGGTTGCTGCCGGGTGCGGCGGTGCTCGCGGCGGCGTTGGGTGACGCGGCGGCGGCGGACCGGCTCGCGGCCCGAACGGTGGCCGTCTACCGACCCGGGCGGCGTTGACCGGTCAGAGCCAGTCGAACCACTCCCGGGGCAGCAGCGCGTAGCCGACGAAGGCGAACACGTCGAGCACTGTGTGCGCGATGACCAGCGGCATCACCCGCCGGGTGCGCAGGTAGAAGAGGCTGAACACGACGCCCATGATCGCGTTGCCGACGAACGCGCCGAAGCCCTGGTAGAGGTGGTACGAGCCGCGGAGCAGCGCGCTGGCTGCGATGATCGCGGCCAGCCGCCACTGGAGTTGGCGCAGCCGGGTGACCAGGTAACCGACCACGATCACCTCTTCCAGCACGGCGTTCTGCACGGCGGCGAGGATCAGCACCGGGACCGCCCACCAGACCGGCGGAAGCGCGGCCGGCACCAGCGTGGCGTTGAGGCCCAGGTGGGCCGCCACCCAGAACAGCGCCAGCCCGGGTAGCCCGATCAGCGCGGCCAGGCCGGCTCCGCGCGCCACGTCCTGACCGGGCCGCCGGGCGTCCAGGCCGAGGGTCCGCGCTGGGTCCCCGGGGTCACGGCTGAGCAGGTGTACGGCGAGCAGCACTGGCAGCAGCGCGAACACGATGCCGAGCAGCTGGTACGTGAGGTCCAGCCAGGGGCGGGCCGACGCCGACGTGTTCAGCGAGGCGGTCTGCTTGGAGAGCGGACCGTCGGCGGTCAACTTCGCGATGATCGACACCATCGCGTAGATCGCGGACTGGCCGAGGGAGAGGCCGAGGACCAGCAGCGTCTCGGTGCCCAGCAGTCGGCGGGACACCGGGCGGGTCAGCTCAACGGTCACCGCACCACTCTGCCCGACGTGGGGTGGCCGTGACATGGCCGACCAGCCAGCATGAGCCGATCGCACATTCTGTGCGACCAGTCGACACTCTCCGTGGAGATTCTATGGGCGCCCGATCCGTTGCCGTCTGGAGAAGGAGCGTCCGTGGACAACCTCGCGCGGTTGCTGAAGGAGAGTTGGACCCTGGTCGAAGACGACCGGGTCCGGCTGAGCGGTCACTTCTACGCTCGGCTGTTCCTGCTCGACCCCGCCCTGCGGCAACTTTTCCCGGTGCAGATGACCGGCCAGGGCGACCGCCTACTCGAAGCGATCATCACGGCGATCCACACGGTGGACGACCCGGAGAGCTTCGACGAGTTCCTCCGGGCGCTGGGCCGCGACCACCGTAAGTACCACGTCGACGAGCGGCACTACGCCACGATGGGAGTCGCGCTGCTGGACGCCCTGCGCAGCACCGCCGGCGACGGCTGGAACCTGGAGTACGACCAGGCGTGGCGGGAGGCGTACGCGGCGATCGCCGGCCTGATGGTGGCCGGTGCCGCCTCCGACGACGACCCGCCCTTCTGGCACGCCGAGGTGTTGACCCACGAGCGGTACGGCCCGGACACCGCCGTGCTGACCTGCCGGGCGTTGCAGCATCCGCTGCGTTGGCAGGCGGGGCAGTACGTGAGCCTGGAGGTGCCGCGCTACCACCCGCGGGTGTGGCGCAACTATTCGGTGGCGAACGCCCCGAACGACGACAACGTGCTGGAGTTCCACGTGCGCTCTCCGGGGGCCGGCTGGGTGTCCGGGGCGTTGGTGCGTCGAGTGCGGCATGGTGACCTGCTGCGCCTGGCGGCTCCGATGGGGTCGATGACGCTGGACCGCGCCTCGGAACGGGACATCCTCTGCGTGGCCGGCGGCGTCGGGCTGGCGCCGATCAAGGCGTTGGTGGAGGAGTTGGCCACCTTCAACCGGACCCGGTGGGTGCACGTCTTCTACGGCGCCCGACAGGCGGGCGACCTGTACGGCCTGGCCGGGTTGCAGGAGTTGGTGGCCGTACACCCGTGGTTGTCGGTCACCGCGGCGTGCAGTGAGGATCCGGACTTCGACGGCGAGCAGGGCGAGATCCCTGAGGTCGTGGCCCGGTACGGCCCGTGGACCACGCACGACTGCTTCGTCTCCGGTGCCGCCCGGATGGTCCGGTCCACCCTGCGGGTGCTCGCCGCGGACGACGTGCCGCCGCCGCACATCCGCTACGACACCTTCGGTGACCTCTAGACGTTCCTCCCCCCACACCGGGGCGCGTGCCCCCGCCCCCTGGGGCACGCGCCCCGGTCCCTTCTTTGTCAGTAGCGCCAGGGGTGCCCGGACTCGCGGTATTCCTCCACCGGCACCAACGGCACGCCGGGTGCCATCCGGTCGACGTAGAGCCGGCCCTCCAGGTGGTCGATCTCGTGTGCGACCAGTCGGGCCATGCCGAACTCGAACGAGGTGATGATCCGGCTGCCGTCCCACTGGGCGTGCTCCACGTCCAGGCGCAGGGGCCGGGCCACCAGACCTCGGTGGTCGAAGAAGGAGAGGCAGCCCTCGTACTGCTCGTCGGTCTCCAGGTCGGCGTCGACCACCCGGGGGTTGAGCAGCACGACCGGCTCGGCCGACCGGTCGGGGGGTCGCACCACGGCCGCCGCCCGGTCGATGCCGAACTGCGGGGAGGCGACACCCACCCCCTTGCTGAACGGGTGCAGCTCGTCGAGCCGGGCCAGGGCCATGGTGAGCCGGTCGACCACGTCCCGGGCGACGTGTTCCTCCGCGGGCAGGTCGAACGGGCGGGCGCGCTGGCGGAGCAGGTCGGCCCCGCGTTGCACGATGCCGAGGCCGCGCATCCGGTCGCTGGGTCGGACCCGGGCGCCGCCGGGGCCGGTGTCCGGTTCGGTGTCCGGGCGGGCGCGGAAACGCCACTGCATCCGGTAGCGGGCGTTCAACGGCGGGTCGTCGGTCTGCCAGTCGTAGACCGCCCGGTCGCCCTCGTCGTGACGCTGCGGCGCCGTCCGCAGCGGGCCCTCCTCCGCGCTGAGCGAGGTCTCCACGCCCCAGACCTGCGGGTCGAGCGCCGCCGGCAGGTCCAGGCGTACGACGAGCTGCCGGGTGGGCAGCCGGACAGCTCGTTGGAACCAGGGGCCCCACTTGTCGTGCCCGACGCTGTACGCGTACTCGATGGTGGCCCGGTCACCCGGGTAGAGGGGGAAGCGCCGCTCACCGTTCTCGAAGAGCAGCCAGATCTCCTTGAACGCGTCCCGATCGTGTTTGGCTCGCCAGTGCATCGGCTCCGGGTCACCGCCGCCGTCGTCTCGACGGGCCTGTATCTGCAGCTCGGCGAATGTGAGGGGGTGCTCCCGGTGGTGCCGGTTGGAGCGGCCGGGGTCGTTCGGGTAGCGGTCGACGGCGACCCGGACCAGGTAGCGGGTGACCGGCTCGGTGCCGGCGTTGTACAGCTCACGGTGGATGACGCACCGGTAGCCGTCGTCGGCGTGGGTGAGGGTGGCCACTTCCCGTTCCACGACCAGGCCGGTGCCGGGTGGCAGCCACTGCCCCGGCAGGTGCGGCTCGCGGTGCGGCTGACCCGCCCGGGCGTGCCGTAGGTCGTCGTACTCCCGGAAGCGCTGCCAGATCGCGCCGCTGGCCTCCAGGACGGCCTCCGCACGGCGGGCGAAGTCCTCGGTCGGGCGGTGCCGGCGCCCCTCGACGTGGCTCACGTAGGACGGGTCGAACCCCATCAGGACGGCAAGTTGCTTCTTGGACAGCCCGCGCCCGGTCCGTTGTCGGGCGAGTTCGGCCGCGAAGGAGTCGACAGCCCGTTCGAGGGGTGAGGTCGTCATCAGCTTCCTCGGGGCCGGGGATACAAGTTTCACGTTCCGTACGCGAACACACACGCATGTGGCATGTTTTCGACACACCGCTTGACAATTCACCGATGACCGTCGATCGTGCGGCAGCGTTTTCCAGCACTGACTCCGGGTAGTACGCGGAGCGCTACTCCCGTCGGGTGCGGATGGTGACCTGGGCGTCAGAGATTTGACCAAGGTGAGCCTTCCCTTACGCCCCAGGGCCTGGTTAGGCTAGCCTTAGCTCAGGACGGCACTCGTTCGTCCGCCGGGGCGCACTCCTCGGTCACACGGACAGTCGGTCACACGGACGGGGGACGACTCAGGTGACAGCGGTGATGCCACGGCGCGAGGCCGCCACCACGCCGCTGGCCCCCGTCACCGCAGCGCTCCGGGCCATGTTCGGCACCGACGACCTCCCCGGCCTCGCCCGGGGCCTGCTGGTCGACGACGAGCTCGGCTGGGCGCCCGCCACCACCCTGATCGACGGCAGCCGCCTGCCGGAGCTGCTGAACGGCGCCGCCGTCCGCTGGGGCGGCACCCCGCACGCCTGCGCCGCGCTGGCCTGGAAGTCGTACAGCTACTGGGCTGCGTTGCCGGTCGTGCTCGGCTGGGCGTCCGCTCGCCGGGTGCCGTTGCTCGATCCGACCGACCTGCTGATCCACTTCGAGGACCACCGGCAGCTGCTCACCATGGGACTGCGCCGGGGCACCACCGTGGCGGTGCTGCCGAACGACCCGCTGGCGCTCGCCGGCCTGCCGGAGGTGCGGGTGGTCGCCGACGAGGCGGAGCTGCTGGCCGCACTGCGCGCGTCCCTGCTCGACGCCCATCTGGCGCCGCTCATCACGGCGATCCAGTCCGAGGTCCGGGTGGGCACCCGGACGCTGCTCGGGTCGGTCGCCTCCGGCATCGCGCACGGCATCCTGCGGGCCGCGGACGGTCTGCCCGGCTCCACGGTGCAGAGCATCGACACCCTGCTCGGCGCACTCGACCTGACCGACCTGATCGAGCTGGTGCCCGGGCCGGCCGGTGAGCCGACCGTGCAGCGGCGCACCTGCTGCCTCGCCTTCACCCTGCCCCGGCCGAAGGTCTGCCAGGGCTGCTGCGTCCGCTAGACCGGGTCTCGTCCGCACGGCTCAGTCGGTCAACGGCCGGACGTCCCACACCCACACGCCGCCGGTGAAGACCGGTTGGATCCCGGTCAGCTCGGTCATCCCCCGCCGCAGCGCGGTCTCGTGCTCGTGTGGCCCGAGGATGACCACCCCGGCCCGCCAGTAGCGCAGGTCGTCGACCGCCCGGACCCGACTCTGTGGGGTGATCGGCGGCACCGCCCCGGTGCGCCGGATGGTGGCGAAGAAACTGCTGGTGGGGCGAGGAGTCGCACCGAACAGTGCGACCTTCGGCGGGTCGGCGTTCGGTCGGGTGTCCGGGCCGAGGAAGTAGCCACGAGCCAGCGGCATGTCCAGCCGAGTCGACGCCGACCAGCGCAGCGGCTCCGCGTACGTGGTGTCCGGCAACGGCAGGGTCACCACACTGCGCCCACCGGCCACGTACGGACGCCACGCCCCACTGGTCACGAAGCTGGGAACCGGGTCGAGGTGAGCCACGGGCAGCGGGGTGGGGACGATCGGCAACAGGGCCATCGTGAGCACTGTGGCGGTGACGAAGCGGACCTGCCCCCGGGCAGCCGGGTGCGCGTCGGCCAACTCGCGGGCCCGTTCGGCGCCGTAGGCGAGCAGCAACCCGATGATCGGGGTGATCGCCAACGCCCAGCGCGTCGGCACCACCGAGTGCAGGATGGGCAGGTTCTCCAGCGCCGCCCAGGGGCCCGGCACACCCGTACCCCGGTTGTCGAAGCGGACCTCCCGACCCAGCGAGAGCACCGCGAAGAGCAACCCGAGCGCGGCCAGGGCGAGCACCACTATCGAGCGGCGCAGCCACCAGACCAGGGCGATCACCAGCACCAGCAGCGCCCAGCCGAAGAAGCTGTTCTCCTCGGTCGGGTTCTTGGCCAGGCCCGCGGCGGTGCGCGCGCTACCGGCGAGTGATTCCCGGGAGTACGCGACGAACGAGGCCAGGTCGCTGGAGTAGCCCCGGATCAGGCGGGACAGCCCGGAGTACGCGTCCGGTCCGAAGAACTGGACGTACAGGGGGTACGCCAGCAGGAGCCCGGCGACCCCGGCGGCGACGGCCAGGCCGGCGAGGAAGGTTCGGGCCCGCGAACGCAGATCCGCGCGTCCGACGGCGAGCACCCCGATGATCACGCCGAGCCCGATCGCGGTCATCAGCAGGATCTCCAGGTTGAGGAATGCCTGCCAGACGATGACGAGCGCGAGGAGGACCCCGTTGCGCAGCCAGCGGCCCGGTTCGCCGAGTCGCAGCGTGCGCCAGATGATCAACGGGACGACGAACTGCGACACGATGTTCGGGTGCCCATTGGCGTGCGACACCATGGCCGGCGCGAACGCGCAGAAGCCGGCGCCCAGCCACGCCGGCCCCCGGCTGCCGATCAGCACCCGGGAGAGCACGAAATACCAGGCCGTGGCGGTGGCGATCATGCCGACGGTGAGAAAGATCAGAAATGATGCCCGCGGTCCGAACAACAGGGTGACAGGCGTCATTGGCAATGAAATGGATAATACGGACGTATTGGCCATCAGATTCACGCCGTCGGGGACGTTCATCTGATTGGAATGGAATGGATACGCAAAGTGCGTGACGACTTGCGCTCCGTGGGCCATCATCCATTCAAACTGCGACTGATCGGACTGGTTGTCCCGCACATCGCTGCCCGGGTCCAACCAGAGTCGACCGGTGACCCAGAACCCGAGCACCACGAAGCTCAGCACGGCGGCAAGATCGGCCCACCTCCCGCTGCGGGCAGGCCGAGCGACACCGGAGGCCCCCTCCGCCGACGACGCGGCGGCCGGGCCGCCACTGTCGCTGGGCACGTCCGGTTCAGGAGTAGTCATGACAATTCATAGGGTAGTCAGCGCATGGCACCGCCGTGACATGTTTCGGGGTACTGCCGTACTATGTGCCGGGTTCGCCGACCGCCGATCACGAACCCACCCCCCGACCACAATTCGGCCACCCCGATGCCTCGATTCTTTCGCCGTCCCAGCGGATGATTCACTCTGTCGGTCCAGGCACGGGTCGAGTTCATATCGTGAGGAATCGACGCATGGCAGAAATCACTGGGGATCAGCGCGTTCAGTCCGAGGTGCTGGAAGGCCTTGCGACAGCTGTCAACCACCGTCGCTGGTTCATCGAACTGGCCGTGCCGTACCTCGGCGACGACCCGATCGAGATCGGCAGCGGCCTTGGTGACTACGCGCTTGAATGGTCAGAGCTGCTGCCCCGGTTCACCGCCACCGAGGCCGACCCGGACCGGCTGGTGCAGCTGAAGGAGCGCCTCGCCGACCGTCCGAACATCAACGTCCGGCAGATGCTGCTGCCGCACAGCGACCGGGGCGACTACAGCGCCGCGGTCTCGTACAACGTCCTGGAGCACATCGAGGACCACGTGGGCGCGCTGCAGAGCATGCGCGACCTGGTCCGACCCGGCGGCGCCGTGATCATCATCGTGCCCGCGTTCCAGTTCGCGATGAGCCCGGCCGACGTCGCCACCGGGCACGTCCGCCGCTACACGAAGAAGACCCTCGGGGCGGCGATGACCGACGCCGGCCTGACCATCGAGAAGATGCACTACGCCAACGCGCTCGGGCTGATCGGCTACTTCATGGCCACCAAGGTCTTCCGCCTGATGCCGAAGGAAGGCCCCATGGTCAAGGTGTACGACACACTCGTCCTGCCCGCCACCAAGGCCGCCGAGCAGCTCGTACTCCCGCCCTTCGGCCAGTCCGTCTTCGCCGTGGCCCGCGTCCCAGCCTGACCCGGCCCCGGCCCCGGCCCCGGCCCCGGCCCCGGCGATCTTGCACTTCCTGTTGTCCTTATGCCCTTTATGTCAAGGATGTCGGGACAGAAAGTGCAAGATCGCGGGAGCTGGGGGCGGGTTTAGTCCTTGATCTGGTACGTGGGGCGGATCACCGCTCGGGCCAGGGTGTGGAACGTGAGGTTGAAGCCGACGTAGGCGGGGGTGGCGTCCGGGGTCAGGTCCAGGCGGTCCACGTCCAGGGCGTGCACCGCGAAGACGTACCGGTGCGGGCGGTCACCGGGCGGCGGGGCCGCCCCGCCGTAGCCCTGGTCGCCGTAGTCGTTGCGGACCGAGAACGCCCCGCCGAGGTCGGTGCCCGCCGCACCGCCAGCGCCGGTGGGCAACTGGGTGACGTTGACCGGCACGTTCACCAGCACCCAGTGCCAGAAACCGCTGCCGGTCGGCGCGTCCGGGTCGTAGCAGGTCACCGTGAAGCTCTTCGTCTCGGCGGGGAAGTCTGACCAGGTCAGCTGCGGCGAGACGTTGTCGCCCCCGGTGCTGCCATGCGCGTGCCGGGCGTCCATCGGCTCGCCGTTCTGCACGTCGTCACTCGTCAGCGTGAACGAGGGCAGCGTCGGCAGCAGCTCGTACGGGTCCGGGGCGATCGGTCGTTCCAGGGTCATGGGGACGCGTCCTTCCGATGTGCGGAGATACCAGCCCCTTCTTACCCCGCCACGGCCCTCCCGACGACCGGAAGCTGGCGCTGACCCAGTGTGGTTTCGCAGAGCTACGTTTGAGGTCGGGCAACGTTCCTCAGGGGGACATCGTGGCCGGCATCTGGCGGGACTTCGCGATAGCCGTCATCACCGCGTTCCGCCGCCGGAACGAGCGAGCCATCTCCGACGAACGCGGACGCGCTGTCGAGCGACTGGCCGAGGAGACGATCCGCCGGGAGTGCCGAGCAACCGACCCGCCGGAGTGACCGGAACGCGGGGCACCGGACCGCTTCGCCGCTGACCGTCAAGATGACCTCATGGGGCGGACTTTCGGGGCACGACCGATGGCGACCCCGGAGACACACCGACCCATCCTGTTCGAGATCTTCTTTGACCTGGTCTTCGTCTTCGGCCTGATCCGGGTCACCACGTTCATGAGCCAGCGACCCGCGCCGGTGACCTTGATGCAGGGATTCCTCGTACTCCTGCTGCTCTGGATCTCCTGGCTGGTCTACTCCTGGCTGGGCAACCACGTACGGATCGATGTCGGGTTGATCCGTGCCGGCGTCACCGTCGCGATGGCGGCCGTCTTCCTCGTCGCTCTCGTCATCCCCGACGCCTGGGGGACCGGACCGGGTACGACGGAACCACGGCTGATCTTGGTGCTGGCCTACATCGTCCTTCGAGTTGTCGATCTGGTCCTCTTCCGCTGGGTGGCGGCCGGCAACCGGCAGGTGCGCAGGACCATTCGCCTCTACGCCCTCTCCACCACGCTGTCCTGGATTCCACTCATCCTCGGCGCCGTGTTCGGCGGCACCGCACAGATCCTGCTCTGGGCGCTGGCCCTCACCATCGACATGGGCGGCGGGGTGGTGTCCTCGGTGCTGAGCGGGTGGCCGGTGCGGAGCCCCAGCCACTTCGCGGAGCGACACAGCCTCGTGGTGATCATTGCGCTCGGCGAGTCCCTGATCTCGGTCGCCGCCGGCATCGGGGTACAGCGGGCCCGTGGACCGATCCTGCTGGCCGCGCTCCTCACCCTGGCCGTCACCGTGTGCCTGTACTGGCTCTACTCCGCGAGCGCGGCAACATCCAGGCACGCGCTGACGACGGAGTCCGGGCTGCGGCGGGCCCACGTGGGTTCTGACGCCTACAGCGTTGCCCACTTCCCGGTGCTCGCCGGAACCATCTACGTGGCGCTGGGAGTCGAGCAGGTGCTGGCCGGCCTGGCACATGAGGAGGCCCACGGCATCTCGGACTGGATGCCCGCCGTCGGGTTGTTCGGTGGGACCGCCCTGTTCCTCGCGGGCCGGGCGACGTTCCTGAGTCTCAGCGTCCGGTGCGTACGACCGGGGCAGTTCGTCGCCCCCGTCGTAGCGCTGTCGCTGCTCCCCGTCGGCCGTTACCTGCCCGGCCTGGCCGCGCTCGGCCTGCTCACCGCGTTCCTCGTCGTGCTGCTCAGCTACGAGGCGCGGACCAGGCGATCCGCGAGGAACGATCAGCCACAGAGTTCACCGGAGTGACCGGGCTGATCAACGCGCCCAACGAACGAACCGCTCGAACACTTCGCCAGCCGCGACCCGACACGCTCCGCGTCACCAACTCCCCACCTCTAACCTTTGAGCCGACTTTGGGGCTACCCTACTTTTGTCACTTCCCCCAAAGGAGCGCCAAAGGATGTCCCTCGCCGAACAACAGGATCTTGAAGCCATCCTCGCCGGCACTGCGGCGCGGAAGCGTGAGAGCAGCATCCTCGACTTCAAGGTGGCCAAATCCAACCTGAAGGATGCGTGGGCAGACCTGGCCGAAGCGTCTGTGTGCTTCGCGAACGCGTCCGGCGGAACCATCGTCGTCGGAGTCTCCGACACTCCAGGCGGACCCGAAGCGTTCATCGGGTGTGAGCTGGACGAGCACACATTGCGTCAGCGCATCTACCACCTAACGATGCCGGGCCTCCTTGTTGAGGTGGACGTCGTTCGCTTCGCTCACAAACGCCTCCTCGTAATCAGGGTGCCCGAAGGGTTGGAGGTGTACTCCACGACTCGCGGGTACACCTACCACCGGGTCAATGACGAATGCCTGCCCATGCGTCCCGCCGAGGTGAGCCGTCTAGCAGAGGAGCGAAGAGGGGTTGACTGGTCTGCCGCGCCCAGCTCACGCTCGCTGGAGGACGTGGATCCTCTTGCTCTCAGACAGTGCAGGCGACTTCTTGCCAATTCCGTCGACTCGCGACGCCAGTCATACGCGCGCCTTTCAGATCATGACTTACTCCGCGCACTGAAAGCAGTGGGCGACGACGAACGACTGACCCGCGCGGGTGAACTGTTACTATGCACGGCCGCCGCGTCCGCCCCAGCCGATGCAGTAGTTTATCAGCACAGAAAAACCCAAGCTGGGGAACCCGACGCAATCATGCGCCTGGGCACGCCGCTCGTTCTCGCATTCGATGAGCTCCTACAGGCTATCCGCGCACGTCAAGGCATAACCCCAGTAACGCTGGCCGATGGACAACAGCTTCAAATTGAAGATTACCCGATGGCCGCAGTGCGAGAAGCCGTCGCTAACGCGCTTATCCACGGTGACTGGCGTGCTCGTCTGCCCGTGTCAGTCGAGCACTCGTCGCAGTACCTGAAGGTAACATCCCCCGGTCCACTGGTGAGCGGCATCACTGTCTCCAACATTCTGACCAAGGGATCCAGAGCCCGCCACCCCGCCTTGGCCTCAGCCTTCCGCTTGCTCGGACTGGCGGAAGAAGTCGGACAGGGCGTTGACCGAATGTACCGGGAAATGATTCGCTCCGGACGCGACACACCTCTAATTTCCGATGACAACGACCAGGTAAGTGTCCTTTTTCGCGGACAGGCGCCGAACACTCGCATCACCAAATTTCTAGCGACGCTTCCGCCGGAAGAGCAGGACGACACGGACGCCCTGCTGATTGTCCTCGTCCTCTGCTCTAAACGAACAATCACAGCGAAGCAGCTAGCACCGATTATTCAGCGTTCCGAACTGGAAGGACAGGCTGTCTTGCGACGACTGTCAAGTGACCCTTCCATGTTATTGGAACCAACCAGGGGGACCGCGAATCGAACTCAGCCAACTTACCGACTAGCGGCTGAATCACTCACCCGCCTCGGGAATGCCGTCGCTTACCACGGGCGAAAGAGCGATGAGGTAGACCGGAAGGTCATAGAACATATGCGAGACTACGACGAGATCAACAATAGGACCGTTCAACGCCTGTTTGACGTCGACGTTTATGCTGCTCGCGACATTCTGAAAGACTTGGTCGACAGGCAGATCATTACCCGGACCTCAGAGCAGACACGCGGTGTCGCTGTAAGATACGGCCCGGGTTCGCTCTTTCCAGCAACTGGAAAGAAGGGAAGCTTTACGAAGAACAAGAGGATCGCAAATTTGGGGGATAAATTGTTTTAGCACTTCGCCGTTACATGCTGCCGAACTCGACTCGCTTCGACAGCGTTAAGGCCGCCACAGCGGGATGACGCGAGGCGGCACTGTCAGCCGCCTCTCAGCGCCCGCCCACCGGCAGCGGTCGGACGGCCCGCGGCACGCTGCCCTGTCATTAGTGAGGGGCGGAGGGTGTGGGATTCGAACCCACGAAGACATCGCTGCCTTACCGGTTTTCAAGACCAGCGCCATCGGCCACTAGGCGAACCCTCCTGGGCCGCCACCCGTGGGCGTACGGCCACGCATAGTCTGCCACGGCTCGTTCCGGGCGGCCCGACGTCCCTCCCCGGTGCGCCGGCCAGCAGGTCTGTTGGGTCCACTGTGGGCTGGAGGGTGCGCCTGCGGCACCCGGTGGGATCGGGAAGACTGGGCCCATGCGAGCGATCACGATTCCGGAGCCCGGTGGTCCCGACGCGCTGGTCTGGGCCGAGGTGCCCGATCCGGAGCCGGGCCCGGACGAGGTGATCGTGGATGTGCGGGCCGCCGGGGTCAACCGCGCTGACCTGCTGCAACGGCAGGGGCATTACCCGCCCCCGCCGGGCGCGCCCGCGTACCCCGGGTTGGAATGTTCTGGGGTGATCACGGTGGTTGGTGCGGAGGTCGCCGGTTGGGCGGTCGGGCAGCAGGTCTGCGCGTTGCTGGCCGGCGGCGGGTACGCGGAGCAGGTGGCGGTGCCCGCCGGGCAGTTGTTGCCGGTGCCGGCGTGTGACCCGGTCGACGCGGCGGCGCTGCCCGAGGTGGCCTGCACTGTCTGGTCGAACCTGGTCCAGGTGGCGCGGCTCGGCGCGGGCGAGACGTTGCTGGTGCACGGCGGGGGCAGCGGGATCGGCACGTTCGCTGTGCAGTTCGGGGCGGCTCTCGGTGTGACAGTGCTGACCACCGCGCGGGAGGCCAAGCACGCCCGGCTGCGTGAGCTGGGCGCGGCGCACGTGATCGACTACCGGGAGCAGGACTTCGTCGAGGAGGTCCGGCGAGTCACCGACGGGCGCGGCGTGGACGTCGTCCTCGACATCATGGGTGGGTCCTACCTGGGGCGGAACGTGTCCGCGCTGGCCAACGGCGGTCGGCTCGTGGTGATCGGGATGCAGGGTGGGCGCAAGGCCGAGTTGGATCTCGGCGCGCTGCTGGCAAAGCGGGCGAGCCTCACCGCGACGTCGCTACGGTCCCGACCGCTCGCCGAGAAGGCGGAGATCGTCCAGGGCGTACGGGATGAGGTGTGGCCGTTGGTCGAGGCGGGCCGGATCCGGCCGATCGTGGACCGGCGGCTGCCGATGACCGAGGCCGCGGAGGCGCACCGGCTCGTCGAGTCGCACGATCACTTCGGCAAGGTGCTGCTCACCCGCCCGGCGGGCGGCGGGTCGGCCGTCAGCTGAGCACGCCAACCGGGTCGGCTGTCAGTTGAGCGAGCTTGCCAGCGTCGGGTCGTCGGTCGGTCGGGGCAGCACCAGCCGGGCGCCCGGGCCCTCGCCGGCCAGGGTGTCCCCCGGGTTGTTGAGCATGCAGCGCTGCAGGGACAGGCAGCCGCAGCCGATGCAGCCGTCCAGGTCGTCGCGGAGCTTGGTGAGCAGCCGGATGCGCTCGTCCAGCCGGCTTCGCCAGCTCGCCGAGAGCCGAGCCCAGTCCTGTGGGCTGGGGGTGCGGGCCTCGGGGAGCGAGTCGAGTGCCTCTCGGATCTCGTCGAGCGAGACGCCGACCTGCTGGGAGATCCGGATGAACGCGACCCGCCGCAACTCGGCGCGGGCGTACCGGCGTTGGTTGCCGCCGGTACGGTCGGCGCGGATCAGCCCGAGCCGCTCGTAGTAGCGCAGCGCCGACGGTGCCACCCCCGAGCGGGCGGACAACTCACCGATCGTCAATAGATCCGGCATCCCCAGGTCCTTGAGTTGAAGTGCACTTCAACTCACACAGTAGTGGCATGACCACCACACTGACCACCGACAGCAGCGCCCGGCTGCCCGGACTGATCCGGCGACTGACCGGCGACGAGAAACACGCGCCGAGCGCGCACTCCACCGTCGACGTGCTCCAGGTGCTCTACGACCGGGTGCTGCGGGTCACCCCCGACAGCGTCGACTACCCGGAACGGGACCGTTTCCTGCTCTCCAAGGGCCACGGGCCGGCCGCCTACTACGCGGTGCTCGCCGCGCACGGCTTCATCCCGGACGCCTGGCTCGACGACCTGGCCGGGCCGGAGAGCCGCCTCGGCCACCACCCGGACCGACGCCTGGTGCCCGGCGTCGAGATCAGCTCCGGCTCCCTCGGGCACGGGCTCGGGCTGGCCGTCGGCACCGCGCTCGGCCTGCGCGCCCAGGGACTGCACAAACCCCGGGTGTACGTGCTGCTCGGCGACGCCGAACTGGACGAGGGATCCAACCACGAGGCGATCGCGTACGCGGGAGCGACAGGCCTGGACAGCCTCACCGCGGTCGTGGTCGACAACTCCTCGGCCAGCTACGGGTGGGCCGGTGGTATCGCCAGCCGGTTCACAGTCAACGGCTGGACCGCCGACACCGTGAACGGTCGGGACCACGACGCCCTGTACGCGGCGCTGACCGGGCACCGGCCACGACACCCGCACCTGGTGGTTGCCCGCATCGAGAGCAAGGGATGACCGACATGCGTACCGCCTTCATCGACACCACCACAGCGCTCCTCGACGAGGATCCGCGTACCGCACTGGTGCTGGCCGACATCTCGGTGAGCCAGTTCACCCCGGTAGAACGCCGACACCCGGACCGGGTGCTCAACGTGGGCATCCGGGAGCAACTGATGATCGGTGTGGCCGGCGGGCTCGCCCTGACCGGGCTGCGTCCGATCGCGCACTCGTACGCGACGTTCCTGGTGGACCGGGCGTACGAGCAGATCAAGTTGGATCTGGAGCACCAGGGCGTGGGTGCCGTCCTGGTCAGCATCGGCGCGTCGTACGACGGGTCGGCGGAGGGCCGCACCCACCAGTCGCCCGGCGACGTGGCGCTCTTCGACTCTCTCGGCGACGGCTGGACGGTCCGGGTGCCCGGCCACCCGGACGAGGTGGCGGCACTGCTCCGCGACGCCGTGACCAGCGACGATCCGATCTACGTGCGGCTCTCCGAGCAGCGCAACACCGAGGCGTACCCGGATGCGGCCCGGCTACGGGTGCTGCGGCGGGGCGGGGCGAACGCGCCGCTCGTGGTGGCGGTCGGACCGATGCTCGACCCCACAGTGGCGGCTACCGAGGGGATGGACGTGACTGTGGCGTACACCCACACACCGCGGCCGTTCGACACGCGCGGGCTACGGGCGCTCGCCGGCACCGACGTGGTGCTGGTCGAGCCGTACCTGGCGGGGACGTCGAGCGCGGTCGTCAGCCGGACACTGGCGGACGTACCGCACCGGCTGCTCGCCCTCGGGGTGGGTCAGACCGACCTGCGACGGTACGGCGATCCGGCCGACCACGCCCGGTGGCATGGTCTGGACGCCGACGGCCTGCGGCGGTCGATCAGCGCGTTCCTGGGGTCACTTGGCGGCTGAGACGGCGGGGCGGCGGCGAGCGCGCTCGCGCCCGAGGATCCAGATCGCCTCGACGCCGTCCTTCCAGGTGATCTTCTTGCCCTCTTCCCGGCCGCGCGCCCGGTAGCTGATCGGCACCTCGTACGGGCGGATCCGGCGACGCAGCAGCTTGCCGGTCACCTCGGCCTCCATGCCGAAGCCGCGCGAACGCACGTCAAGCGACCGGTAGAGCGCCACCGGCATCAGCTTGAAGCAGGTCTCCAGGTCACCGATGTACGAGTTGAACAACACGTTGGCCGCCATGGTGACGCCCTTGTTGCCCATCACGTACCAGAAGCTGTAGGCACTGTGGCTGCCGAACGTGCGATTGCCGTAGACCACCGTGGCCCGCCCGTCGAGCACCGGGTCGAGCAGCTTCGGGATGTCCTGCGGGTCGTACTCCAGGTCGGCGTCGAGGATGACCATGTAGTCGCCCTCGGCGCTGTCGACAGCCGTCTTGATGGCGGCACCCTTGCCGGCGTTGCGCTGGTGGGTGATGACCCGCAGGCGGGCGTCGTCTGCGCGATCGAGGACCTCGCCGGTGCCGTCCCGGCTGCCGTCGTCGACGACGACCAACTCGATCTCGCAGGGGTAGTCCACCGCCAGTGCCTGCTTCAGGGCATCCGCGATGCGTTCTTCCTCGTTATAAACCGGCATGAGGATCGAGAGCTTCACGGGGATCTCCACGGTGGCGGCAACACGTCGGACATAGCCTAGCCTGGCTGGTTTGTTAACCACGTACCGCCACTGCGGGGCAGCCGGCGCGGCGGGCTCAGATCAATGGTGTTTACTTCCGCCATGTCGGCTGCCGGCTCCCTGCTCGCGGCGGTTCCTGCCGCCGCGGTGCTCCTGCTCACCGTCGCGACGAGGCCACGCGAGGTTGGCGCGGTGACACCGCTGCGGCTCGCCGTGGTGCGCGCCGTCCTACTCAGTGGGGCGTTCGCGGTGCTCGTCGTCGAGGTGCTCGGCGCGTCGCACGCGCTGACCCGACAGACGTTCACCGTCGCCTGGTTGCTCTTCCTGGCCGCGGCCGCGACGGCGGCCGGTCTGCGCTGGCGACGGGCGACCCGCCGCCGGCAGCCGCCCGCCGCCGCACCGCAACCGGTGCCGGTCGGGGCCGCGCCGGTGCCGGTCGGCGCTGTGGTGTCCGGTGGCAGCCCCGACGTTTCCCCCCAAACCGCCGAGCGCGGTGAGCCCGACCCCGCGCCGACCCCTGCCGGCCGCGGGCCGGCCGGCCTGCTCGCCGCGGCGGTCGACACCTGGCGTACGGCCCGACCGGGCGAGCGGCTCCTCGCCGGCACCGTCGGCGGGCTGGTCCTTGTGGAGTTGCTGGTCGCGCTGCTGGCCGAGCCGAACAACTTCGACTCGCAGACCTATCACCTGCCGAAGGTGGAGCACTGGGTGGCCCAGGGCGACCTGGACTTCTGGCCCACCGCCATCCACCGGCAGGTGACCATCCCGCCCGGAGCCGAGTACCTGCTGCTGCACCTGCGTCTGCTCACCGGCGGCGACCACCTGCACAACCTGGTGCAGTGGGCGGCCGGAGTGGTCTGCCTCCTGGTGGCTGCACGCATCACCGCGCAGCTCGGCGGTGGCCGGCGGGCCCAGTTGCTCACCGCGTTCGTGCTGGCGACCACGCCGATGGTGGTGCTCCAGGCGACCAGCACGCAGACCGACCTGATCTGCGCGGCGTGGGTGGCCTGCGCGGCGACCCTGGCGCTGGACGGGCTGCGTCGACGGACCGGCTGGGGCACCCTGCTCGGGCTGGGGGCGGCGACCGGCCTGACCGCGGTGACCAAGACCAGCGGCCTGATCGCGGTCGGCCCGCTGCTGGTGCTCTGGGGGTTGGCCCAGCTGAGGCTGGCCCGGACGGATCGACCGGCACCTACTGGTCCGGCAGCGACCGGCGGGGGTCGGCGGTCCTGGAAGGTCGGCGGGCTGGCCCGCACGGTCGGCGGTTCGGTGCTGATCCTGGTGGTCGCGGCAGTGGTGGTCGGCCCGTTCCTGGCCCGGGTGACCGCCGAGTTCGGGCACCCGCTGGGGCCGCCCCGGCTACGCGAGTCCATCCCGATGGAGCGGCACGACCCGGCGTCGATAGTGGTCAACGCGCTGCGGATCGGGCACACCGCGTTCGACACACCGCTGGCGCCCCTACGTCGGGCCGGAGCCGACGTGATCATCAGCGGCGCCGAGGCGATCGGAGTCGACCCGCAGGACCGCGCGATCACCTTCGGCCGGGAGCTCTTCCCGGAGCCGGCCTGGTATCCGGACGAGGACCGGGTGGCGTTTCCGCTGGCCGGGGCGTTGGCGGTGATCGGCGCGGTGATCGCGCTCGCCCGACCACGGCGGATCGCCCCCGAGCGGGCCGGGTCACTGCGGGCGTACGCCGTGGTGGTGCTGACCGCCGTGCTGCTGCACACCGCGATGATCAAGTGGCAGCCGTGGGGCAACCGGCTGCTGCTCTACGCCGTGGTGCTCGCCGTGCCCCTCGCCGGCCTCTGGCTGGACGCGCTCCTGCGCAACCGCGCGGGTGGGCGTCGTTCGGTTGCCACAGTGGTGGCCGTCACCGTGCTGGCCGCCTCGGCGCTGGCCGGAGTGCTCGCGCTGTCGTACGGCTTCCCGCGCCGGCTGGTCGGCTCCGGCTCGGTCTTCACCACCTCGGACTGGGACACCCGGTTCCTGCGCCGCCCGCAGTGGGCCGACGAGTTCCGCTGGGCGGCGACAGCGGTCCAGGACAGCGGCGCGCGACGGACCGGGCTGGTGCAGCAGAACGACAACTGGGAGTACCCGTGGTGGCTGCTGCTGCGGCAGCCCGACGGCGGCTCACCCGACCTGGTGGCGTTGCAGTCGGTGCTGCCGGAACGACCGCCGGCCGACCCCTCCTCGGTCGACGCGATCGTCTGCACCGGCAACAAGGCGGCCTGCGCCAAACTCGTCCCGGCCGGCTGGCGGCTGGAGTTCCGCGGCTACGTCGGCTACGCCCTGCCGCCGGGCCGCTAAACCAGAAGCAGGCCCGGATAGTCCGATCCGGGCGGTTCTGCAGCCCGCGCGCAAGGATCTGAGGCGCATTCACATCTGTTGATCCGCACGTTACCGTCTGGTAACTCAATCGACGTCCCGCGATTGAGCCGAAAGGAGTGCGTCGATGCCTGCAATCCCCGCCAGGCCCGAACGCGTGACCCGACGACGGGCCATCACCGTCGTCGTCGCCGTTGCCGCTCTCGTCCTACCGATGCTCGCCGGACCGGCCACCCCCGCCAGCGCCGCCGACCGACCGACAGTCCAACCGCTCCCCGCCAACCTCGAAGCCGTCCGTGCCGCCGAGGCGACAGCCCTCTACGGCAGCCCGATCCGCCCGATCGAACAGCGTCGCACCGCGTTGATCACCATGGGTGACAGCGAGATCTCCGGTGAGGGGGTCGGAAACTACGTCCCCGGCACCCACCAGGACGGCAACTGGTGCGACCGCTCGTACGACCAGGCGGTGTTCCGCACCGGCATCACGTCGGACGCGCAATACAACATCGCCTGCTCCGGCGCCACCCCCTGGAACCTGATCGCCGGCGGCCCGACCCAGCACAACGAGCTGAACCAGGGCGACTACCTGGGCATCAAGGCGCGCAACACGCACGTGAAGCTGATCTGGGTGGTGGTCGGCGCGAACGGTGACGGCACCATCCAGTTCGGTCCGGTCGCCACCGACTGCGCCATCCGCCGGGTCACCTTCCAGGGCGCCTGCTACCCCACCTACACCGACCAGTGGACGATCCGGACCGACGGCAGCCGGCAGGCCGTCCAGGCGGCGCTCACCGACATCCGGCAGACCATGACCAACGCCGGCTACCTGCTGTCGGACTACGAGCTGGTGCTGATGTCGTACCCGAGCCCCGGCAGCCCCGACGTGGAGGACAACCCCAACTTCCCCGGCTGGTACTCCGGCGGTTGTCTGCTCTACCTGGCCGACGCGGCCTTCGCCCGGAACAAGGCGGTGCCGATGTTCGAGTCGGCGCTGCGGTCGGCCGCGGCGAACACCGGCACCCGCTACCTGGACGCCAGCCGCCTCTTCCACGGCCACGAGGTGTGCACCGACAACACCTCGGTCCGCGGCCTCTACATCGAGGTCGGCATCTGGAACGAGAACGCCGCCCGCCAGTCGTTCCACCCCAACGCCCGTGGGCACGGCATGTTCGCCCAGTGCATCACCCAGTTCTGGAACTCCGGGCAGACGCGGGCCAGCTGCGTCGACCCGGCCAGCACCGGCGGTGGCGTGCTCTACCCGGGGCTGCTGGAGTTCAAGCAACTGCGCAACCTCGCCACCGGCACCTGCGTCGACGGCAAGGGGTACGACTCCCGCAACGGCACCGCGCAGCAGCCGTACTCCTGCCACGGTGGGCGCAACCAGGGCTTCTGGTACGACTCGGCCCGGCGGTCGCTGCACTCGGAGCTGTCCCACGACAGGTGCCTGGACGTCGCCAACAGCTCGATGACCGCCGGCACCGCTGTCAACATCTACGACTGCAACGGCACCGGCGCGCAGCAGTTCGTCTTCGTGGGTAACCAGATCAGGCCGGCGAGCGCCAACAACCTCTGCGTGGCGTTCGACAACCCGTTGCTGGGCAGCTCTCGCCTGCGGTTGGCGAACTGCTCCAACAGCACCCGGCAGCAGTGGTCGTTCGAGGCCCGTACCGCCGCCAACCCGGTGGGCTACGGCCACGACGACTTCGTCGGCTCCCGAGTCTACTGATGAGGGAAGGGGCCCTGGCGTGGACCAGGGCCCCTTCGCTCACTTCGCGTGGGGAATGAGGACGAGCCGGGCCACGCCCTTGTCGCCGTCCTTCGCGCCGGCGACGCCGAGCGTCGCGCCGACCTTGACCTCGCTCGGCTGCACTGTGGCCCGCCGCTCCACCACCCGCAGGTCGTCGCCGAAGGTCCAGGTCATTGTGAAGCCGTCGGTGGACTTGACGGTCATCGAGTCGCCGTCGATGGCCGTCACCTCGCCGCGCTGCACGGCGACGGTCTGCGTACCGCCGTCCTTCGTCTTCACCACCGCCTCACCGTGCAGGGTGTTCTTGCGCAGCAGCACGCGGGCCTGGCGGCGCTTGCGCCACTCCTCGCCGCGCTTCTCCCGGGCCTTCTCCTTCGCACTGGGGGACGCACCCGGCGTCGGGGTGGCCGGTGCGGCGATGGTCCGCACGTCCAGGTCGTCGGCGTCGAAGCCCATCGCGGTCAGCGCCTGACCCTCGACTCCCATGGCGGCGGCGACCTCGACGGCGACGTCCCGGGCGGGCTGGCTGGCCACCTCGGCCGCGCCGCAGCCGCTGACGCCGAGCGCGACCGCCGCGAGCAGTGCCGTGGTGCCGGTGGCGATACCCCAACGTGGCATGACTCTTCCTCTCGTCCGTGGAGCCCTCAGCCTTCCCGGGAACGACGAGCGGAGCGTCAGGCCGATGTTCGGGTCAGGTAAGGATCACCGGGCAGCCGGACGGTGAAGGCGGCACCGCCCTCCGGCGCGTGGCCGGCGGTGATCTCCCCGCCCAACCGGCGGACCAGCCCGGCGGCCAGCGCCAACCCCAACCCGCTGCCCACCTTGCGCACCCCCCGGTACCGCTCGTGCAGCGCGCCGCGTTCGAAGGCCACCGCCAGGTCGTCGTCGGTGAAGCCGGGCCCGCCGTCGCGGACCTCCAACACGCCGCCGTGCGCCGGGTCCGCGCCGGCCGGCCGAACCGCGAGCACCACCGGCGACCCCGGGGGTACGACCCGCAGCGCGTTCTCCAGCAGCCCGTCCAGCACCTGCCGGATCCTCCCCGGATCGGTGTACGCGGGCACCGGCTGACCGGGCGTCTCCACCCGGAACAGCACGCCCACCGCCGCGCACCGACCGGACCAGGTCGGCTCCGCGTCCACTGCCAGTCGGGTCAGGTCCACCGGCACCGGTTCGAGGGGGAAGTCGGCGGCCTCCAACCGGGCCAGTGCCAGCAGGTCACCGATCAGCCGGTCCAGGTGTTGGGCCTCCGCCAGCACCGTCCGACCGGTGTCCACCGTGTCGTCGGCACCGAGCACCCCGTCGGCGAGCGCCTCGGCGTACCCCCGGATCGCCGTCAGCGGGGTGCGCAGCTCGTGCGAGACGGAGAGCAGGAACTCCCGCTGTCGACCCTCGCTGGTGGCCAGCGCGGCAGCCAGCCCGTTCAACGCCTCGGCCAGGTCGGCGACCTCGTCCGGCGACTCGACCGGCACCCGGACGGCGCGGTCACCGGCGCGCAGCCGGGCGGCGGCGGTGGCCGCGACCCGGATCGGCCGGGCCAGCCGACGGGCCAGCAGCAGGCCGGCCACCACACCGGCGGTCAAGCCGGCCAGCAGCGGCAACCAGAGACTGAGCAGCACCTGGGCCCACAGCCCGTTGGCCAGGGGACGGGAGAGCACCACCCCGTTGCCGCCAGGCAGGGCCCGACCCTCGACCAGGGCCCGCGCACCGTTGACCGAGCGACGAGCCGACACGTTGCGGCCCTGCCCGATCCGCTGCACCACCCGCGGTGGCAGACCTGCCCGGTCGACCGCCCCGCGCCGGATCAGGTACGCGTCGATGCCCTGGGCACGTAGTTGCTGGATGAGCCGTTCCTCGTCGGCGCTGCGACCCCGGTCGAGGCGGGTACGCAGCACCTCGGCCGCGAGCCGGGCCTGGGCGGCGAGCGCCTCCTGCTCGCTGCGCTCCGCGCCACGGATCGCCAACGGCACCGCGACGATGGCGGTGACCAGCACCGACACCAGCGCCACCGCGCAGGTGACGAGCACCGCGCGGGCGGTCAGCGTACTGCCGAATCGGCCTCGTCGCGGTGCGGCCGGTGGGGTGGCGCCGACCACCGGCAGGGCCATGGTCGGCGACTCGACGTGCCCGGTGCGGTCAGGCATCGACCGCGTACCCGACGCCGCGATGGGTCCGGATCACGCTCGCCGGGCCGAGTTTCGCCCGCACCTGGGCGACGTGCACGTCCACCGTCCGGGTGCCGGCGTGCGCCGCGTAGCCCCAGACCCCGGCCAGCAGCTCCTCCCGGGTGAAGACCCGGCCGGGGCGGGCCATCAGGTGGGCCAGCAGGTCGAACTCGGTGGAGGTGAGCTGCACCGGGGCGCCGGCGGCGGTGACCGTGCGGCGGGCCGGGTCGAGCGTCACCGGGCCCACGACACGTGGTCGGTCCGCGCCCTCCGGGCCGCCTGCGGATCGACGCAGCACCGCGCGCACCCGGGCGACCAGCTCCCGTGGGCTGAACGGCTTGGTGACGTAGTCGTCGGCACCCAACTCCAGGCCGACGATCCGATCCACCTCGTCGTCCCGAGCGGTGAGGAAGATGACCGGGGTCCAGTCACCGGCCTCGCGCAGCCGGCGGCAGATCTCCGTGCCGGGTAGGCCCGGCAGCGCGATGTCCAGGACGCAGGCCACCGGGCGCAGCCGGCGGGCCGCGCTCAGACCGGCCTCGCCGTCACGTTCCAGGTGGACGCCGAACCCGTCCCGGGTGAGGTAGAGCCGGACCAGGTCGGCGATGGCCGGCTCGTCCTCCACGACGAGGACGAGCCCGCGATGCGGTGGTTCGACTGTCACCGGCCCATGATTGCCGACCCGGTGGGCTCGGCGCGATCGGAGCATGTTCGAGTTCGGTAAAGGCGGGGCGACACCCGATGAGGTGTCAGTTCACCAGGACGGGGCGAACATCCCGGGCCGCGCGACGGCCGGTGTGTCACCGATGCTGGCGACGACCCGCGCTCCGGGCGGCCGCAGGCGGGTCCGGAACGCCTGGTTGAGCAATGCGTCGAGCTGCCAGACCTGCTTCGGGTGGCTGGTCCGGATCAGGAACCGCTCACGGATCCCGTCGATCGCGGTGGCCGCCATCTCGACCGACTGCAGCCGCGGGTCCGGGCTCCAGGTGACGTTGCTCAGCTCGCGCAACTCGGTGTTGAGGTGCAGGCGCAGTCGGTGCAGGAGGCGGGTCTGCTGGGTCACCACCAGGCGGCGGTGCGTGAGCAGTAACAGGTAGTCGCCGGTGACCGGGCGGTCGGGGCGGCTGCAACGGGTGACCAGGATGGTGGCGTCACCGGAGCCGACGCAGCGCCGGAAGACCGGCATGTGCCGGCTCACCGTCTGCACGGCCAGGCCAGCCTCAGCGGCGGCCGGGAGGAACGTTCGGGAGAAGACGTCCATGACCTGCCCAACGACGTCCTTACCGGGGTGACGTGGGTCACGCGGGACTTTTGGAAGTTCCACGCCGCCTGTCGCACAGCCTGTCCGACTTCCGACTCCGACGGATCATGGTCAGGAGTTGGGCTGAAGTGGACTGGCGGCGAACAGCTCCTCCAGCCAGCCCGGGACCGCGTCGGCGTACTCGGCGCGCGACTCCTCGGCGGTGTCCAGTGCTCGACGCCAGGACAGCGACCGGCTCACCGGCCCCAGGCCGATCGCCAGGTCGGCGGCCTCGACGAGGGTCCGGCGGTCGTACCTGTCGGTCCACGCCTCCAGGTACGCGTCGCGCAACCGAACCAGTTGAACGTCGTCGGCGGCGAGCTTCCTGGCGTGCCCGATGGAACGCAGGGTCACCAGCAGCGTGCCGAACGGGTGGGCCACCGAGGCGTCACCCCAGTCGAAGTAGCGGTACCCGGCGTCGCCGGCGAAGACGTTGCCGTCGTGCAGGTCGTCGTGTTGCACGGTCGCCGGGATGCCGAGGTCGGCGAGCCGGCGGCACCGCTGCGCGTACGACGGCAGCTCGGCCCGCAGCCGCTCGTGCATCTCCGCACCGAGCCCGCCCTCGGCGCCGATCAGCAGCGCCTCGTGATCGTCGAGCAGCTCGACGAAGAGGCCGGCCAGCACCTCCGGACGCTGATCCGGCACACCCAGGGCGACCAGCCCGTCCGCGCGCGACGCGCTGGCCAGTTGCAGCGCCGCGTACCCGGGCAGCGCCCGCTCCCAGTGCGCCAGATCGGGGTCACGCGCCAGCACGTCACGCAACGACTCACCACCGTCGGGCAGCAACGACCAGCCCTGCGCCGGGTCCACAGCGATCGGCGTCAGCACCCGGTCGGGCGTCAACTCGGCGAGCGCCGCGATCAGGACCGCCTCGTGCACAGTGCCCGGGTTGTTGGCCTTGAACCAGACCGGGCCGTCGTCGGTGGGCACCCGCCACACCAGCGACCAGGGACGCACCCGGGGCTCCACCAGCCCGGTCACCCGGCGGCCGGCCCGGTTCAACTGCGCGTCGACCCAGGACCGGGCCCGCAGCTGCCACTGCTCGCTGGACCAGTCGGGGGCGTGCTCACCGGCGATCGTCGTCACGCTGGGCACCCTAGGCGGCCGTTCCGGGTCGAGGCGAGGAGTTTTCCCGCCCCGCGTCAGACCAGCTCGACGATTGTGGCGTTGGCCATGCCGCCGCCCTCGCACATGGTCTGCAGGCCGTAGCGGATCCCGTTGTCCCGCATGTGCTGGAGCATCGTGGTCATGATCCGGGCACCGGAGCCGCCGAGCGGGTGCCCGAGGGCGATCGCCCCGCCACGCGGGTTGAGCCGCTCCGGGTCGGCCTCGGTCTCCGCCAGCCAGGCCAGCGGCACCGGGGCGAACGCCTCGTTCACCTCGTACACCCCGATCTCCTCGATGCCCAACCCCGCGCGGCGCAGCGCCTTCGCGGTGGCCGGGATGGGGGCGGTCAGCATGGTGACCGGGTCGTCGGCGGCGACCACGGCGGTGTGGATCCGGGCCAGCGGGCGCAGGCCGTGCCGGCTGGCCCAGTCGGAGGTGGTCACCGCGAGGGCCGCGGCCCCGTCGGAGATCTGGGACGCGGACCCGGCGGTCACCACTCCGTCGGCCCGGAACGGGGTGGCCAGCTCACCCAGCTTCTCCAGCGAGGTTTCCCGGCGGATGCCCTCGTCGGCGGCGAACTTGGCACCATCGGCGAGCGGCACCGGGGTCAGCTCCGGGTCGAACGCGCCGGCGTCCTGCGCGGCGGCGGCCTTCTCGTGGCTGGCCAGCGCGAACTCGTCCAGTTGGGTACGCGAGAGCCGCCACCGCTGGGCGATCAGCTCGGCCCCGACCCCCTGGTTGAACGGCAGCGGTGCGTCGTCGGCGACGCCCTCGACGCCCCGGTACCGGGCGCGCAGCTGATCGCTGAACGGCATGCCGCCGGCCACACTGGAACCCATCGGCACCCGGGTCATCGACTCGACGCCACCGGCGACCACCAGGTCGGCCTGGCCGGAGAGCACCGTCGCGGCGGCGAAGTGCACTGCCTGCTGGCTGGAGCCGCACTGCCGGTCCACAGTGGTGCCGGGCACCGTCTCGGGCCAGCCGGCGGCGAGCACGGCGTTGCGGGCGATGTTCCACGACTGCTCGCCGACCTGGGACACGCAGCCCCAGAAGACGTCGTCGACCTGGGCCGGGTCGAGCCCGGTGCGCTCGGCGAGGGCGCGCAGCACGTGCGCCGAGAGGTCGACCGGGTGGACGCTGGCGAGGCTGCCCTTGCGCCGCCCGACGGGGGTACGTACCGCGCCGACGATGACCGCGTCACTCATGTTTACTCCCCGGTAACTTGGGCTGCCCCGATCCTACGTCGTCCGGCGCCCACGGCACTGCCCCAGCCGGCGGACCGCTGGCATGCTGGGCGGGTGGATGAGATCTCCCCGGACCGGCAGTGGCGGGTCCCGGCAAGCCTGCCGGCGGCGAAACTGGCCGGCGCGGTCCTGCTGGTCGCGCTCGGGCTGCTCTTCGCCGATGGCGACCCGGTGCGGTTGGCGCTGGCCGTCCTGGCCGCAGCCGCGCTGGCCGGTTGGGCGGTACGCGACCTGATCGCACCGGTCCGATTGGCGGTGGATCCGGCAGGACTCACCGTCATCCGCGGGTTCGCTGGTCGCCGACTGCTGCCCTGGCCGGCGATCGAGGCGATCACCGTGGACCGTCGACCGCGATTGGGGCTCACGTCCGAGGTCCTGGAGATCGACGCGGGCGAGTCACTGCACCTCTTCAGCCGCTACGACCTGGGCACCACCCCGGAAGAGGTAGCCGCCGAGCTGCGCGCCGCCCGCCGCTCCTGACACCCCGAGATCTTGGAAGGAAACCGCCCCTCTGGGGGCACCTTCCTTCCAAGATCTCGATCGAGCCGTCAGGTGAGCAGTGCTGCGGTGCGGAAGAGCACCAGCGCGAGCAGGATCAGCAGGATCATCGCCGCACCGGCGACCTGCACCAGCGTCCGCCGACCACGCGGCGCGTACGCGAGCACCAACGCCATCAGGGCGCCGACCACCAGCCCGCCCAGGTGCCCGGGGATGGAGATGCCCGGCACGGCCAGCGTGAACACCAGGTTGATCACCAGGATCGGGATGATCCGGGAGATGTCCCGGCCCAACCGGCGCTCGATGATGATCAGCGCGGCGAAGAGGCCGAACACGGCCGTCGACGCGCCGACGGTGGCCGCCCGCGGGCTGCTGAACAGGTAGGCGGCCACGTTGCCGCCGAGGCCCGCGATCAGGTAGAGCGCGGCGAACCGCACCCGCCCGAGGTTGGCCTCCAGCGACCGGCCGAGCACCCACAGCGCCCACATGTTGAGCAGCAGGTGGAGCACGCCGTAGTGCAGGAACATCGCCGTGACCAGCCGGTACCACTGGCCCTCGGCGATCCCGCCGAGCGTGAAGTCGGAGAGGTAGGCGCGGCCGAGGACCGCACCCCACTCGGTCAGCGGCGTGCTGCCACCCATCAGGCCGCCGAAGCCGGAGCCACCCACCGCCGCGTCCCCGCCCCGGGCGGACGCGATGGAGACCAGCAGGAACAGCACGTTCACGGCGATCAACGCCTTGGTGACATAGCCGTGCCGGCCGGCCGTACCGCCGCCGAAGGCGGTACGCGCCGGCCGGACACTGCGACGCCCCTCGTTGACGCACTCCGGGCACTGGTGCCCGACCGACGCATCGCGCATGCAGTCCGGACAGATCGGCCGGTCGCAGCGGCTGCACCGGACGTAGGTCTCCCGACCGGGGTGCCGGTAGCAGACCGGGGTGGTCGGCGGAGACTCGCTCACCGGGCCGACCCTCCGTCCACCACACGGTTTACCGGCACCGGCCGTGCTCCGGAGCGCTCAATCATGCGAGCAAAGGTACCTCGCCTGTCGCTCAGGAAGCGGACCGCTCGATCTCGACCCGCTCGATGACGACGTCCTGGAGCGGACGGTCGCTCGGACCGGTCGGGGTGCTCGCGATCGAATCCACGATCTTCACCGACGCCTCGTCGGCCACCTGGCCGAAGATGGTGTGCCGGTTGTTGAGGTGCGGCGTCGGAGACACGGTGATGAAGAACTGCGAACCGTTGGTGCCCGGTCCGGCGTTCGCCATCGCCAGCAGGTAGGGACGGTCGAACCGCAGCTCCGGGTGGAACTCGTCGGCGAACTTGTAGCCCGGTCCGCCCCGACCGGTCCCGGTCGGGTCGCCCATCTGGACCATGAAACCGCTGATCACCCGGTGCGAGATGGTGCCGTCGTAGTACGGACCATTGCCCGGCTGACCGGTGCGCGGGTCGGTGTACTCACGGTTGCCCTCGGCCAGGTCGACGAAGTTACGGACGGTCTTCGGCGCGTGGTTCGGGAAGAGCTCCAGCCGGATCGGGCCAGCGTTGGTGTGCAGGGTGGCGTAGACAGCCTCGGCCACGGGTACTCCTCACTCGTTGGTCAGTTCCATGCGGATCCTCCCATGTGCCCGATCTGGCATCGCGGAGGCATCCGAAGGTGGAGGATGACGAAGGAACAACTCCCAGGAGGTAGGACCGTGTTTGGATCCGGGCGGCGTAAGTCCCAGGGGCAGCTGGCTAAGGCCGAACTGAACCAGAGCATCAGCCACCTGATGCAGGCAGCCAACCACGCCGCGAAGGGTGCCGGCGCGACCGTCGGCCCGCGGGTCCAGGTGGCCCGGGGCTACGTCGGGCCGACCGCGGTGAAGGTACGCGACCGCGCGGCGACCGGCTGGGGGACGACTCTCACCACGCTGGCACCGCTGGCGGCGGCTGCTCGTGACGGCGCCGCACAGGCAGGGCCGCTGACCAGGAAGGCCAAGTCGAAGACCATGCGGATCACCGGTAAGAAGAAGCAGCCGCGTCGTCGCGGCTCGATGATGACCGGCCTGTTGGCGGCGGGTGCCATCGCCGGTCTGGCCGGCGCGGTCGCGCTGCGTCGCCGCCGGGAGCAGCAGGAGTGGGCCGAGTACGACCCGACCCGCAGCACCCTGGAGCCGATGCGCGACGAGGTCGACTCGATCGAGGTGCGGACGCCGTCCGCCACCCGGGGGTCCGACGGTTCCGCCATGTCCGGCGCGGCGGCAATGACGGGCGCGGGCAGCTCGGCGGTCGCCGGCGGCTCCAGCGCCAGCACCACCGCCCCGGCCAAGCAGACAGGTGTCCGCCCGACCGAGAAGGTCCCGTCGGTCGCCGAGGGCGCCACGGACGTCTCCGGTCGGCCGACCGACGACCTCACCAAGGCGCTGGGCAAGGACACGGCCCGCACCAACGGCCGCCGCTGACGTCAGCGACAGCGCATCGGGCGCCGGCGAGCGGGTTCACCCCGCTCGTCGGCGCTTCCGCGTGAGCGGCGCTACCGCAGGATCAGAGCCAGCCGTTGCGACGGAACCAGCGGTAGAGGGCCAGCGAGACACCGAGCATGAGGGCCAGGGCCACCGGATAGCCGTACGTCATCTTCAGCTCGGGCATGTTGTCGAAGTTCATGCCCTCGACGCCGGCGATGGAGGTCCAGACGGCGGCGATGGCGGCCCACGCGGCGATCTTGCGCATGTCGTTGTTCTGGTCGACGGTGACCTGGGCCAACCGCGCCTGGAGAATCGAGTTCAGCAGGTCGTCGTAGGAGTTCACCTGCTCCACGGTGCGGCTCAGGTGGTCCTGCACGTCCCGGAAGTACTTGCGGATCTCCTTGGGCACGTCCCGGTTGACCTGGGACGTCAGCGTCATCAGCGGCCGTTGCAGTGGCACCACCGCCCGCTTGAACTCCACCAGCTCCCGCTTCATCTGGTAGATCCGCTGGATCCGCCCGTGGCCCTGCCGGTCGAAGACCTCCGCCTCCAGCACGTCAAGGTCGTCCTCGATCTGCTCGGCCACCTCCAGGTAGAGGTCGACCACCCGGTCGGTCACCCCGTACGCCACCGCCCACGGGCCGTGCAGCAGCAACTCCTGCTTGGTCTCCAGGTCGGCCCGGATCGGGGCGAGCCGGCAGGCATCCCCGTGCCGGACGCTGATCACGAAGTTCGGGCCGATGAAGAGCATCACCTGCCCGGTCTCCACGACCTCGGAGTTCTCGGTCAGCTCGGTGTGCTCGCAGTAACGGGCGGTGCGCAGCACCAGGAAGACGACGTCGCCGAACCGCTCCAGCTTGGGGCGCTGCTCGGCCTTGACCGCGTCCTCGACGGCCAACTCGTGCAGGCCGTAGGTCTCCGCGATGGCGGTCATCTCGGCCAGCTCCGGCTGGTGCAGACCGATCCACACGAAGCCGTGCTCCTCGCGGCGGGCCGCAGCCAGCGCCTCCGCGTACGTCCAGTCGCCGGGCTGCCGCTTGCCGTCGACGTAGAGCGCGCAGTCGACCACCGCGCTGCGGCCGGTGCCCGGGCCCGCCGGGGCCGGGGCGGGCGGCGAGCCGTCGGCGTTGAGGATCCGGGTCATCGCCCGGACCGGCGAGGGCCACGCCCGTGGTCGCAGGACCCGACCGGTGGTCGACGGTGCCGTCCGGTCCCGCTCTGTCCGATCCGTCATCGCGTCACCTCCCGCGCTCAGCTGCGGCTTGCAGGCTACGCCGACCGCGGTCGAGGACCGGTGTGACGGCGGTCGCGTGGCGGGGGCGGCACCGGGTGGGCCGGGCCGCATCGGGGGGTGTGCGGGGACGACACGGCCCACCCGGCACCTGTGGGGGCGGGAGGTGATGCTGCCGCGTCAACCCGGGCTGGGCCGGCTGGGAGGCCGGGCGGTGATTTCCGCAGCTGACGGGGTGACGCTCGCAGCATTGTGGGCCAGCCGGCCGCCCGGAGGGGAGCCTCGGGGCGGCCGGTATCGTCGTTCTGTCGGGAACCCGACAGTTAACTCAGCTTCGGACGGCCTCGACGGCCTCCGCGAGGCGACGGACGCCCTCGTCGATCCGGTCGGCGGTCACCGCCGAGAAGGCCAACCGGAGGGCGTGCTGGCCGCCGTCCACCATGAAGTCGCTGCCCTTGACCACGGCGACCCCACGCTCGGCGGCAGCCGGGGCCAGCCGGTCGACCAGCACGTCCTCCGGGAACTCCACCCAGAGGAAGTAGCCGCCGTCGGGCTCCACGAAGCGCGCCTGCGGCAGGTGCCGGCGCAACGACTCGGCGAGCACCTGGGCCCGCTCACCCAGCGCCGCGCGGACCGTCTCGATCGAGCGGTCGATGTCACCGGAGACGCAGAACTGGTGCACGATCGCCTGCGACACCATGCCGGGCGAGATGTAGAGGCTGGTCGCGTTCTTGGCGATGTCGGCGATCAGGTCCGCCGGGCCGACCAGATAACCGACCCGGACACCCGGGCAGACCGTCTTGGTGAAGCTCGACGCGTGCACCACCACGTTGCGGGTGTCCAGCGAGAGCATCGACGGCAGCGCCTCGCCACGGAAGCGGATGTCCGCGTACGGGTCGTCCTCGAAGATCGTGAACTCGTACTCGGCGGCCAGGTCGAGCAGCTCCCGACGCTTCCCCTCCGAGAGCGTCATGCCGGCCGGGTTCTGGTAGTTCGGGATCACGTGCGCGAGCCGGGGTCGGACCCCCGACTCCAGCAGCTTGCGCAGCTCGGCAGTGTCCAGGCCGTCCGGCTGGACCGAGATGCCGTGCAGCTCACTGCCCATCCGCTGGAGGTTGAGCAGCGTCCGGTCGTACGTCGGGCGTTCCACCACCACCGCGTCGCCCGGGCGCACCAGGTGGTCGAAGAGGAACGCGTCGGCCTGAAGCGACCCGTTGGTGACCAGCACCTGGTTGGCTTCCACCCCGTGCTTCTCGGCGATCCACTTTCGCAGCGGAAGGTAGCCGACGGAGGTGCCGTACGCCGTGACCCCCGCAGGGTCGGCGTCGAAGGCGCGGACGGCGGCGGCCTTGAGCCCCTCGACATCGACGATGTCCAGCGAGGGAGCCCCACGGGCAAAGGAGATCAACTGCTCGGCGGTCATGGATGTTGAGCGTACGGGCGGCGGTGGGGGACGCGCGGACGGCACGGCGATGTCCGCATCCTGAGCCACCGGGACGGGTGACCCGACTCCACCGGTCGGCGACAGATCAGACCGGAAGGGCGAGCGCGTCGTGGTGCGCCGCCCGGGAAAGTCCCTCCAACTGCACGCCGAGCGCGTCGAGGAGCTGGCTCCAGTCGAAGTAGGAGCGCCATGCGGTGATCCGACCCTTGCGGGCCCGGACCACGTCGGCCACCTCCCAGCTCACCAGGCGGCCGGTGGGCGCGACGGTGCCGTACGGCGAATGCAGGGTGCCGGTGTGGGTGCCGGTCAGGCGCAGCTCGACGGCGGCGCCACCGCCGGTGCGGACCGCGCCCATCGGGTCGATCCGCAGGTCCGGAAAGGCGCCGGTCCAGGTGCGCAGCAGCGCGGGCAGCTCGATCGGACGGACCGTCACCCCCGGCATGGCGTAGAACGCCTCCGGGGCGTAGAGATCCGGCAGCCGGGCCACGTCCCGGCGCAGGAGCATGGCGTACTGCTGTTCGACCAGCCGCTCCGCGTCGGGCATCGGGACCTCCCTCACGGGCCACGGCATCTCCGCGCCCGTGAGGGATGCTTACCCATCGATCCGGCCCGGCACACCACCCCCGGTCAGCTCGTGGCGACCGCCTGACTCTCCGACCAGACCCGCATGATGTCCCGGACGGAGATCACGCCGGCCACCTCCCGGCCGTCCAGCACCACCAGGTGCCGGAACCCACCCCGGGCCATCGCGGCGGCTGCCTCGGCCACCGTCCACTCCGGCCCCGCGTAGACCACGTCCCAGGTCAGGTGGGCGCCGGTGCGTTCCACGTCGCAGTCCAGGCCGGCGCCGATGGCCTTCAACACGTCGCGTTCGGTCATGATCCCCACGCCCTCGGAGTCCGGGTCGATCACGACCGCCGACCCGACACCGCGGGCCGACATCATCCGGGCCGCCTGGCGGAGCGTGTGCTCCGGACCGACGACGAGGACCTGGCTGGACATCGCATCCCGTACCTGCATCACGCATCACCCCTTTGGGACGGTGGCATTCGGTACGGACATGGTGGTCGGTGGATGTTTCCGGGACAAGAGCGGCATCGCACATGCTGCGGAGGCTGGCTACTGTCGGATGGTGTCCACCGAGCCCCTGCGCTGCGCCGGCGCGCTGATCGTCGACCATGACAGCCGCATCTTCTTTCAGCGCCGCTCACCACAACGACGCCTCTTTCCCGACTGTTGGGACATCGTGGGCGGCCACCTGGAGCCGGGCGAGGACATCGACGAGGCACTACGCCGGGAGATCACCGAGGAGACCGGCTGGGTCCTCTCGCACGTCCTGGGTCAGGTGGGCGAGTACAGCTACGTCGGCGACGACGGCCTGGCCCGGACCGAGTACGACTTCCTGGTCCGCGTCGACGGTGACCTCGACCGCCCGGCGCTGGAGGCCGGCAAGCACACCGAGTACCGCTGGCTGGCCGAACACGAGGTGACAGTTCTCGACGAGCACCGCGACGTCAACGACGGGCTGATCCGACGGATCGCGGAGGAGGGCTTCGCCGTCCTGCGGTCGATCGGTCTGTGAACACCGTCGAGCTGGCGCCCCACCGGATCGCCGGGCTGCTCGCGCCGGCCGTGGACCGGACCTTCCGCGCCGGCATCCTGGCCGGCCGGGACGGTGGTGGCGCCGAGTTGTCCCAGCGCTACGGCGGAATCACGGCGACAGGTTTTCTGGTCGACCTGCGCACCCGGCTGGCCGCACCCGGTGGGACGGTCGACGGGCCCGGGTTCGCGGCGATCACCCGCTACCAGGACCCGGTGGCCTGCCGGCGGACCGTGGACAAGCAGGTGGCACACGGGATGATCTACCGCGGCCCGGACGGCGCGCTCTCCGCCACCGAGCGAGGCGCCGCCTTCCTCGGCGAGCTGTACCAGGTGCACGCCGAGGTCACCGAGGAGTTGTGGGCCGGGCACGACGACCGGGTGGCCCGGCTGGTGGCCCTGCTCGGCCGGCTGCTGTCGTACGCCCTCGTGCTGGCCGACGAGGAGGAGGACCCGGGCGGCGGGTCGGCCTTCGCCGCGCTGGCGCCCCCGTACGAGCCGGACGGCACCCCGTCGGGCGTGCTGCTGCTCAACCGGCTCAGCACGCTGCGCCACCACCGGGCCGACGCGCACGCCGCCGCCTGGGCCGCCGCCGGGCACACCGCGTCGAGCATCGCCGCCCTGCCGGCCAGCCCCGAACGGCTCGCCATCGAGCTGGAGACCGACCGGCGGGCCGCCGGCCCGTACGCCGCGCTCAGCGCGGAGGAGCGCCTGATGATGCTCGCCGACCTGGCGGCCCTGCCCGGCTGACCCGGTTGGCCGGAGCGGCACACCCGGCCGGGGCTATCCTCCAGCGGTGACGGGAGCAGGACGAGGGAGGATGTCGCGATGATCGGAATGGTGCTCGCGGCCGGAGCGGGACGACGGCTGCGCCCGTACACCGACACCCTGCCCAAGGCGTTGGTGCCGGTGGACGGTGAGACGACGATCCTGGACATCGCGCTGGGCAACCTCGCCGAGGTCGGGCTCACCGACATCGTGATCGTCGTCGGCTACGCGGCCGACGCGGTCCGCGAGCGGCAGGCCGACCTGGAGAAGCGGTACGGGGTCACGCTCACCCTTGTGCACAACGACAAGGCCGAGGAGTGGAACAACGCCTACTCGCTCTGGCTGGCCCGGGAGTACTTCGCGCGCGGGGTGCTGCTGGTCAACGGGGACACCGTGCACCCGGTGAGCATCGAGAAGACCCTGCTGGCCGAACGCGGCCCGGGCATCCTGCTCGCTGTGGACACCCTCAAGCCGCTGGCCGAGGAGGAGATGAAGACCACCTTCGACGCCGCCGGCCAGCTCACCCGGATCACCAAGATCATGGACCCGGGCGAGGCGTACGGGGAGTACATCGGCGCGACGCTGATCGAGCCGCAGGTCGCCGACGCCCTCGCCGACGCGCTGGAGGCGACCTGGCGTCGGGACCCGAACCTCTACTACGAGGACGGCTACCAGGAGTTCTCCGACCGGGGCGGGGAGGTGCGGGCGGCGCCGATCGGTGACGTCCCGTGGGTCGAGGTCGACAACCACGCCGACCTGGCCCGCGCGCGGGAGATCGCGTGCCGCTACTAGCTCGGAGCGTCCTCACCCCGCTGCACATCGACGTGCGACGCGGGGCGGTGGCCGACCTGGGCGCGATCCTGGCCGACGGGCGGATCTCCTCCGGGGGCGACGTCGCGGTGGTGGTCGGCCCGGGTCAGGGCGCCCAGATCGCGGAACTGATCCGACCCTCACTGCGCTCGGCGGACGTGTTCACCGTCTCCGGCGGCACGCTGGACGCCGCCGACGACCTGGGCGGCAAACTCCGCGCCCGGTCGTACGACGCTGTCGTCGGCATCGGCGGCGGCAAGACCATCGACGTGGCCAAGTACGCGGCGACCCGCCGAGGGCTGCCGATGGTGTCGGTGGCGACCAGCCTCGCCAACGACGGGATCGCCTCCCCGGTGGCCAGCCTGATCACCGACGGAATCAAGGGCTCCTACGGTGTGCACATCCCGATCGGGGTGATCGTCGACCTGGACTTCGTGGAGAGCGGCCCGGACCGGCACAACCGGGCCGGCATCGGCGACGTGATCAGCAACATCAGCGCGCTGGCCGACTGGGAGCTGTCCCGGCAGGTACGCGGTGAACCGGTCGACGGGTTGGCGGCCTCGCTCTCGCGGGCGGGCGCCGAGGCGGTGCTCAACCACCCAGGCGACATGAGCGACGACGCCTTCGTGATCGTCCTCGCCGAGGCGCTGATCTCCAGCGGCCTGGCGATGGCCGTCGACGGCACCAGCCGGCCGTGCAGCGGCGGCTGCCACGAGATCATGCACGCCGTCGACTCGCTCTTTCCGGGGACCGCCTCGCACGGCGAGCTGGCCGGGCTGGGCGCGCTGTTCTGCACCTGGCTGCGCGGAGACCTCCGCCGCTTCCGGGAGATGTCGGCCTGCCTCGCCCGGCACGGCCTGCCCCGGCTCCCCGCCGAGGTGGCGCTCACCGACGACCAGTTCATCGAGGCGGTGCAGTTCGCGCCGCGTACCCGGCCGGACCGCTACACGATCCTCGAACACCTGGCACTGTCGCCTACCGAGACGCGGGAGCGGCTGGCAGACTACGCCGGTGCAATCCGCGACCAGCTTGGCTGACCCCCGTCCCACCGTCGCCGACTTCCACCGGGTGAACCGGGGCGGCGGCCTGTTCAGCGAGTCGATCAGCCAGTGGCTGGGGGCCGTCTTCGCGCTCGTCGCCCAGCGGCTCGGGCTGCGACCGACAGCGTTGACCATCACCAACCTGGTGCTCGGGCTGGCCACCTCGGTCACCGTGGTCGCGCTCGCCGGCCCGGTCGCCGCCGGGGACGTACCGGCCTGGGTGGTCGGCCTGCTCGCCCTGATCGGCTGGCAGGTGGCGTACTCCCTGGACTGCGCGGACGGGCAACTGGCCCGGGTGACCGGCCAGGGCAGCGCGGCCGGCGCCCGCGTCGACGTGCTCTGCGACGTGGCCGCGCAGATCGCCCTGGTGGCCGCCCTGGCCGCCACCGCCGTGGCGCAGGAGCCGTCCACGCCGACCTGGCTCGTGGCGACCTTCGCGGGCACCTGGATGGTCAACCTGGTGACGTCGGTGATGCAGGCCGGCCCGAACGCGGCCAGCATGGTCACCTCGACCTCGCTGCCGGTGCGCCTGGTGAAGCTGGTCCGCGACTACGGCGCGGTGATCTTCGTGGCCGCCGTGGTGCTCGCCGTGGCCCCCGCGCTGGTCCTCTGGGTGATGGTCGCCTTCACGATCGTCAACGGTGGCTTCCTGCTGGCGAGCATCGCCTTCTCGGCCCGCGCCTCCCTGCGCTGACCCAGCCACGCCCGCCCGCAAGATCCGCCCAACTTCCGCGAAGTTGCTGCCTCCGGCGCCCAGGAGACCCCAACATCCCTGATATTGCGCAGACCTTGCGGGTGGGGGTGGGTCAGACGTGGTTGGGGGTGCGGGCCAGGCCCGCGTAGATGTCGAGAAGCTGCTTGGTGACCACGTCGGGGTGGAAGATGCGCTCGTAGCGGGCGCGGGCGGCCATGGTCAGCCCGGACGCACCGGCGCGGGCGACCGGAAGGGCGGCCGCCAGCGCCGCCGGCTCCGGGGCGACCACCCAACCGGCCTCGCCCAGGCCGATCCCCGCCGGCATGGGTGACCCGCCGCCGCCCCCGGCGACCGCTGAGGCGATCTCGGCCGGGCCGGTGCCGGCGGGCTCGTGCGGGGCGTCGGCCCCGAGCAGGTACGGAATGCCACCCAACGCCGTACCGAGCACGGGCCGGCCGCTCGCCAACGCCTCGATGATCACGGTGGGCAGCACGTCATGCCACATCGCGGCGACGATCACCACAGCGCTCGCCTCGACCGCGGCCTGCACGCCGGCCCGGTCGAGCTGACCGAGGTAGACCACGTCGGGTCGCTCGGCGGCGGCTGCCTCCACCAGCGGGCGCAGCTCACCGTCGCCGGCCACCCGCAACGTGCCCAGCGCACCCACCGGGTGCCGTCGCCAGGCGTCCAGCAGCAGGTCGACGCCCTTCTCCGGGGAGAGCCGGGCCATGTAGAGGAACCCGTCACCGAGCGGCGCCGGCCGGCCCGGGTCGGGTACGGAGTTCGGCTTCACCACGATGCGATCGTCCGGAATGCCGTAGTCGCGGAGGTGGTCGGCGATCGCCGAGGTGAGCGCGATGTACCGATCCACCGAGCGCCAGGTGCCCCTGTGCACGGCCAGGGTGGTCGCCATCAGCGCGCTCTGCGCCGCCGAGTCGCGGTAGCAGCGGTGCTTGATCGCCGGAACACCGAACGCCCGGCCCTTGCAGTCCTGACAGATCACGCCGTCGCGGAAGTAGATCCCCGACGAACAGACCTGCCGATAGTTGTGCACCGTCTGCACCACCGGCACACCATGCCGGTGCGCGGTCCGCACCACCCAGGGCGAGAGCAGGGGGTACGGATTGTGCAGGTGCAGAACGTCAGGTCGGTGCTCGGTGAGCAGCCGGCTCAGGTCGTGCTGGGCGCGTGGCGCCCAGATCGGCGAGATCGGCAGCAGCGCCTTCGCCACCTTCGACATCGACGGGATCTCGTCCGAGCTGCGGATGAAGGGCAGCACCTCGACGCCAGCGGCGGTGAGCTGGGCGATCTCCGAGTCGACGATCGTGTTCTCACCAGAAGGCTGGGCTTCCCGGTACCGGTTGTGTGCCACCACGATTCTCACGGGAAAGAAGGCTACCGTTGTGTCGTGCCCGAACTACCGGAGGTTGTGTCGTGCCCGAACTACCGGAGGTTGAGGCGCTCGCGGGTTACCTGCGTCAGCGCGCGGTGGGGCGGCGCGTCGATCGGCTGGAGATCGCCGCGATCAGCGCCCTGAAAACGTACGAGCCGGCCCCGACCGAGGTCGCCGGTCGGGCGGTGGTCGACGCCAGTCGGCACGGCAAGTTCCTCGATGTCCTCTTCGAGGGTGGTCTGCACCTGGTGGTGCATTTGGCGCGAGCAGGCTGGCTGCACTACCGGGAGGCGTTCCCCGCCACCACCCCCCTGCGTCCGGGCAAGGGCCCGATCGCGGTGCGGGTCCGCCTGGATGACGGTTCCGGCTTCGACCTCACCGAGGCGGGCACCCAGAAGAAGCTGGCCGCGTACCTGGTGACCGACCTCGCGGCGGTCCCCGGGGTGGCCAAGCTGGGCCCGGACGCGTTCGCCGCGGATCTGCCCACCTTCGCCGAGCGGCTGCGGAGCCGGCGGGGGCAGGTCAAGGGGGTGCTGACCGACCAGTCGGTGCTGTCCGGGGTGGGCAACGCGTACTCCGACGAGATCCTGCACGCGGCGAAGCTGTCCCCGTTCGCGATCACCGATCGGCTCACCGACGCCCAGATCGCCACCCTGCACGCCGCCACCCGACAGGTCCTCGGCGACGCGGTCGAGCGGTCCCTCGGTCAGCGGGCCGCGGAACTCAAGGGCGAGAAGCGCTCCGGGCTGAAGGTGCACGCCCGCACCGGGCTGCCCTGCCCGGTCTGCGGGGACACGGTGCGTGAGGTGTCGTTCGCCGACTCCAGCCTCCAGTACTGTCCGACCTGCCAGACCGGCGGCAAGCCGCTCGCTGACCGTCGGTTGTCCCGTCTCGTACGGTGAGTAATTCCACTCGGTGGTTACGCAGCGGAATCGCCCACACTGAGTGGAAGCTCCGGTCCGCCTGTCCCGCCCCCCGCGTATCCATCGGTATAGTGGCCCGGTCCCCGGCTTCTGAAATGGTGCGGAGCCGGCCAGATCCCGCCGGCACCATCGGTCGCCAATCTCCTTCGGGGCGGCGACCGGTCCGGCCCGCGTGGGAGACTGGGACGGTGGGCGACCCGGGCCTTCACGCCGAGTGAGCGGTCCGTGTCATGCGGGAGGACATGGGTGAGGTGACGGCAAGCCTCCAGCGCCCGGTAACCAACGAAGGCCGGAGCAAACTCGTGCGGCACGTCGACAGCTTCGAGATCCAGCCGCCGACGCCGCCTACACACAATGGTGTACCCCGGTCGGCGTGGGCCAGAGCGCGACGCCGTGTCTCCCGTTGGCACCGCCCCTACACGGCGATCCTGCTGCTACTCGACTTCAGCGCGGCAGCATTCGCCAGCTGGATCGCGATTCAGCTCTTCGACCAGGCTGCCTCCGGGTTCTCCGGCACCAAGCAGGACCCGACCTGGTTCCACACCATCTCCTACCTGCTGCTCCCGCTCGGCTGGGTCGTCATCCTCTGGGGCAACCGGGCGTACGACAGGCGCTATCTGGGGCTCGGGCCCGACGAGTACAAGCGGGTGATCCGGGCGTCGGTGACGGTGGCCGCGAGCGTCTCCTTCCTCGCCTTCGCCACAGTGACCCAGCTCTCCCGGTTCACCGTGGGCACCGCGCTGGTCGGTGCGGCACTGCTGATCCTCTGGGGTCGGTTCGTGGCCCGGTGGGCCCTGCACTACATCCGCCGGCAGGCCGGCCAGGCCGCGCACCGGATGGTGCTGGTCGGCACCCTGCCGGAGTGCCTCGAGGTCTACGCGGCGGTCACCCGCAGCCCGTCCGCCGGGCTGATGCCCGTCGCCATCCACATCACCAACGGGTACGCGGCGGCCCGGGGGATGCCGACCCCGGTGCCGGTGTACGCCGGACGAGACGTTCTGGCCCTGGTCCGTGAGGTCGGCGGGGACACCATCGCCGTCTGCGGGTCGGCCAGCGCCGAGCCGGGCGAGCTGCGACGGCTGGCCTGGCAGTTGGAAGGCTCCGGCGTCGACCTGGTGGTCGCCCCGCAGCTCACCGACATCGCCGGCCCTCGGGTGCACATCCGGCCGATCGAGGGTCTGCCGCTGCTGCACGTCGAGGAGCCGACCCTCTCCGGGCCGGCACTGCTGGCCAAGAACCTGCTGGACCGGGTCGCCGCCGGCCTCGGCCTGCTGCTGCTGACCCCGCTCTTCCTGGCCATCGCCGTGGCGATCCGGATCTCCGACCCCGGGCCGGTCTTCTTCCGGCAGCCCCGGGTGGGGCACGAGGGGCGCACGTTCCGGGTGTGGAAGTTCCGGACCATGTACGTCGACGCCGAGGATCGGCTGGCCAGTCTGGTCGACAGCAACGAGACCGACGGCATGCTGTTCAAGATGAAGGAGGACCCCCGGGTCTTCCCGGTCGGCCGTTTCCTGCGCGCCACGTCGCTGGACGAGCTGCCGCAGCTGATCAACGTGCTCTGGGGTGAGATGTCGCTGGTCGGGCCCCGCCCGCTACCGGCTGACGACGGTGACTTCCTGGGTGATGTGCGCCGCCGACTGCTCGTCCGCCCCGGTATGACCGGGCTGTGGCAGGTCTCCGGCCGCTCCGACCTGTCGTGGGACGAGTCGGTCCGACTGGACCTCTACTACGTCGACAACTGGTCGCTCGCGTACGACCTGAGCATCCTGTGGCGCACCGTCGGGGTGGTGCTCGCCCGCAAGGGCGCGTACTAGAGGGTTGGCGCGCCGGCCCGCAGGGGCGAGGATCGCTGCGTGGCTGCCAACCTCTCCGCCGTGGTCGGCGTCGTCTCACTCGTCACCGCGCTGACCGCGGCCCTGTTGGCGGTGCTGCGGCTGCGGGCCCGCCGTGGCATCGCCACCGCCACCCAGCGGGCGACCTACGAGGTGCTGCACACCGCCGGCCTGGCCGCCGAGCCGCTGCGGGCGGGGTTGAGCGAGGCGGGCGCGGCGAAGGCCGTACGCCATCTGCGGGCTCTGGTGGGCGCGGCCGGGCTGGCGCTCACCGACGCCGAGCGGCTGCTGGCCCTCGACGGGCGCGGCACGCACCACGGCCAGCAGTTGCTCGCGGCGGCCCAGCGGACTGTGGAGACCGGCCGCTCGACGGTGCTCGGTGAGCAGGATCTGCACTGCGACCGGGTCGACTGCCCGATCCGCGGGGCGGTGGTCGCACCGTTGCTGGCGGCGGACGGCCGGGTGGTGGGCGCGCTGGTGGCGGTGGCCGACAGCCCACCGCCTCCAGGGTTGGTGCAGGCCACCCTGGAGACGGCGCACTGGGCCGGCAACCAGCTCGCCCTGGCCGAGCTGGACTCGTCGCGGGAGCGGCTGGCCCGCGCCGAGATCCGCGCGTTGCGAGCGCAGATCAGCCCGCACTTCATCTACAACGCGCTGACCGCTATCGGCTCGTTCGTGCGCACCGATCCGGAGCGGGCCCGGGAGTTGATCCTGGAGTTCGCCGAGTTCACCCGTTACTCGTTCCGGGCGCACGGGGAGTTCACCACCCTGGCCGAGGAGCTGCGGTCGATCGACCGTTACCTGACCATCGAGCGGGCCCGGTTCGGCGACCGGTTGCAGGTGCGGTTGCAGATCGCCCCGGAGGTGCTGCCGGTGACGCTGCCGTTCCTCTGCCTCCAGCCGTTGGTGGAGAACGCGGTTCGCCACGGGTTGTCCCGCAAGCCGGGCACGGGCATGGTGAGCATCGAGGCCCGGGACGCGGGCGCCGAATGTCACATCACGGTGGAGGACGACGGAGTGGGAATGGATCCGACCACGCTTACCGCCGGCATCGCCGAGCTGGCCCGCGGCACCGGCGACCCGGGTGACGACACGGGCCAGCACGTCGGCCTCTCCAACGTCGACGAGCGGCTGCGGTCGGTCTTCGGGGACCGGTTCGGCCTGGTCGTGGAGACCGGGCTGGGTTCGGGCACGAAGGTGAGCATGCGGGTGCCGAAGTTCCACCCCGGCGTACGGGCAGGGTCGTGAGCGAGCGGACCGGGACGGGTGCGGTGAACGCGTCCGGTTTCCTGCGCGTCCTCGCGGTGGACGACGAGCCACCCGCGCTCGACGAGCTGGCGTACCACCTGCGGGCCGACCCCCGGGTGGCCCGGTTGCACACGGCCGGGGATGCCACCGAGGCGCTGCGACTGCTGCGCGACGGCGATGTGGACGTGGTCTTCCTGGACATCCGGATGCCCGGCCTGGACGGCATGGAGCTGGCCCGGGTGCTGCGCCGCTTCGCCCGGCCACCGGCGATCGTGTTCGTCACCGCGTACGACGACGGCGCGGTGGACGCCTTCGACCTGGGCGCCACCGACTACGTGCGGAAACCGGTTCGTGCCGATCGGCTGGCCGAGTCGCTGCGCCGGGTGATCGGCTCGCGGGTGGTGCCATCGCACCCGGCGGCGTTGGCCCGCGCCGAGGAGGACCCGACCATCCCCATCGAGTTGGCCGGCACCACCCGGATGCTGCCCCGCTCGGCGGTGCGGTGGGTGGAGGCGCAGGGGGACTACGCCCGGTTGCACACCGCGGAGGGGTCACACCTGGTGCGGGTCTCGCTGGCCACGCTCGCGGAACGCTGGGCCGATGCCGGGTTCGTCCGGGTGCACCGGTCGTACCTGGTGCAGTTGAAGTTGATCGCGGAGTTGCGGCTGGTCAACTCCGGCTACGTGGTGGTGATCGACTCGACCGAGCTGCCGGTGAGCCGGCGGCACACCCGGGAGCTGAAGGACAAGCTGGTCAGGGCCGCGAAGCAGGATTGGAGTCGCTGAGCCGGGAATGGGAACAGCCCTACCGTACGTTGTACGCTAGTCCGTACGACTTCCGGGAGGCTTGCCATGACCGAGACCCCGTTCGACACCGAATCCGAGTTCGACAGCCAACTCGACCGCCTGGTGCAGCTCGGCTACCCCGCCCTCGCCGGGCTGACCGAGAGCGCCTTCCGCGACCTCGTCGCGCCGCTGCGGGCCAGGGCGGTCGAGGGCGCCGCCGGGCTACCCGCCCCCACCGACGCCCGGGTGCCGTTCCTGCTGGTCATCACCCGGGACCTGATCGGGGTGCCGGAACGGGTGGCGCTGACCACAGTGGCCGGCAAGCGCAAGCCCGGCGTCGTCGACCGGAACTACGCCGAGGACGACCTGCCCCGCTTCGACCCGATCAAGGAGTTGGAAGCGCCGGCCGGGCCGGCGTACCTGCTCTTCGACGTCGACCGGGGCGAGGAGTTCCGCAACCTGGCCCCGGCCACCGCCATGGAGGGGATCACCGCTCGGGGCCGGCTGCCGCTCACCATCGACGAGGGGCTCGCCTTCATTACGCTGCACCCGGCCGCACTCGCCAGCAACAGGTGCTTCTCGCTGGTCGGCTCCCGCTGCGGCGACAAGCGGGTGCCGGCCCTCTGGATCAGCCAGGGCGCACCCAAGCTGGGCTGGTGCTGGTACGGCAACCCGCACACCTGGCTCGGCTCTGCCTCGGCCCGGCCGGAGCGCATCGGCCCGGAGTGACCGTCGGGTCAGAAGACGTCGGCCAGCGGCAGGGCGAGGGGGAACGGCTGCTCGGTGCGGTAGACCTCACCGACCGGCAGAACGGCCTGCTCGCGGTAACCGCCCGCGCCGTTCACCAGCACGGTCAGGGTCTGCTTGCGGGGCTCCACCAGCCAGTAGAAGGGAATGCCGACGGCCGCGTATTCGTGACGTTTGAGCACCAGGTCACGGCCGGCGTTGCTCGGCGAGATCACCTCGACGACGAGGAGCACGTCGACCGGGTCGAGCGCGGCGCCGCCGTTGTCCAGTGCGCTCTCACGGGCGACGAAGAGATCGGGCACGAAGTACGACGAGCGTTTCGCGCTGACCCCGATGTCCTGACCGACGAGCACACCGGCGGGGGCCTGCCGGTCGAGGATGCGGCGGAGGCGATTGGCGACCGCGCCGTGGAAGACGTCCGCATGGGGGGACACGAGCAGGCTCCCGTCGAAGATCTCGTAGACCTGGTCGTCCTCGGGGAGACCCTGGAGGTCGTCCACCGTCCAGGCGTCGCCCCAGCCGGGCCGGGCAGGGTTGGTCACCGTCACACCTCCTCTCTACCGGACCACCCTGACAGCTCAGTCGGTTGTCCACAACGAGCCTTGGGAGTTCCACCACGCCAGCCGGCACGGTCCCGGAGTTATCCACAGGCATGAGCGGTTCTCCACAGGTTATTCACAACGCAAACCACTGATCTCCACGGCGGCTCCCTACAGTCAGGACCCATGAACGAACGCCGGGTACTGGTGGTCGAGGACGAACGGACCATCGCCGAGTCCATCGCCGCCCGATTACGGGCCGAGGGTTTCACGGTGGAGATCGCGGCGGACGGGCCCAGCGCGGTCGCGCAGTTCCGTGCCGCACAGCCGGATCTTGTCGTCCTCGACGTGATGCTGCCCGGCTTCGACGGCCTGGAGGTGTGCCGCCGGATCCAGGCCGACCGGCCGGTGCCGGTGCTGATGCTCACCGCCCGGGACGACGAGACCGACCTGCTCGTGGGCCTGGCGGTCGGCGCGGACGACTACCTCACCAAGCCGTTCTCGATGCGGGAACTCGCGGCCCGGGTGCATGTCCTGCTGCGTCGGGTGGAGCGGGCCGCCGCCACGCCGCCCGCCATCCGCCTCGGCGACATCGAGATCAACGAGGCCGAGCGACGGGTCCGCCGGGCCGGGTCGGACGTGCACCTCACCCCGACCGAGTTCGACCTGCTGGTCCACCTCGCGGGGCGACCTCGCACGGTGCTCCCCCGGGAACGGCTCCTGGCCGATGTCTGGGGATGGGGCGACGGAAACGGCACCCGCACGGTGGACAGCCACATCAAGGCTCTACGCCGCAAGCTGGGTGCCGATCTCATCCGCACTGTGCACGGGGTCGGCTACGCCCTGGAGCTGCCGTTATGACGGCGACCCTGCTCACCCGTCTGGACCGGGTGCTGGAGCTGCTGCCCCGACCGTTGGACCCGGTGCGCTCGATCAAGCTGAAGCTGGGGGTGCTGCTGGTCGCCTCCGGTGCGGCCGGGCTGGCCTACTTCTCGTACGGCATCGGCTGGCCGCCGCCGATCACCTCGGCCACCGCCATCGCCGTCGCCCTGCTCACCTCGCAGGTGCTCGCCCACGGCATGACCTCGCCGTTGCGGGACATGACGGCGGCCGCCGGCGCGATGGCCCGCGGCGACTACACACGCCGGGTGCGCGCCACCTCCCGTGACGAGGTCGGCGAGCTGGCCCAGGCGTTCAACAAGATGGCCGAGGATCTGCACGCCGCCGACCAGCGCCGACGCGAGCTGATCGCGAACGTCTCGCACGAGCTGCGTACGCCGATCACCGCGTTGCAGGGCGTGCTGGAGAACATGGTGGACGGGGTGGCCGACCCCGAACCCGCGGCGCTGCGTTCGGCCCTGGCCCAGACCCAACGGCTCGGGCACCTCGTCGCCGACCTGCTCGACCTGTCCCGACTCGACGCCGGGGTGGTGCCGCTGCGGCGGGTACGCATCGACGTGGGGGACTTCCTCGACGAGGCGGTGGAGCACGCCACGGCCAGCGCGTCCGGTGCCGGCCTGGACGTGCGCTTCCAGCTCCGCGACCTGCCGGCGCCGCTGACGGTCCAAGCGGACCCGTGGCGACTGCACCAGGTCTTCGCGAACCTGCTCGACAACGCGGCGCGACACAGCCCACCCGGCGGCACGGTGCGGGTGAGCGCCGAGGAACACGGCGACCAGCTCCGCTTCGAGGTGAGCGACGAGGGCCAGGGCATTCCGCCGGCCGAGCGTTCCCGGGTGTTCGAGCGGTTCACCCGCGGCGACCGGTCGGCGGGAGGCGGGACCGGGCTCGGCCTGGCCATCGCCCGGTGGGTCGTCGAGTTGCACGGCGGTCGGATCGGTGTCCTCGATCCCGCCGGGCCACACCGGGGCGAGCGACCCGGCTGCCGCATCCAGGTCACCATCCCGTGTGACGGACCATACCGAGAAGAGGCCGCATGACCAGCCCGGGCAGCACCCCACTTCCGGCCACCGGGCCGACCGGTCCTGCGCAGGTCGCCGCGACCGTGCGGACCGGCCCGGCCGCACCGCCGGCGGCCGGTAGTCCCCCGGCATTCATGGCCGCACCGGTCCTGCCCCGGCCACCATCGGTGATCGCGCGGCGCTGGCCGGGACCATCCGGTGCCGCCCGTCCGATGGTGCTGGCGGCGTTGGCGGCGGCGGCAGTCGTCGGCGCCTCGGTGCTCACCATGGTTCGTCCGGGCCTCGGCTGGCTGGTCGCGGCATTGGCCGGCGCGGCGGCCCTGGGCGCCACCGGAGCCGTCAGGTCAGGGACGTCCTCCCCGGCCGCGGGCCGCACCGAGCCGACCGCAACCGGCGCCGAAACTGGCACCGCACCCGCCGCCGCAACCGGCGCCGCAGCCGCCCGTCCCGGTGCCACGGGGGCACCGGGGCGGGTGGCTCAGGTCGCCTGGGCTGGCACGACTGTCACGTTGGTCGCCGTCGGCACGGTCCGGGCCGCCGGCTGGCTCTTCGTCCTCTGCCTGCTCGCGGCGGCGGTCACCGGGACACTCGCGGTGACCGGCGGGCGAAGCCCGCTCGGAATGCTCGTCGCCGCGACGCTGCCGCCGGCCGCGACGGTACGGGCGCTCCCGTGGGCGGTACGCGGAGTGCGCGACAACCGCCCGGCCGGCTCGGGGATCGGGTTCGGACGCATCGTGACCAGCCTCGCGATGTCCGCTGTCCTGCTGACGCTGTTCGGGCTGCTCTTCTCGTCCGCCGACGCGGTCTTCGCCAACCTGGTCGGCGGTCTGCTGCCCGACATCTCGCCGGCGGGTGTGATCGGCTGGTTGCTGCGTCTACTCCTGATCGGCGGCGGTCTGCTTGGTGGCGCATACCTGGTCAGCCGCCCACCCGACCTGGAGGGGCTGCGACCGGCGCCGTCCCGACCGGCCCACCGGCTGGAGTGGACCCTCCCGCTGGTGTTGCTCGACGCCCTTTTCGCCGTGTTCGTGCTGGTCCAGCTGACTGTGCTGTTCGGCGGGGCGGGGCACGTGCTGCGTACGGCGGGGCTCACCTACGCCCAGTACGCCCGCGGCGGGTTCTGGCAACTGCTCGCCGTCACCGCGCTCACCCTGCTGGTGATCGCGATCGCAGCCCGCCGGGCGCCGAAGGCAACCCGGGCGGACCGGCTGCTGGTCCGCGTACTGCTCGGCACGCTCGCCGCGCTCAGTCTGGTGATCGTCGCCTCGGCGCTCTACCGGATGCAGGTCTACGCCGACGCGTACGGTGCGACCCGGCTACGGCTCGTCGTGTCGACTGTCGAAATCTGGCTCGGGCTGCTCTTCATCCTGGTCGGGGTGGCCGTGGTGCGGTTGCGGGCCGACTGGCTCCCCCGGCTGGTGGTGGGCACGGCGGTGCTGGCGCTGCTCGGGTTGGCACTTCTCAACCCGGATCGCCTGATCGCCGATCGGAACGTCGACAGGTACCTGGAGACCGGCCGGTTGGATGTCAGCTACCTGTCCGGGCTGTCGGCCGACGCCGTGCCGGCCCTGGGTCGGCTGCCCGAGCCGATGCGCTCCTGCGCGCTGGGGGAGATCGCCAACGAGCTGCCCCGGGACGGCTTCTGGGCGACGAACCTCGGTAGGGAACGCGCCCGGCGGGTTCTCGCCACGATCCCGGTGAGCGCCAGCGTCACCGACTGCCCCGGTCTGCGAGGCTGGTGAGCGTGAGCGCTTGACAATCGCGTGCGGCGGGCGAGACTGCCGGGGTGGCCAAGCAACTCCCCGACGTGGGGTCGAGCGGTGCGGTACCGCCGCCCCGGCGGTCCCGGATCGTGCTGGCCGATATCACCCGGCAGGACACCCGCGCCGAGCGGACCCGCGCCGAGTTGGCCCAGCAGACCCAGGTCGGTGAGGCGCTGGTCCGCGGCCTGGTCCGGGCCCAACTCGCGCTGGCGCTGCGGCTGTCCCTGGTGGTGGCCATCGGGTTGGGCGGGTTGCCCTGGCTGTTCGCGATCGCGCCCGCGCTCGGCCGGACCACAGTCGCCGGCGTCAACCTGCCGTGGCTGCTGCTCGGCGTGGCCTCCTTCCCGTTCCTGATCGCCGTGGGCTGGGCGTACGTGCGGCTCGCCGAACGCAACGAGCAGGACTTCACCGACCTGGTGCAACGGCCGGAGCGCTGAGGTGGGCAACGACTTCGTGGTCCCGGCCATCGTCGCGGTCACCCTGGTCACCGTCGGGATCGGCTTCTACGGGCTGCGGTTGGCCCGGACCACGTCCGACTTCCTGGTGGCGTCCCGGGCGATCAGTCCCACGTGGAACGCCGCCGCCATCGGCGGGGAGTACCTGTCGGCGGCGAGCTTCCTCGGCATCGCGGGGCTGGTCCTCAAGTACGGCGTGGACGTGCTCTGGTACCCGGTCGGGTTCGCCGCCGGCTACCTGGCTCTGCTGCTCTTCGTGGCCGCGCCGCTGCGCCGCTCCGGGGCGTTCACCCTGCCCGACTTCTGCGAGCTGCGGCTGGGATCGCGTCGACTCCGCATCCTGGCCACCGCCTTCGTGATCTTCATCGGTTGGCTGTACCTGGTGCCGCAGCTCCAGGGCGCCGGGCTGACCCTGGCCACGGTGGCCGGCTCCCCGTACCCCCTCGGAGCCCTGCTGGTGGCGGCCGTGGTCACCGCGAACGTGGCGCTGGGCGGCATGCGCGCGATCACCTTCGTGCAGGCGTTCCAGTACTGGCTCAAGCTGACCGCTCTCGCCGTACCGGTGATCTTCCTGGCCCTGCAGTGGCAGGCCGACGGCCGCCCGGCGGTGACCCCACCCGACGGGCCGACGTTCCGGGCCGCGACCACGGTCGTGGTCGAGCACCGCGCGACCCTCACCCTGCCGGACGGTGACATCCGGGAGGTACGCCCCGGCGACGAGCTGACCTTCGCTGCCGGTGATCAGGTCCCGGACGTGTCCGGGGTGGCCACCGACGCCAACGACTGGTTGCTGCCCAGCGCCGCCGGTGACGACGACCGGGGCCTGTTCGCCACGTACTCGCTGATCCTGGCCACCTTTCTGGGCACCATGGGCCTGCCGCACGTGCTGGTGCGCTTCTACACCAATCCGGACGGCGCGGCGGCCCGCCGGACCACACTTGTCGTACTGGCATTGGTCGGCGCGTTCTACCTGCTGCCCACCCTTTACGGGGTCCTTGGCCGGATCTACACCCCGCAACTGCTGCTCAGCGGCCAGACCGACGCCGTGGTGGTGCTGCTACCCGAGGCGGCTCTGGGTGACGGCCTGGCCGGGCGGCTACTCGCCGCGCTGGTCGCCGCGGGCGCGTTCGCGGCGTTCCTCTCCACCTCGTCCGGCCTGCTGACCAGCGTCGCCGGGGTGATCTCGACGGACGTGCTCGGTCGGGGCTCGGTACGCGGTTTCCGGCTGGCCACCGTCATCGCCGGTGGTGTGCCGGCGGTGCTGGCGCTGCACGTCTCCGGACTGGACGTGTCGCAGGTCGTCGGGCTGGCCTTCGCTGTCGCCGCGTCCAGCTTCTGCCCGCTGCTGGTGCTCGGCATCTGGTGGCGCGGGCTGACCGACGTGGGTGCCACCGCCGGCGTGGTGGTCGGCGGCGGCGGGGCGATCGGCGCGGTGCTGGTCACCGTGCTCGGCCCACCGCTGTCCGGCTGGCCGGCCACGCTCATCGCGCAGCCGGCCGCCTGGACTGTGCCGCTGGCCTTCACCGTGATGGTCGCCGTGTCGATGGCGACCCGCCGGCGAGCCCCGGCGGACGTAGCCGCCACCATGCTCCGCCTGCACACCCCCGAGTCCCTCCGGATGCAGTGATCAACAGCATCCGGAGCCTTCCCGCGCGATCTTGCACTTTCTGTCCCGACACAGGGGGCATTTCCACCCAGGTCGACAACAGAAGCTGCAAGATCGGCGCAATCATCGTCCGCCTCGGGGATGATCGCGGGTCCGCCCGCCGCCGGAGGGCGGAACTGGCGGTCTCCGGATAACGTCGGCACATGACTGTTGAGCACCCCGCGCTCGCACTGCGTGGCCTGGCCAAGCGGTTCGACGGCACGGTCGCGGTGGCCGGCGTCGACCTGGACGTCCCCGCCGGTTCCTTCTATGGCCTGCTCGGCCCGAACGGCGCCGGCAAGACCACCACCCTGTCGATGGCGGTCGGGCTGCTGCGACCAGACGCCGGCTCGGCCTGGGTGCTCGGGCACGACGTCTGGCAGGACCCGGTGACCGCCAAGCGGCTGCTCGGCGTGATGCCCGACGGGGTCCGGCTGTTCGATCGGCTGACCGGGGCGGAGCTGCTGGCGTACAACGGGTTGTTGCGCGGGATGGACCCGGCGGTGGTCGACCAGCGGGCCGCCGAGTTGCTGGACGTGCTGGCGCTCGGTGACGCCGGTCGGACGCTTGTGGTGGACTACTCGGCGGGCATGAAGAAGAAGATCGGCCTGGCCTGCGCACTGCTGCACGGTCCTCGGGTGCTGGTGTTGGACGAGCCGTTCGAGGCGGTCGACCCGGTCTCCGCAGCGCTGATCCGGGACATCCTCACCCGCTACGCGGCCGGCGGCGGCACTGTGGTCTTCTCCAGTCATGTGATGGAGGTGGTGGAGCGGCTCTGCTCGCACGTGGCGATCCTGGCCGGCGGCACCATCAAGCGGGTCGGGACCATCGACGAGGTCCGTGGCGGTCGCTCGTTGGAGCAGGTCTTCGTCGAGGTGGTCGGCGGACGCACCGCGACCGGCGAGGAGCTGTCGTGGCTCTCCCAGTGAGCGCGGACGCCACCCCCGCCGCACCCGTACGGTCGGTTTCCGCTCGACACTTCGTGCGGCTCAAGCTGCGGGTGATGGGCAACAACTTCCGCGGCCAGGGCTGGCGGATCGCCATGTTCGTCGGCGGCGCGTTGCTCGGGCTCTGGTTCGCCGCCAGCGGTTTCTTCCTCTTCGCCGCGCCGGGCCTGACCGGCAACGGCACGTACGCGGTGCTGATCGCGGCGGCGGGTGGCGGGCTGCTGGTGCTCGGTTGGCTGCTCCTGCCCCTTGTCTTCTTCGGTGTGGACGAGACACTGGACCCGGCCCGGTTCGCGCTGCTGCCGCTGCCCCGGCGCACGTTGGTGACCGGCCTGTTCGCGGCGGCCCTGATCAGCGTGCCGGCGCTGGCGGTGCTGATCGCGTCGTTCGGGCTGGTGCTGACCGCCTGGTCGTTGGGCGGCTGGTCGGCGGGGTTGGTCGCCGTCGTGGGTGTGCTCGCCGGGCTGCTGCTCTGTGTGGCCGCCAGCCGGGCGGTGACCAGCGCCTTCGCCACCATGTTGCGGTCCCGACGGGTCCGCGACCTGGCGGCCGTGCTGTTGGCGGTGACGGCCGCGCTAATCGGCCCGTTGCAGGTCTTCGGCCTGGCCGCGCTGCGGGAGGCGGACTGGACCCGGCTTCGCGGGGTGGCGACCGTGATCGGTTGGACGCCGTTGGGCGCTCCGTGGACCGTCGGCATCGACGTGGCCCAGGGGCGGGTGTGGGCGGCGCCGGTCAAGTTGCTGATCACGGTGGTGGCGCTCGGCGCCCTGCTGGCCTGGTGGTCCCGGTCGATCGAGTCGGCGATGGTGGGTGCGGCGAGCGCCGGTAAGGCCCCGGTGCGACGCGGAGTTGCCGGTGGCGCGGTCGCCCAACTGTTCCCCCGGGTCGCCGGCTGGGCCCACCGGGACCGGTTCGGCGCCCTGGTCGCCCGGGAGGCCCGTTACTGGTGGCGGGACGCTCGTCGCCGGGCCAACCTGATCACGATCGCGGTGGTCGGCATCTTCGTGCCAGTGATGATCAATGTTACGGGCGGGGACTTCGCGGCCATGGGCGACGAGGGGTTGACGTCGGCTGCCAGCGACAGCTCGCCGGTCGTGGTCACCATCTCGATGCTGTTCGTGGGCGTGCTCGCCGCCGTCACGCTGGCCAACCAGTTCGGCTTCGACGGCAGCGCGTACGCCGCGAACGTGGTGGCCGGGGTGCCCGGCCGGGTCGAGCTGCGGGCCCGGATGACTGCCTTCTCGCTGTACGTGCTGCCGATGTTGGGCGTCGTCGCGGTGGTGTTGTCGGTGCTGCTCGGTCGACCGGGTTGGATCGGTCTCACGATCGGCAGTCTGGTCGCCACCTACGGCGCCGGGCTGGCGGTGAACAGCCTGGTCTCGGTGCTCGGGGCGTATTCGCTGCCGGAGACGAGCAACCCGTTCGCGATGAACAGCGGCGCGGGCCTGGCGAAGGGGCTCCTCACCCTGCTGGCCATGCTCGCCTCGGCGGTCGCCGCGGTACCGATGGTGGTGGCCGCCGCGCTGCTCGGTGACGCGTGGCTCTGGCTGGCCCTGCCGGTCGGCGCGGCGTACGGGCTGGGCGCGGCGCTGCTGGGCGCGTACCTGGCCGGCGATGTTCTGGACCGACGCCAGCCGGAGCTGCTGGCCACTGTCACGCCGCGTCGTTAACCGGAGCGGCGGCTGGCCGCCTGGACGGCATCGGCAAGGAAGCCGCGCCAGGCGGCCGGAGCGAAGGTGAGGGTCGGGCCGGAGCGGTCCTTGCTGTCCCGAACCAGGACGACGCCTGGCACGTTGTCCGCCACCTCGACGCAGGCACCACCCGTGTCGCCGGACCTGGTCGACGTCCGCCAGCGGGGTTGAGGAACGGTCATGGCGTCACCTTCAGCTTCCGGATCAGATCCAGTGAGGCGCTTGTGGAGAGTGCTTCGCCGAGCAGGCTATCCCATTTCCGACCAATCAGACGCACGACGTCCGGGTCGTCGATGACGTGTCCACGAGCCACGTCCTCGACATAGGTGACCCGTTCACCGTCGGGCAGTTCAGCGAGCAGAAAGCCGCCCGTCAATCCGACGTGGGCTCCGGCGTCGAGCGGCACGACGTGCAGTCTGACGCTCGGCATGACGGCGAGTTCCATCAGCCGACCAAGCTGAGCGTCCAGTACCGCCGGTCCGCCGATCGGGCGGCGTAGAGCCGTCTCGTCCAGGACGAAGACGCATTGCGGCGACTCTGCCCGCTGCCACAACTGCTGCCGATCCATCCGAACCGTGACTAACTCGTCCACCACCTTGGTCGGATTCAGGCCACCAGCGGAAATGACCGCGCGGGCATAGTCCTCGGTCTGCAGGAGTCCCGGAATCAGGCACGGCTCGAATTCGCAGAGCCGGATCGCCTGCTCCTCATGGTTGCGCCATGGAACGAACCACGTCGGCAGCCGCTGCCGATCAGCGGCCCGCAACAGTTCGGCGAGGAGGCCGCCGGTGGCTAGGGCCTCGTCGGCGGCGACCGCGAACTCCATGGTCGGGCGACGCCGACCCGTTTCGATGGCGGCGACCGTGGACGGACTCCACTTGGTCAGCGTGGCCAGAGCCTCCTGGGACACCTCGGCACCGGCTCGGGCGGCCTTCAACGCCCGCACCCACATCTCGACGTTCATCCTTACCTCTCCGGTAAGTACGTGACCCCGCTGCGTAGTAAGCCCTGGAATTCTCCCCTCTCCGCGCCCCTCAGTCCAGGGTGGATGACACGCGGCCCGGCCGGTGGAGGCGACGTCCCGGCGACTGGGTCCTGCGTTCGGGCCGCCCCGGTCATCCCCCCGATCGGGGCGGCCCTCGTCGACTGGGAGGAGATCAGCCATGTTCGGTTTCGTCCGCAGCAGGAAGAGGGCGCGGTGGTCGTACCGGCAGAGGAACATGGCGGCGCCGGCGGCCGTGCCGGGCGCGACCGGATCGGAGCGCTCGGCGGGCCCCCCGAATCGACCACCCGCGTGGGCGAACGGGCCGACGGTGGCCCCGCCACGACCGGGCCGGGCCGGTTGGCTGACCCCCGCGCATACCTGGCGGGTGAACGGCGGTCGCTGGTGACGCCCGGCGACCGGCCAGCGGCTCGGATCCCGCACCACGCAAGCGACCGGACGGCGCATCACACCAGGGATCGCTGTGTCACCGCGAGCGTGATGCCTCTGACGCATCAATATGACTCAGAGGCATCACTGTCATTCGGGTATCGCCCTCCGCCGAGCGGACCGCGCCGCAGCCGGGCGACTCCACCGCCGCGACCGGCCGGAGAGCCAAGGTGAGCCGGCCACACCTGCCGATGCGGCCGCTGTGGCGGTGTCGGGGCTGCGGCGCGCTCTGGCCGTGCCAGCCGGCGCGGCTGGCACTGCTCGCCGAGTATCGCGACGACCGGGTGGGGCTGCTGGTCTACCTGGGCACGATGATGGCGGAGGCGGGCGACCAACTCGCCCGCCTCAACGGGCGCCCCGCCGACCTGCACGAGCGCTTCCTTGGTTGGGCGAGGGTCCGGGGCGGCACAATGTTTCACGTGAATCATGAGCCGGGTGCCGAGATCCACCACACCGACCCGTTCGCGGTGCCGACCGGGCAGCGATCGCCGGTACGCCGGCTGCGTGGTCGCCTCGCCGCACCGGTGACCCTCTGGACGGCGCCCGGTCCGGCCGGGCTGACCGTCTCGTCGACCCTGGTGGCCGAGGGGGAACCGGACCGGCTGCTCGGGCTGATCGACCCGGAGTCCGACCTCTGGGCCGCCGTCGAGGAGGCGGGGCGGTTCGCCGTCACGCCGCTCGGGCCGCCACACCGGCAACTCGCCGACCGGTTCGCCGGCCTCTTCCCCGCCCCGGGCGGGCTCTTCGCCACCGGCGCGTGGATCGAGACGCCGTACGGGCCGGTCCCGGCGGACGCCGCCGGCTGGGCCGGGTGCCGGCTGGACACCGCCCGGGAGTACGGCTGGGGCCTGCTGGTCGAGGCCACGATCGAGGCGGTCGACCTGGCCGAGGAGGCCACCCCGCTGCTGCACTACCGCGGTCGCTATCACGAGCTGCCGGCCTGAACGGACGCCTCGCCCGAGGCGACCGATCACCGCAGTGACCTGAGTCACTTGGCGCAGCCAGCCAACCGCTCGGCGCACTCGCCGACCGGCGTCGATCTCAGCCTTCCCTGCCGGGGAGTGCGCTCTTTACGGTGCGCGAAACTCCTCTGACGCCTGTGAAGGTGGTGATCCACAGATGTCCACGGACACACCCGCTCCGGCCGCTTCCCAGTCGGACAAGTACCTGGCCGTACAACGGTCGGACGAGTTCGCCGGGCTGCGGCGTGCGCTGCGCGGCTTCGTCTTCCCGATGACCGTCGCTTTCTTCCTGTGGTATGCGCTCTACGTCATTCTCTCCGCGTACGCCCGGGACTTCATGGGCACGAAGCTGTTCGGCAGCAACATCAACGTCGCGCTGGTCTTCGGCCTGCTCCAGTTCGTCTCCACGTTCCTGATCGCCTGGCTCTACTCCCGGTACGCGGACCGGAAGATCGACCCCATCGCGGACCGGATCCGCGCCGAGATCGGGGAGGTGACCCGTGAAGACGGTTCACGCGGTTGAGACGTTCCTCGCGGCTGAGGCGGGCAACCACACCGCCCGCAACCTGACCATCACGCTCTTCCTGGTCTTCGTGGCGGTGACCCTGGGCATCACGATCTGGGCCAGCCGGCAGACCAAGACGGCGACCGACTTCTACGCGGGCGGCCGGTCCTTCTCCGGCTTCCAGAACGGCATGGCGATCGGCGGCGACTACATGTCGGCCGCGTCGTTCCTCGGCATCGCCGGCATCATCGCGCTGTACGGCTACGACGGCTTCCTCTACTCGATCGGCTTCCTGGTTGCCTGGCTGGTGGCCCTGCTGCTGGTCGCGGAGCTGCTGCGGAACTCGGGCCGGTACACGATGGCGGACGTGCTGGCCTTCCGGATGCGTCAGCGTCCGGTGCGTACGGCGGCGGCGGTCTCCACCATCACGGTGTCGATCTTCTACCTGCTCGCGCAGATGGTGGGCGCCGGCGCGCTTGTCGCGTTGCTGCTCGGCATCAAGCCGGGGACGACCTTCCTCGGCATGGACGCGTCCACTGCGAAGATCGCCACCATCATCATGGTCGGCGCGCTGATGATCATCTACGTCACCGTGGGCGGCATGAAGGGCACCACCTACGTGCAGATCGTCAAGGCGTTCCTGCTCATGGGCGGCGCGCTGTTGATGACCATCCTGGTGTTGGCGAAGTTCAACTTCAACCTCTCGGAGCTGCTGGGCCAGGCGGCCGAGGCATCCGGCAAGGGCAGCGCGTTCCTCGAACCCGGGTTGCGGTACGGCGTCGAGGTCGCCGGCAACTCGACGCAGACCTTCTACAACAAGGTGGACCTGCTGTCCCTGGGTATCGCCCTGGTGCTCGGCACCGCCGGTCTGCCGCACATCCTGATCCGCTTCTACACGGTGCCGACCGCTAAGGCGGCCCGCAAGAGCGTGCTCTGGGCGATCGGCATCATCGGCACCTTCTACCTGCTCACCCTGGCCCTCGGCTTCGGTGCGGCGGCGCTGGTGGGCAGCCAGGCGATCACGGCGCAGGACAAGGCGGGCAACACCGCCGCGCCGCAGTTGGCCGAAGCGCTCGGCATCGACTTCTTCGGCGGCGAACTGGGTGGGGCAGCCCTGCTGGCGATCATCGCGGCGGTCGCCTTCGCCACCATCCTCGCGGTGGTCGCCGGGTTGACGCTGGCCTCGTCGTCCAGCCTGGCGCACGACTTCTACGCGAACGTCCTGAAGAAGGGCGAGACGTCGGAGCGGCAGGAGGTGCGGGTCGCCCGGATCTCCGCCCTGGGGATCGGCGCGGTGTCGATCGCCCTGTCGATCTTCGCGCAGAACCTCAACGTGGCGTTCCTCGTGGCGCTGGCCTTCGCGGTCGCCGCCTCGGGCAACCTGCCGGCGATCCTCTACAGCCTCTTCTGGCGGCGGTTCAACACGTCCGGCGCGGTGTGGGCGATCTACGGCGGGCTGCTCTCGGCCGTGCTGCTGGTGTTCTTCTCGCCGGTGGTCTCCGGTGCGGCGACCTCGATGTTCCCGGACCACGACTGGCAGTGGTTCCCGCTGTCCAACCCGGGCATCCTCTCCATCCCGTTCGGTTTCCTCTGCGGGTGGATCGGCACTGTCATCTCCAAGGAGCACGACGAGGACAAGTACGCGGAACTCGAGGTGCGCGCCCTCACCGGCTCTGGCGCCCACTGATCGCGGTACCTGTCGAGGGGCCTCCTGCTGACGCGCGACGTCAGCAGGGGGCCCTACCGCGATTTCGGGGCTCGGTAGGCTGAGCGGTATGAAGGTTGCTGAGCGCTTTGGTTCCGGTCACCGCGTCCTCGTCACCGGCGGAGCTGGCTTCGTCCCGTCGCACCTGGTGGACGCGCTGATCGCCCGAGGTTGCACGGTGGTGGCGCTTGACAACTTCGTGACCGGCTCCAAGGAGAACGTCGCCCACCTGCTGGATCGGCCGACCTTCACCCTCGTCGAGGCGGACATCTCCGACGGCCTGCCGACCCACCACCCGGCGCTGGCCGAGCGGTTCGACGCGATCCTGCACATGGCCTCGCCGGCCAGCCCGACCGACTTCGCCCAGTTGCCGGTGGAGATCCTCCGGGTCGGCTCGGTCGGCACCCTGCACCTCCTGGAGCGCGCGGCCGCCGACGGCGCCCGGTTCCTGATGGCCTCCACGTCCGAGGCGTACGGGGACCCGAAGGAGCACCCGCAGCGGGAGACCTACTGGGGCAACGTCAACCCGATCGGGGTTCGCAGCGTCTACGACGAGGCCAAGCGCTTCTCCGAGGCCGCGACGATGGCGTACCACCGCTACCGCGGGCTCGACGCGGCGATCGTCCGAATCTTCAACACGTACGGCCCGCGGATGCGCCCGGACGACGGCCGCGCCATCCCCACCTTCATCTCCCAGGCGCTGCGCGGCGAGCCGATCACCGTGCACGGCACGGGCAACCAGACCCGGTCCATCTGCTTCGTCGAGGATCTGGTGCGCGGCATCCTGCTGCTGCTCGACTCGACCGAGACGGGCCCGGTCAACTGCGGCACCGAGCACGAGCTGACCATGCGGCAACTCGCCGAGCTGATCGTGTCGCTCTCCGACAGCACCTCGAAGGTGACCTATGTCACCCGCAGCTCGGACGACCCGGAGATGCGCCGGCCGGATCTCACGCTCGCCCGTGAACTGCTCGGATACGAGCCGTCGGTCGCGCCCGAAGATGGCCTGCGACGCACGATCGAGTACTTCCGCGCGCGGCTAGGGTAGCCGGATCTTCGCGTACCGCCTGTCGCTGAGTGTCGCCTGAAGGCGGCAGTGGCTCTCGCTACGTACCCTGAGTTACATGTCCGCGACCTCGTCTGCCGGCGTCCCACATCCGCACCTGCACCGCAGCGCCGGGCGCGCGTCGGTGCCCGGCCCCGACCGGGGCGCCTCCGGGCGTGCCCGTCCGACCGAGGCGCGCTTCTACCCGTCGTACGACGAGGAGCAGCCTCGGTCCGGTGGCCCGGCGGGCCCCACCGGGCCCGGCGGCCCGGGTGACGCCGGTGGGCCCGGTCGGCGTGGCCCACGACCGCGTTGGGGCCGGATCGCGCTCGTGGCCGGGATCGCGGTGCTGGTGCTGGCGCTGCTCGGCAGCGTCGGCGCCTGGTTGTACGCCCGCAACCTCAACAGTGACCTGGCCCGCACCGACCCGTTCGCGGAGATCACCGGCGGTCGGCCGGCCAAGACCGTCGATGGGGCGCTGAACATCCTGCTGGTCGGCAGCGACTCGCGGGACCCGGACGCGCCTGTCGACAGCAAAAGCCAGTGGCGCGCCGACACGATCATCGTCATGCACATCCCGGCCGACCACCAGGAGGCCTACCTGGTCTCCATCCCCCGGGACCTGTACGTGCCGATCCCGGAGAGCGCCGGCGCGGACTGCGGCTCCGGATCGCGCGCGAAGATCAACGCGGCGTTCGCGTTCGGTGGGCTGCCGCTGGCGGTACGCACCGTGGAGTGCTTCACCGACGTTCGGATCGACCACGTGATGGCTATCGACTTCGGCGGTTTCAAGGAGGTCACCGACGCCCTCGGCGGGGTGGACCTGAAGGTCGAGCGAACCGTCACCTCGATCCACAAGCCGTACCGGACGTTCACCAAGGGCACCAACCACATGGACGGCGCGGAGGCGTTGGACTGGATCCGGCAGCGCAAGCAGTTCCCGGACGGGGACTTCGCCCGGATGCGGCACCAGCAGGAGTTCCTGCGGGCGCTGATGGACAAGGCGGCCAGCACGGGCACGCTGGCGAACCCGAAGAAGCTCAACGATTTCCTCAAGTCGGTGACCGCGGCCGTAACCGTCGACCAGACTTTCTCGGTTACAGACATGGCGCTGCAGTTCCGTAACCTGCGCGGCCAGAACCTCACCTTTGTGACCAGCCCGAACTCGGGCAGCGACACGATCAACGGCGAGTCGGTGGTGGTGTCGGACCGGGAGAAGGCGCTCGCGATGTACCAGGCCATGTCGGCGGACACGATGGCCGACTGGGTCAAGGCCAACCCGCCGAAGAGCAACGACGGCGGCTGACCACGGCCCGAGGGGCACCAGCCGTTCGGGTCATCGAACAGCGACGATCGACTGAGTCTGCAAAATTCGACGTCCGGATTGACCCGGGATGAACTCGCCAAGTCGATTTGATGTACGTACAGTGGTGCCGCCCCCTCCTGATCACGAGCTGGAGCACGCATGCCGGTTCAGGCCAGTCGTCACCCTTCTTCCCCCGGGTCAGCCGCCCCCAGCGGTCGAGTCGCTGCGGCCATCCCCGCTCAGGCACGCCCCTCGGGCGGCGGGCCGGGCGCCCGCCCGCCCGGTAGCGGCGGTGGTGGCGGTGGCGACCGCCCGGGTGGCGGTGGTTCGAAGAAGCGGACCAAGCGCAAGGACCCGCTCTGGGCCAGGCTGACAGTGGTCTTCGGTGCCGTGCTGATGCTGAGCAGCGGGGTGGCCATCGTCGGCAGCAAGGCCCTGATCGGGCAGGCGACCGGCGGCATCGCCAAGGGCAACCTGCTCGGTGAGGCCGGCAAGTCCGACGCCGAGGGCGGCGCGAGCCTGGACGGCCCGATCGACATGCTGCTGCTCGGCGTGGACGCGCGGGAGCGCTGGGCCGCCGACGACGTCCGCTCGGACAGCATCATCGTCCTGCACATTCCGGCCACGCACGACCAGGCGTACCTGATCTCGATCCCCCGGGACACCGAGGCGCAGATCCCGGCGTTCGAGAAGAGCGGCTACGGCGGCGGCTCCGGCAAGATCAATGCCGCCTTCCAGGCCGGTGCCGCCAACGGCGGCGGCTGGGAGGGTGGCGCCCAGCTGATGGCCCAGACGATCAAGCGGCTCACCGGGATCAGCTTCGACGGCGCGGCGATCATCAACTTCGGTGGCTTCAAGAACGTCATCGACACCCTGGGCACGGTGCGGATCTGTGTCAGCCAGGAGGTCAAGTCGCTGCACATGTCGTACGTCGACGGCAAGCCGATGTGGAACGCGGATGCCAAGAAGACCGGCAAGCAGCGGACCCCGGTGGTGCACAAGAAGGGCTGCCAGGAGATGGAGGGTTGGGCGGCGCTCGACTACTCCCGCCAGCGCAAGACCCTCAAGAACGGCGACTACGACCGGCAGGCCAACCAGCAGCAGCTGATCAAGGCGATGGCGAAGAAGGCCACCGAGGGCGGGATGTTGTCCAACCCGGCCAAGATGAACAACCTGATCAAGGCGGCGGGCAAGGCGTTCGTGTTGGACACCGGCGGCGTGCCGATCGAGGACTTCATCTTCACCATGCGCGGGGTCACCGGCAACGAGCTGAGCATGCTCAAGACCAACAACGGCACCTTCAACGCCAACAACAACAACACCGAGGGCTTGAGCGAAGAGACGATGGCGATGTTCCGGGCCGTCAAGCAGGACAAACTCGCCGAGTTCGTCTTCACCCACCCCGAGGTGATCTCCACTCGCAAGTGAGGCCGGGAGTCGCGGAAAGCCAGCGACGACCCCGTCACCGCCCGTAGCCTGACGTGAGCAGGTTTCACGTATCGGCTGCGGGGAGGCGGTCACGTCCAGGTGGGGACGGAACGCAGCGGGCCGGGCCGGAGCGGCCCCGTCCGGCCACGTGCCTCGCGCCCGTGGGCCGCGGATCCTGCTCGGCATCGGCCTGGCCCTCGTCCTGCTGGCGGGGCTCGCCGTGGCCGGGCTCAAGACGCTCAGCCACCGGTACGACCGCACGGTGACCAAGGAGCAACTGCTCGACCCCGCCGCCCGCACCGACCGCACCGACCTGGACGGGCCACTCAACTATCTCCTGGTCGGCTCCGACCGGCGCCCGGGCGACAGCGGCCCGGACCAACGCTCGGACACCATCCTCATCGTGCACGTCCCCGCCGGGCAGCGGGAGGCGTACCTGGTCTCCATCCCGCGTGACCTGCTGGTCGCCATCCCGCCCGCGAACGGCTTCGGCGGCGGTCAAGACAAGATCAATGCGGCGTACGAGCACGGCGGCGGCGGGCAGGCCGGCGCCCAACTACTCTCCGCCACCCTGCACCGGCTCACCGGACTCCGGTTCGACGGCGCCGCTCTGATCGACTTCTCCGGTTTCCGGAAGGTCATCGACCTGCTGGGCGGGGTGCAGATGTGCGTGGACACCGAGGTCCGCTCGATCCACACCAACCGTGTCTTTCCCACCGGCTGCCACCAGATGGACGGGGCGCAGGCGCTGGACTACGTCCGACAGCGCTACGACCTGCCCGGCGGTGACTACGACCGACAACACCACCAGCAGCAGTTGCTCCGGGCGATGCTGGACAGCGCCGGCCGGGCGGACCTGCGGAGCAACCCCGTCAAACTGGACCAGGTGCTCCGGGCGGTAGGCGGCTCGTTGACCGTCGACACCAACGGCGTACCCCTGGAGGACCTGCTCCTCGCGCTCCGCGCGCTGCCGCCCGACGGGATGCGCGGCGTCCAGGTGCCCTCCTCGCCGCAGACCATCGACGAGGTCTCGTACGTGGTGCTGGACAACGGGGGCGACGGGCTCTTCGAGGCGCTCAGCGGCACGCGGGTGCCGGCCTGGGCGCAGGCCAACCCCCGCTGGGTGACCCGGTTGTGACGGTGCCGACGGCCCGGTCGGTGCCGAACCGGGCCGGGAGGATCTAGTGTTGCTTCCTGTGTTCGGACCCCAGGTTCCCACCGTGCCCGTGACCGAGATCGCCGCCGAGACCTACCTGCTGGACGTGCGGGAGGACGACGAGTGGGCGGCTGGCCACGCGCCCACCGCCCACCACCTGCCGATGATGGAGCTGCCGGCCCGGCTGGCCGAGGTGCCCACCGACCGGGAGGTGGCGGTCGTCTGCCGTTCCGGCGGGCGCTCCGCCCAGGTCGTCGCCTACCTGATCAACAACGGCTGGGAGCAGGTGCGCAACGCCGACGGCGGGATGCGCCAGTGGGCTGCGGTCGGCCGACCGGTGGTCGACGCGAACGGGCAGCCCGGCCAGGTCATCTGAGGCCGGCGGAATGGGCGGGCCACTGGTCTTCGCGCACCGCGGCGCCTCGTTCGACCTACCCGAGCACACCCTCGCCGCGTACCTGCGCGCTCTCGACGAGGGCGCCGACGGCCTGGAGTGCGACGTCCGGCTGACCCGGGACGGGCATCTGGTCTGTGTGCACGACCGACGACTCGACCGCACCAGCAACGGTCGCGGTCTGGTCAGCGCGCGTACGCTCGCCGAGCTGGACGCCCTGGACTTCGGCTCGTGGCACCCGGGCAGCGCGCCGAACGGCGACCTGCCGCCGGACGAGTCGCACACCCGGCTACTGACCCTGGCCCGGCTCCTGGACGCGGTGCTCGCCGCCGGCCGGCCGGTCCGGCTGCTGGTCGAGACGAAGCACCCGTCCCGCTACGGCTCGAACGTGGAACGGCGGCTGGTCAGCCTGCTGCGCCGGTACGGGCTGGCCGACCCCGCGCCGGACGACCCGGTACAGGTCACCGTCATGTCGTTCTCCCCGCTGGCGGTCCGTCGGGTGCACGAGTTGGCCCCGACGCTGCCCACCGTGCTGTTGCTGGAGGTGTTGCCGCGCTGGTTGCGGTTGGGCCGGCTGCCGTTCGGCGCCCGGATCGCCGGGCCGGGAATCGGCCTGGTCCGGGCCCGCCCGCAACTGCTGCCCGCACTGCGCGCGGCCGGCAACCAGGTGTACGTCTGGACGGTCAACGAACCGACCGACCTGGAGTTGGTGCTGGCCGCCGGGGTGGACGGGATCATCACCGACCGGCCGGCGTACGCCCTCGCCCGGCTGAGCCGCTGACCCCATCGGCCGGGCGGGGGTGCCCAAATGCGGGTCGGCGGGGCAGACTCGGCACATGCCGGAGCGTATCGATTTCCCCGCTCTCCTCGCCGGCCACACCGTCGTGATCGAGATGATCAACTCTGGGGACGCGGGCCTGCCGGTCCTCACCCAACTGCTCCGGGTGGCCCAGCCGGCGCTCGGCGCGACCGGGATGGCGTTCGTCGAGTTCGGCCCGACCGGCGGTCGCGTGATCGCCGCGACCGGCGCGGCGGAGTGGGCCCTCGGTCGACCGCTGGCGGTCGACGACCCGGACACCGTCTGCCTGCTCTCCGGGCCACGGGTGCGCCAGGTGCGGGTCAGTGACCTCAACGGCAAGCTGGCCGGCGAACTGGCCGGCAGCGGCCTGCGCCGGATGGCGGTCTCCCGGGCCGAGATCGGCGGTCACACAGTCGGCAGCCTGCACGCGCTCTACCCGGGCGACGACGAGCCGGGCGCCGAGCAGCAGGGCGTGGTCGCCTACCTCGCGTCCTGCGTCGGACACATGTACGGCGACCAGAGTGGCCTGCCTGTGCACGGCGACGGCCCGGTGGTGGCGGCCCTCGCCGACGGGCTGGCCGTCGTCGACCGGGACGGGCACGTCCGGCTCTGGAACCCGGCCGCCGCCCAGGTCACCGGCCGGACGGTCGAGCAGGCGCTGAGCCGCCCACTGCCGTTCCCGCTGCCGCCTTCCGGGCAGGTTCGGGACCACCGGATGCCGGACGGCCGCTGGCTGCGGATCACCTCCGGCGACCTGCCCGGCCCGGGCACGTTGCGGGTGGTCACCTTCCGCGACATCACCGACCAGCAGCGCCGCGACCACGACCGGGAGCTGTTCATCGCGGTGACCAGCCACGAGCTGCGCACCCCGGTCACCGTCATCAAGGGGTACGCGGACACCCTCACCGACCACTGGGAGTCGCTGACCGAGGTCGACCGACGGCAGGCGGCCCGGGTGATCGGGCAACGCGCCAACGAGCTGGCCCGGTTGGTCGACCGTCTCCTCAGCTCGGCGGCCGAGGCGGGACCGGGCGACGACCCTCCCACCCCGTTCGACCTCGGCGAGGCGCTGCGCGCCGCCGTCGGGGACCTGCCTGCGGAGTTGCGCCGCCGGCTGGTGCTCCGCCTCCCGGGCGATCTGCCCAAGGCGCTCGGTCACCGGCCCAGCCTGGCCACCGTGCTGACCGAGTTGACGACCAACGCCGGTAAGTACTCGGCACCGGATTCCCCCATCGAGATCACTGCTTGCGGCCAGGGTCAACTGGTGGCGTTCCGGGTCAGTGACCAGGGCATCGGCATCCGCCCCGAGCACGTGGAGCGGGCGTTCGACAGGTTCTGGCAGGGCGAGTCGGGCGACCGTCGCGGTTACCCGGGGGCCGGGCTCGGCCTCTATCTCGTCCGCCGAATCGTTGAACAGCAGAATGGATGGGTATCCCTACGTCCGAGGACCGGCGGCGGTACGGTCGCAGAGGTGCGGCTACCACGCGGTTGACCAGGGGTGGCGCGACGTGGAGGCGACGGTGGCAGCGGCAGCAGCGGCGGCAGCAGCGAGGGATCAAGCCTGGTGCGTGGTGGTTCCCCACCATCCGGGCGGGGCACGGCTGGCCCGGCACCGGCTCGCCGCCGAGCTGGCGGACGTCGTACCCCCGACGCTCCTCGCGGACCTGATCGCCGTACTCGCGGAGTTGGTGGGCAACGCGGTGCGGCACGCCAGACCTCTGCCCGGCGGCGTGATCCGGGTTGCCTGGCGGCTGCGGCCGTCGGCCGAGGGCGCACTGATCCAGCTGCGGGTCACCGACGGCGGCGGCCCGAGCACCGGGCCACGGCTCCGGACGGCCAGTCCGGACGCGGCGGACGGGCGCGGGCTGCACATCGTGGCCGGCCTGGCCAGCCGCTGGGGCGTCGAGCAGGACGGCATGGGCCAGCGCGTCTGGGCGGAGTTCGACAGGGTGCCGGCACCCCGACCCAACCTGGTGCCGGCGGGCTGAGTACGGCTCGGGCGGGTCCCGGCCACGGCCAGCCGCCCGGGGCTCTAGGCTGTGACGCCGTGAGTAAGCGTCGAAAGAGCCAGCGCACCGCCACCGACACCGCTCCCCGCCGCGACAAGGTGCGGGACGTCTTCGTGCCGCGTCCGTTCGACGGGCTGGTCGACGAGTCCGAGTGGATCGCGCTGCGCGAGTTGGTGCCCGCCGCCTCCGCCCCGCTGCGGCTGGCGCCCGCCCTGGTCGAGGAGTTCGGTGACCGGGAGGCGACGCTCGCCACTGTGCTGCCGATGGCCGCCCCGGCGATCACCAAGCCGGACGGCCGCGTACTCATCGGTCTCCAGCGTCACCAGCAGTCCGGCGACGTCTCCCGGGATCTGGCCGACGCGTTGCTCAGCGCGCTGCGCACCGAGCCGGGCGGCCAGGTGGCAGTGCCGCCGCTGCCCGGGCCCGGGCCGCGTCTGCAGGACATCCTCGTGGACGGTCCGCTGGATATCACCATGCACGACGGTTTCGACTTCTGGCTCGACCCCGGGGCCGCCGACGATCCGACCGTCCAGGCGTCCCTGGAGCGGGCGAACGCGGCCATCTACCCGACGGTCCGGCTGACCGCGGCGAAGGCCGCCTACTGGTGTCAGGTGCCGGAGAAGGCCCACGTGCGGTGGGTGCTGCCCGACGACGAGGACGCCGCACTCGACGCGCTGGCCCGCCTCGGCGCGGCCGGCACGCTGACCCTCGGCGAGCAGACCAAGTTCGCCGGCATGTTCCGCGCGCACGGTCGACTCGTGCCGGTCTGGGACCTGCCGGAGGAGACCCCGGCGGCCGAGTGGGAGGAGCCGGTGGCGCAGTTCGCCAAGCGGTACGCGGAGGCGCTCACCGTCACCGACCCTCTCGACGCCGCCGGCCGTCGGGCCCGTCAGGGGCTGCTCGGCCGCCAGCTCACCCTGCGCTGAGCCGGGGCCGTCGTCCCGTTCAGCCGGCGGCGGGTAGCGGGTCGCGGGTGATCGGGCAGGACATGCAGCGCGGTCCGCCGCGGCCGGAGCCCAACTCGGAGCCGGCGATCGGGATCACCTCGATGCCGGCCCGCTCCAGTTGGGCGTTGGTCTCGGTGTTGCGCTCGTAGCCGACGCACAGCCGGGGGGCCAGCGCGAGGGTGTTGTTGCCGTCATCCCACTGCTCGCGTTCCGCGGTGACCGGATCCAGCCCGGTGTCGATGACCCGGAGCAGGTCGAGGTCCATCGCGTCCGCGGCGGCCCGCAGGAACGGCGCCGGCCCGTCCACCCGGGGGTCCTCGCCGTCCGCGCCGGCGATCACCGTGTACGCGGACAGCGCGCTCGCGATGTTGGGGTACATCAGCACGGCGTCCACGTCGACCATCGTGCACACGGTGTCGAGGTGCATGGTGGCGCGCTTCTGGGCGATCGGCACCACCAGGATGGTGTGGGCCAGGCCGGCGGCGAAGACCTGCCGGCCGAGACGCTCGGCGCCGGCCGGGGTCGTCCGCTCGCCCACACCGACCGCCAGCACCCCGGGTGCGAGCAGCAGCACGTCCCCGCCCTCCAGGTGCTCCAGGCCGGGGCGGTAGACGAACTCGGTGCCGGCGAACCGGGGGTGGTGGCGGTAGATGGCGTCGGTCAGGGTGGTCTCGCGGCGGCGGGCCGGCATGGCCAGGCTGGTGACACCTACCCGGTCGCCGATCCACAGCGACGAGTCGCGGGTGAACAGCAGGTTGGGCAGTGGATCGATGACGAAGTCGTGTCGGTCCATCAGCGTGTAGACCAGTCCACCCGGTCGCTCCGAGCTGATCCGCAACTCCTCGTGGGCCAGCCCGGCGGTGAGCACGTCGGCCAGGGCGGCCGGGTCCAGGTAGGCGAGGTGGTCGGCGACGCGGGAGCGCAGGGTGTCGCCGAGCCGTCGGGAGCGCAGCACCTGCTCGGTGAGTTCGGCCCGGGCGTCGGCTACGGCAAGCGTCTCGGCCAGCAGGGTGGCGAGGTAGAGCACCTCGACGTCGCGCTCGCGCAGGGCGGCGGCGAACGCGTCGTGCTCCTCCTGGGCGCGCCCCACCCACGGGATCGCGTCGAACAGCAGCGAGTCGTTGTTGCGTGGGGTGAGCCGGGCCAGTTCGGGGCCGGGCCGGTGCAGCAGTACGGTGCCGAGCCGCCCGACTTCACTGTCGACGTAGTGGGTCACTCCCGCAGCGTAGGGCAGGGTTTAGCGGCATCCGAGAAAAGAACTGTGGATGAATATGGCATTCATCCACACTCACTCCGGCGCTCCGGCTTGCCGAACACCGGTAGTGGCAACGTAGGGTAGTGAGGACATAACTTCGAGGGACCTTTTGCCGGAGGTCGCGATGACTGTCTTTCCCGCACGACGAGCCGTACCGTCCGCTCGGGCACTGCCGCCCGTCGCGGTGCCACACCCCCGCGTCGAGACGCCGGGGGTTCTCGAACCGGTCCGTCCGACACCGCTCGAATGGGCCCGCCGCCGTCGGGCCGAGCGGGGTGCACGCCGCCTGGAGGCGGCCGGGGCACGGGCGTTGGGCCAACTCGACCATCTCGGGCCCGCCTGGCACGTGATCGAGTGGCCCCGCACCGACGTGACGGACGTCCTCGACCGCGGTCAGGACGATCGGGCCGGGTTCCTCGCCATCGGGCCGAGCGGCCTCTTCGCCGTGACCATCGCCGACCACGGCCGGGCCAGGGTGCTCGTCGCCGGAGACGTGGTGCAGATCAACGGCAAGCGGCCCCCGTACGTGGCCGAGTCCCGCCGGGACGCCAAGCGGGCCAGCAAGGCGCTCTCCGAAGCGGTGGGGCTGCCCGTTCCGGTGACGCCGGTGCTGACCTTCGTCGGCTCCGGCGTGATTAGCGTCTACGGGCTTCCGAAGGACTGCCTGATGGCCACCCACCGGGAACTGGACCGGCTGCTCGTGGCCGGTGGCAGCCGGATCAGCCCCGCCACCGCCGAGAAGCTTTCCCGGGTCGCACAGCACCCCGGCACCTGGCTGAACGGCACGTACCGTCCAACTGCCGACTACCGGTGGTACGACGAGGGCCGAACGGCCGCTGACAAGCCGGCCCACCGCCGGTAACGTCACCGGCGACGCCACGCGGCTCCGGTCCCCCCGTTCACCTCACCGGTCTCCGCGCCGTCATCGGTCGCTGCGGTCAACGCCGCGCCCCGGTGACCAGGTGCGCTCGGTGATTCGTCGGCGACCCGCTAGCGTGGACAGTCGATCGGTGCACATAGGAGGCGCGGTGGCCCACGTCGAACTTTCGCTCTCGGAAGCGTTCGTGCCGGCGGCGCGGGCCTCGACAGAGCCGGAGTCCGACAACGTCGGCCAATGGTCGTCGACAGTCTCCCGAGCCGATGAGCCGTGCCTGCTGATCGACGCCGACACCCGGGTGGTGGCGATCTCCACGACCGGTTGCGAGTTGCTCTGTCTCGGTGAGCCGGCCGGGCTGATCGGTCGACCGCTGCTCGACGGCGGGCTGCGTCTGCTCGACTTCACGGCCAACCGGGGCGAGCTGACCGAAGCCGAGATCGACAAGATCCCGCCCCTGCTGGCGCTCTCCTCCGGCCGACTCGCCCGTGGGCTACTCCGGGTGCAGGCCGCCTCGGCCGGCAGCTCCGACGCGACAGTCGACGCGATCTCCACCCCGGTGCTCACCGACGGCACCGTCGCTGGCTCACTCACCTTCTTCTCCGAGGTCTGACCTGCGGCGGAGTGTGTCCTTCGCCGCACGCGGCGTTGCCGGGGTAGGCCCGCACGAAGGCCGTAGGGTGCCCTCATGCTCGACATCGCTCTACTGCCGGGGGAATACGCGGTGTGCCGGCTGGCCGCCGGCACCACCCTGCCGTACGCGCTGTCGAGCGGGCTGAGCGGCGCGGACGTGGTGACGGTGAGCTGGACCTCCGACGGGATCTCCGTGATCTGCCCAGCCGACCGGGCGCCGGCCCAGGCCGTGGTCGAGACGACCTGGCGCTGTCTACGGGTCACCGCCCCGGTGACGCTGGCCGGCACCGGCAGCCTGGCCGCGCTCGTCGACCCGCTCGCCGAGGCACGGGTCAGCGCCGTCACGTTCTCCACCTTCGACACCGACTATCTGCTGGTGCCGACCGTCCGACTGACCGAGGGCACGGCCGCACTCCAGCGCGCCGGGCACCGCGTCACCGGCTGACCTTCACCCGATCAGCGGCTCGCCCTACGATGGGCACGGCCACCCCGGCCGCGACGAATTCTCCGATGTCCCGAGGATCGGCCCGTGCCGTTCACCCCACCCCACCCCGCGTCCCCCTCGGCGCGGGCGACGGTCAACACCCCACCGGCAACTCCTGGCCGGACACCCGACCGCGTTCCCGTGCGTACCCTCGCCCGGGTCCTGCCGATGGCCGTCGCGGCGTTCGCTGTCGTCGTGCTGGCCGGCTGTGGCGCCCCACCCGGGCTCGGAGAGCCGACCGGCGTGCCCACCCACACCGCGACCCCGACGACGCCCGCCCCGAGCACCGCACCGGCGACCCCGCCGGCCACCGCGCCGCCTCTCCCTACTGTCACGCCCACCCCCGACGCCGGGTTGGTCGCGACGGCCTGCCGCAACGGGCCGACCGGCCAACGGGTGCTGCGACTGTTGCGCGGCCGGGCCGGAGTGCTGCCGGCGAACGTCCGGGTCCAGGTCCGCACCGGGCCGCTCTGCGCCGGCGACTGGCAGTTCACAGTGCTGACGGTGACCGGGCACGAGGAACTCCAGGTGGTCACCCGGGGCGAGCCCAGCGCCCCGGTGCTGGTCACCGCCGGCACGGACGTCTGCACCATCGAGGTACGCGCCACCAGCCCGGCCGGGATCCGCGCCCTCGCCTGTGACGCCGGCCCGGCCAACGGACCGGGTGCGTAGGCTGATCGGCATGCCGGGAACACCGCCGACACGTTTCGTCTTCCTCGGGCCGGAGGGCACCTTCGCCGAGCAGGCTCTGCGCTCCATACCCGCCGCCGAGCGCGGCACCCGTACGCCCGCACGTAGCGTCGGGGAGGCGCTGGACAGCGTCCGCGCCGGCGACGCCGACGCCGCGCTGGTGCCACTGGAAAACTCGATCGGCGGCGCGGTGGGCGTCACGCTGGACGAGATGGCCGAGGGCGAGCCGTTGGTGATCACCCGAGAGGTGATCCTGTCGGTGGAGTTCGTGCTCGCCGCGCGGCCCGGCACCTCACTGACCTCGATCCGCACCGTGGCGGCCCACCCACAGGCGTCCACCCAGTGCCGGGGCTGGCTGCGCGACCACCTGCCCGACGCCGTGGTGGTCGACGTGCTCTCCAACGGCGCGGCCGCCGCCGGTGCCGGCACGGGCGAGTACGACGCGGCGATCTGCGCGCCGATCGGCGCCGCCCGGCACCGACTCACCACACTCGCCGACAAGATCGCCGACCACCCCGACGCGGTGACCCGGTTCGCGCTGGTGTCCCGCCCCGGGCCGCCACCGCCGCCGACCGGTGACGACCTCACCTCGCTCGCGGTCTACATCGCCCACGACCGGGTCGGCGCGCTGCTGTCCGTGCTGATGGAGTTGGCCGTCCGGGGGGTCAACCTGACCCGGATCGAGTCCCGTCCGACCGGCGAGGCGCTGGGCCGCTACGTCTTCTTCCTGGACTGCACCGGCCACGTGGTCGACGTACGCCTGGGCGAGGCGCTGCAGGGGCTCCGCCGGGTCTGCGCCGACGTCCGCTTCCTGGGCTCCTATCCCCGGCACCGGTGGGCCGAGGCGGCGGGCGAACGCCCGGTACCCGCGCCGGCGGGCCTCTCCGACGTCGACTACGCCGACGCGGCGGCCTGGCTGACCCGACTGCGGACCGGTGAGTTGACCTGACCCGGGGGCGGGGCGCCCCCGAAGATCAGGAGCGCCCGCACCGCCGCGGTCAGCTCAGCAGACCGCCGAGCAGACCGCCCTCCTGCTGCTGCTGGCCGCTGCCCAGGACCGGCGGCTCCTCGGACGGCTGCACCACCACGAAGCCCTGACCGGCGAAGCTCATGGTGAACGACTCACCGGTGCGACGGCCGAGCAGCGTGCCGAGGCCGAGCTGCTCGGCCCGGTGGTAACCGGTCTGGAGGTTCGCCGACCAGCAGACCGCCGCCTGCGGGTCGACGTACGTCGGGGCGTCCACGTTGAGCACGACCGGGGTGCCCTTGGTGGTGATGGCGATGCGCCCGTAGCCGCTGAACACACAGTTGAAGAGGCCCGACGAGGACGCCATCCCGGCGCCGCCGACCATCCTGATGTCGTACTGGAGGGTGGAGTCGAAGGCGAGCACGCTGCTGCCGTTGATGGAGAGGGCGTCGCCCGGCTCCAGGTCGATGATGTGCACGTCCTTGGCCAACTCGGCGAGGAAAACGTCACCCTGGCCGGAGACCTTCATCAGCGGGACACCCTCGCCGGTGAGCTTCTGCTTGAGGAACTTGCCGAGCCCGCCTGAGCCCAGCGCCTGGAACTGCACGTTCCCCTGGTAGGCGACCATCGACCCGACCCGGGCCATCGCCTCGCCGTTGAGCTCGATCTTCAACATCTTGGAGTTCTGCAACCGCATGCCGGGCTGCGCGGACTCCTTCTCCAGATTCTCCGCGGAGAACAGCTCGCTGCGCATGAAAGGGCCTCCTGAATAGGGTCGCGTTCGCTGCACCGACGGTAGGCGACCACGGCAAGCAGCGCCCATCGGACGGGCGGCGGGCTCAGCCCCAGCCGAGGGCGTGCAACCGCGCGTCGTCGATGCCGAAGTGGTGGGCGATCTCGTGCACCACTGTCACCGCCACCTCGTCGATGACGTCCTCGTCGTTGTCGCAGATCCGCAGGATCGGACGGCGGTAGATGAAGATCCGGTCGGGCAGCACGCCGGAGTAGTCCCAGCCGCGCTGGGTCAGCGCATGCCCCTCGTAGAGGCCGAGCAGGTCGGCCTCTCCCGGTGGTGGGTCGTCCTCGACCAGGATCACCACGTTGTTCATCAGGCCGAGCAGTTCTTCGGGCACGTCGTCGAGGGCTTCGCCGACCAACTCCTCGAAGCGCTCACGGCTCATCTCCACCGGCACCTCGCCCATTGTGCCCGACGCGGGGGCACGCGGCCCGGTCCTGCTGCACGACCGTGGCCGTCAGCCCGCACATGCACGGAAGAAGCGACCACCCTGGACCGGGCGGAGGCTCCTTCCGTGGACGTACCGGTGTGGGTCGGCTCGCTCAGGCAGCCAGGCGGGCGCTGAGGGTGATCTCGGCACCCGGCGAGAGCAGGCGGGAGATCGGGCAGTTGGCCTTGGCGGCCTCGGCGAGCTTCTGGAACTCGGCGTCGTCGATACCCGGGACCTGGCCGACGGTCTCCAGGTCGATCCGGGTCACGCTCATGCCGGCGTCGGTCTTGTCCAGGTGCACCTTGGCGGTGGTCTCGACCGAGGTGGCCGTCGAGCCCGCGTCGGCAAGCGCCTTGGAGAACGCCATCGAGAAGCAGCCGGCGTGCGCGGCGGCGATGAGCTCCTCGGGGTTGGTGCCCTCACCCTCCTCGAAGCGCGACTTGAAGGAGTAGTTGCCGGACAGGCCGCCCTTACCGGTGCGGACGGTGCCCCCGCCCTCGGTGAGATTGCCCTGCCACTGTGCTGAAGCGGTACGGATTGGCATGAGGCAAACGCTAGCGGAAAGGCGACCGTCGAGCGACAGACCGGCGCGCTCGCCGGCCCTGCGATCCCTGTCACCACCAGCTTGCTGTGCCATGATGCGACCCAGGTCCGTGACCGGCGGAAGGGTGGCCGATGTCCGAGGAGCTTCCAATCCCGCGGCAGGGCGACCGCTCCGAGGCCCCGGCGGTGATCGAGTGGGGTGCCGTCGACCCGGCTCCGCGACGCCGGTTCGGTTGGTCCCTGGCCGACTTCGCGCAGGATCCTCGGCTGCCCCTGCTGCTCGCCGGTCTGGGCGCGGTGGCGGCGATCGCCTCACTCATCGGTGAGTGGCTGGTGATGAGCCTGCCGAACGGCGGGCCCGAGGGGAACACGACGATCAAGGTGCCCGCCGGGGTGTCCGAGATCGGTGGCTTCGGGGTCGGCTACCTGGTCGGGCTCCTCGCCCTGGTCTGCACCGTGGCGCTGGCGTTGCGCGGCACGGCGGCCGTGCGGCCGAACGCTCGGCTGGCCGGTCTCGCCATGGCCGGCGCCCTGCTGGCACTCCTGGTCGCCGCCGCGGCCACCCTCAACGACGCCGGGCAGCGAAACCTCCCCTACTCGTCCCAGGACGGCTTCCAGGCCGAGTACGGCCGTGGGCTGGTGATGGCGTTCGCCGCCTGTCTGCTGTTCGCGGCCGCCCTGCGGCTGACGCCCGCCGTACCCCCCGGCGCGCTCGCCGGGCCACCGGACGACGACCGCCCCGCCGACGCGCCAGCACCACGACCCTGGCGCCGCCGCCGAGACCACGACCCGATCGAGGACGGCCTACCGGCCCCAGCCGACCTGACGGTCACCCCCGCCGCCCCCTTCGCCCGCCCCGACCCCC
>NZ_JAGPXW010000003.1:0-379950 GCF_018070365.1 Micromonospora sp. D93 | reverse complement strand
CTACTTCTGCGACCCCCACAGTCCCTGGCAACGCGGCACCAACGAGAACACCAACGGGCTCTTGCGCCAGTACTTCCCCAAGGGCAGCTACGACTTCCGCACCATCGACCAGAACGGCCTGGACAACATCGCCCACGAACTCAACACCCGACCCCGCGAAACGCTGGGCTGGGCCACCCCAACCCAACGCCTCGCGGAAGTCATCGCGCCCTAACGATTGCACTCAACCCTTGACCCCAAGCGGCGTGTCAGGGCAATAACTTCATGATCACCGGGGTTGGAGCTGCGGTGGCACTGTCCACTGTGGTTGATGGGTATGGTTACGGGGATACTTCGGGCGCGTTTCATTGATTGTCTTGACAGGGGTTGTTAGCGATAACACGATGGCCTTCACGCCGCTCTCGCGTTTGGAGCTCGCCTTGGCCGTGTCGGTTCGCTCGCGTGTCCTGAACTCCGCCCGCAGATTCGCTGTGAACAGGCTGAACGTTGTCGCCCGCCGCACCTCGCAGGCGCTGGTCGGCTGGGTGTCCACAGTGTTTCCGCGTCGTTTTCGTCCGCTGTGCGCGTTCGCATCGGCAGCCGTTCTCGTCGGTGCGAGCCTGGTTGCCGCACCCGCTGCCGCGCACGGCGACGACGGATGGTCGCCCCGGTCGTCGTACACCTCGACCGACACCGGCGCCGGCACCTACTCGGTGCCACTGCTCAACGCCGACGTGCCGGACATCAGCGTCGAGCGGGTGCCGGCCGCCGAGAACGACGAGGGCCGCGACACCTACTACATGATCAGCACGACAATGCACCTGAGCCCGGGCGCGCCGATCATGAAGTCGTACGACCTCGTCAACTGGGAGATCGTCAACTACGTCTTCGACCGGGCGAGCATCGGCGACTCGTTCTCGCTGCGCAACGGCCAGAACTCGTACGGCCAGGGCCAGTGGGCGTCGTCGTTGCGCTACCACGACGGCATGTTCTACGCCGTCTTCAACACCAACAACCTCAGTGGGGCGTACCTCTACCGCACCGACGACATCGAGAACGGTCCGTGGCAGCGCACCGCCCTCGGCCGTGGCCTGCACGACCCGTCGCTCTTCTTCGACGTCGACGGCACGCCGTACATCTTCTACGGCTCCGGCGGCACCAGTGCAGTACGCCTCAACGCCGACCTGACGGCCATCGCGCAGGACTACCCGAACATCTTCACGGCCAACAACTACGCCGGGCAGCCGTTCATCGGCGGGCTCTTCGAGGGCGCGCAGGTCTACCACATCGACGGCTGGTACTACGCCGTCATCATCACCTGGCCGTCCGGGCAGGGCCGCCAGGTCGTGATGTTCCGGTCGAAGGACCTGCTCGGCCGCTACACCTCGGCCGGTGGGGTCAACACCTACGAGGCGCGCGGAGTGCTCAACTCCAACGGCTTCGCGCAGGGCAGCCTGGTGCCGATCAGCCGCGCGGGCGGCGGAACCGACTGGCACAGCATGTTCTTCCGGGACACGTTCCCGATCGGTCGGATCCCGGCGCTCATCCCCGCCACCTGGCAGGACGGGTGGCCGACCTTCGGCACCAACGGGGTCGTGCCGGTCAACGGCCTGTTCGACAAGCCGATCCGGCTCAGCCCGGCCGAGGAGGCGTTCGAGCGGCAGAAGAGCATCGTCGCCTCGGACGACTTCGCCAACGACGCGCCGCACAGGGCGTACCAGGACGAGCAGTGGACGGTCCCCGCGCCGCTCGACCCGGCGGAGATCGCTCCGAACGGGTCACGGCTGGACCTGGCGTGGGAGTGGAACCACGCCCCGGACAACAGGTACTGGTCACTCACCGACCGCGAGGGCTGGCTGCGGTTGACGGCCGGCACTGTGGTCACCGGCCAGTACGTCTACACGAAGCTGTCCAACCGGGCCGAGTTGGCGTGGTTCGAGGAGGCGCGTAACACGCTCTCGCAGCGGACGTTCGGGCCACGGCAGTCGGTCCAGACCCGGATGGACATCTCCGGGATGAAGAACGGCGACGTGGCGGGCCTGGCGGCCTACAACCGCGGATTCTCGTACGTGGCGGTGAAGCGCGTCGGCGGGGTGAACGCCCTCGGCGTCGTGAACCGGTCGCAGCCGTTCGCTGTCGACCTCGACCAGTCGACGCTGGAGAACTTCGTGTCGGGCACCACTGTGTCGCTGGACGACGCGACCGAGGTGCACGTGAAGGCGGACCTCGACTTCTCGTCGCCGATGGGCCAACTGTGGACGACGTTCTACTACAGCCTGGACGGGGTCCAGTGGACCCGGCTCGGCAACCGCGTCGGCCCGCAGGCGCTCGACGGCAGCCTCGCGCACTTCATGGGTCACCGGGTGGGCCTGTTCAACTACGCGACCCAGGAGACCGGTGGCCACGTCGACTTCGACGACTACCTGCTCAGCGACGTGCTCACGGCGCAGGCCCGGCCGCTGGACACCACAGCCCTCGACGCGGCCATCGCCCACGCGCGGTCGCTCGACGCGCGCCACTACCCGGCCGACGCCTGGGCCGTGACACAGGCCGCGCTGGCGGCGGCGACGTCGGCACGGGCCGGCCAGTTCGGCACCCAGAACGAGATCGACGCACCGGAGCGGGCGCTCAGCTACCAACTGGCCCGACTCGGAGTGCTGGCGGCGCTGCCCGTGACGGCCACCGCTCAGGTCCGCTGTCTGAGCGGCAAGGCGTACGTGGCGGTGCAGGCACGCAACGACTCTTCCGAGCCGGTCGAGATCACGGTGGAGACCCCGTACGGGAACCGGTCGTTCGCGGCCGTCGCGCCGGGAGCGAATGTCTACCAGTCGTTCAACACGCGTGCGGCGTCGGTGGCGGCCGGCTCGGCGACGGTTCGGGTCAGGGGCACTGTCGCCGCCCGGGACGTGACCACTGTCCACTCCGCACAGCACCCCGCCAACGCCTGCGGCGGATAACCCCACCACCAGCCCTCGGCTCACCGACCAGCACCACCGGCGACCGGCGACCGACCGGCCGGGCGGCGCGGCACAGCGGAACTGTTCCGCGCCGCCGGCCACTGTCGGACCGGTGGCGGCGGTCGACCCCTGATGTCCGGACCACCCACGGAAGCGCACCCACCGATCCCCCGTACACCGATGACCGCACGTCAGAGATGAAGGAGGATGTCTCGTGGAACAACGAATGCGACGGGCGACCCGAGGACGGGTCGCAGCGCTCGCGACAGTCGGCCTGATGCTGGCCACGGGGTTCGTCGCCCCGGCGGCGCCGGTCCAGGCCGCCGACACGAACCTCGTCGTCAACGGCGGGTTCGAGGACGGCCTGACCAGCTGGTTCGTGAACAACGGAAACGCCACCGACGGCGCCCAGTTGTCGGCCACGTCGGACGCCTACGCAGGCGCGAACGCCGCGCTGGTCACCAGCCGGACGACCACCGGATCCGGCCCGATGCAGGACCTCAGCGGCAAGGTGCAGGCCGGTCAGGCATACACCCTCACGGCCCGCATCAAGTACGAGAACGAGAGCGGACCGGCCACGAAGCAGTTCTTCGCCACCATGCACTACGGCGGTGGCACCTACACCAACCTGGTCAGCGTGACGGCGACGAAGGGCCAGTGGGCGCAGTTCAACGGGACGTTCACGATCCCGACGACGCAGAGCGTGTCGACGGCGCGTCTGTTCTTCGAGACCCCCTGGACGAGCACCCCGTCCACGGACCCGGCTCTGCACCTCATGGACTTCAAGCTCGACGACGTGTCGGTGGTCGGCGCCGCGCCGCCCGCGCCGGCGTCGAAGACCATCGAGGTCGTCGGCAAGCTGCCGGGAGAGCACAACCCGTTGATCGGGCACAAGTTCGGGGCCGACGGCTTCGGCCTCGTGCACGACGGCCGGGTGTACATGTACATGACAAACGACACCCAGGGCTACGCCCCGAACCCGACCACCGGCGTCTCGCCGGGGATCAACTACGGCGACATCAACCAGATCACGGTGATCTCCTCGGAGGACCTCGTGAACTGGACGGACCACGGTGAGATCCAGGTCGCCGGCCCGAACGGGGTGGCCCCGTTCACCGCCAACTCGTGGGCTCCGGGCATCACCAAGAAGGTGGTGAACGGGGTGGAGAAGTTCTTCCTCTACTACGCCAACGGCGGTGGCTCCAGCAACGTGATCACGGGTGCGTCGCCGCTCGGCCCGTGGACCAGCGAGCGCACGAGCACGCTGATCGACGGCCGTACCCCCGGTGCCGAGGCCGTCGCGTGGAAGTTCGATCCGGCCCCGTTCGTCGACGACGACGGCCAGCCGTACCTCTACTTCGGTGGTGGCCCCGCGTCGACGAGCATGCCGCCGGCCGAGCGCTTCAACAACCCGAAGAACATCCGCTCGATCGAGCTCGGCGACGACATGGTCTCGACCGAGGGAACCGCGGCGGTGGTCGACGCCCCGGTCGCCTTCGAGGCGGGTCACGTCTTCAAGCGCCAGGGCAAGTACTACCTCTCGTACTCCTCGCACTTCGGTGGGAACGACTTCGGTGGCAGCCAGCAGCCGCTTCCGGGTTACCCCGGGGGTGGCCAGATCGGCTACATGATCTCCGATGGCCCGATGTCGTGGCCGAAGGAGACCTACGCCGGTGTGCTCTTCCCGAACCAGTCGCAGTTCTTCGGGTCCGGCACCGGTGGTAACAACCACCAGTCGGTGTTCGAGTTCGGGGGCAAGTACTACTTCACCTACCACGCCCCGACGCTCAACAAGCGCATCAACGGCAACACCACCCAGGGGTACCGCAGCCCGCACATCCAGGAACTGACCTTCAATCCGGACGGCACGATCCAGCAGGTCGTCGGCACCTACGCCGGCGTGGACCAGGTCCGGGACTTCGACCCGTACCGCGTCTTCGAGGCCGAGACCTTCGGCTGGAGCAAGGGCGTCGCGACCGTGACTGTCGACGGCAGCTCCGCGCAGTTCGGTGGCGCGGCGCCGAACCTGGTGGTCCGTGACATCGACAACGGCGACTGGACCGCGCTGTCCTCGGTGAACTTCGGGGACAACGGTGCACAGAGCCTGACGGCGCGGGTGCGTGCGCTCGCCGCCGGCGGGCAGATCCAGGTCCGGCTGGACGACGTCAACGGTCCCGTCGTCGGCACTGTCGCGGTGGACACGCCGGCCGGGCAGTGGGCCGAGGTGACCGCCGAGCTTGAGGGCGTCAGCGGCGTGCACGACGTCTACTTCACCTACACCGGCCCGGCCGGCGTCGACCTCGTCGAGATCGACAACTGGGCCTTCCAGGCGGCCACCCTCGACGTGCCCGTCACGGTCACGGCGTCGACGCGGTGCGTGGGCGGCAAGGTGTACGTGGCGGTGCAGGCGCGCAACGACCATGACGCGCCGGTGGGCATCTCCCTGGAGACGCCGTACGGCGAGCGGTCGTTCGCGGCCGTCGCGCCGGGCGGGAACGCCTACCAGTCGTTCAACACCCGTGCCGTGTCGGTGGCGGCGGGTTCGGCGACGGTCCGGGTGACCGGGGCGATCGGCGGACAGGACGTGACGACCGTCCGCACCGTGCAACACCCCGCCGGCACCTGCGGCGGCTAACCCCTCATGGCGGAGAACGGAGATCACATGAACACATACAAACGGCGGCAGATGCTCGCGGCCTGCGCCGTCGGCGCGGTGCTGACCGGGGCGGCGGTGCTGCCGTCGCCCGCACTGGCCGAGCCCGGTGACGACGCCAGCGTGCGGGTCACCGTCGACATCGACGAGATCAGGGAACCGGGAGTGCTCGCCCTGTCGATCGCCGGCGACGCGGTCGCGCTGTCCGAGGACGGCTCGACCCTGCTGGTTCGCCAGTTCGTCGGTACGCTGCCGACGGTGACGGTCACCGACACCCGTGTCGCCGACGAGGTGCCCGACGGCGCCGGCTGGGCGGTGCTCGGCAGCGCGACCGACTTCGCGGGCGCCGCCGGCCAGGGGCCGATCACCGCCGACCACCTCGGCTGGAAGCCGCGCCTGCTCGACGGCGGGGAGACCGGCCTGGTCAGCGAGGGCGAGGAGGTGGTGACCAGCCTGGACGAGGCGACCCAGCCGGGTAACAATGTCGGCCTCGTCGACCAGGAGCTGTTGGTCTCGGCCTTCGACTCCAAGGCCGTCGTCAGCGACTCGTACTCGGTGAACGCCGACCTGTATCTGCGGACCCCCGCGGAGGTCGCCGCCGGCGAGTACAGCTCCACCCTCACGCTCTCACTGTTCGAGTAGTGGCCTGGGCGGGGGCCCAAACCGGGCCCCCGCCCAGCCCCGTGCCGAAGGGCCGCCCCATGACCGTCACCCCGCTGCGCCGGGCGCTCGTCGTCCTCGCCGTCGCGTCCCTCACGGTTGCGGCCGCGCCGACCGCGGCGGCGGCGGAACCGGACCCGAAGGCCCTGACCTGGACGGTCCAGCCGGCCACCGCGAGTGGCCCGGACCAACGTCGGTGGATCAACGCCAGCCTCGACCCGGGGCAGGCCGTCACCGAGCACCTGGCGGTACGCAACTTCAGCCGCACCGCTGTCGCCTTCTCCCTGAAGGCCGCCGACGGCTACCTCACCGACAAGGGCCGCTTCAACATGCTGTCGTCCGACCGGCCCTCGGTCGACGGTGGCACCTGGATCGACGTGCAGGAGAAGGTCACCGTCGGCCCCAACGAGACGCGGGTGGTGCCGTTCAGGATCACCGTGCCGAAGGGCGCCACACCTGGCGACCACCCGGCCGGTATCGCCGCGACCGTCACCAGCACCGGAGGCACTGTCAACGTCGAGAGCCGCGTCGGGTTCCGGGTCATGCTGCGGGTCAACGGTTCCGCGCGGGCGGCATTGACCGTACGGGGCCTCGGCGCGACGTACTCCCCGTCGTGGAATCCCTTCGCTGGCGGCACGGTGCGGGTCCGCTACACCGTCGAGAACGACGGCAACGTCTGGGTCAGCGGAACGAGTCGCGTGGGGATGTCCGACCTCCTCGGCCGAACCAGCCACGACGCCACCAGCGCCGTCGAGGAGTTGCTTCCCGGCGGCGCTCGGACGGTGGAGACCCGGGCCGACGGCGTCTGGGCCCTGGGGCGCCTCCGCACGACAGTCACCACGTCGCCAACGCCGGTCGGCGACGGCCCGGCCGGCGTCGACCTCCGACCGGCCTCCGCCACCGTCACCACCTGGGTCGTACCGTGGGCGCAGCTCGCACTGCTGGGTCTGCTCGCCGGCCTGCTCCTGGGTCTGCGGGCGGCGGCCCGGCACCGGCGGCGTCGGCTGGCCGGGCTGCTGGCCCGCGCGCGCCAGGAGGGCCGCCAGGAGGGCCAGGAGTCCGTGCTCGTCGGGGGCGCGCCCGCTGGTGCCGAGCCCGACGCGGGCGACGCCCGCCGGTAACCCGTCGACGCGATCAGATCGCGCCACCGGATCGCGGCGGGGCGTCGCCCGGCCCGCGACCCTAGGGCTTGGCCTGGTGGAGCAGCCAGCGCAGGATGCTGGCGTCCTCGTAGGTCGGTCCGAACGCCGCGTGGTAGTCCGGCAACGAGAAGGCGGCGTCGGCGTACTCGGTGTAACGCACCAGGTCGGCGGCCTGCTCTGGCGTCTTACCCCGGGTGACGTACGCCTGCCGCAGCACGGCCGTGGAGTTGCGCGCGCCCGAGACGTTGAGCAGGTGGTCGTGCTCGCCGTGCGTGATCCACACCGGCACCTCGGCCGCCGCGATGGCGGTCGCCTGGGTGGCGTTGACGGGGAAGCCGCCGGTCACCAACCCGCCGGCGAACAGGTCCGGGCGCTTGGCGAACGCTTCCCAGAGCAGCTGGGAGCCGTACGACACGGTGGTCGCGTACACCCGGTTGGTGTCCACCGCGAACTGGTCGACGAACTGGTCGAGCAGCTTGACCAGCAGGTCCGCCTCGGCGGGTCCACCGACCCGCTGGTGCTGGGGCGCCAGGACGATGACGTCCTCGGAGGTGCCGGTCCAGCGCGGTTGGAGCCACGCGGTCGCCGGGATGTCGGCGGCGAGTTGGACGCCGAGGTTGTCGCCGTCCCAGCCCATCCCGTGACCGGGCAGGACGACCATCAGTGGGTACTTACGCCCGGGCTGGTAGTTCTTCGGCAGGTGATAGTGGTACGGCAGAACCATTCCGCCACTGAGGAACGAGCCGTAGGTGAACTCGTCGACCAGTTGGTTGACCGGCTTCGCGGTGACCGGTCGCGACTCGCGCGGGGCGCCCCGGGCGAGGACCGGCCCCTTGCCGACCCCGCGACCGGGCTGGCCGTGCACGTCCTTGCGTTGCACGACCCGGGTCGGCAGCTCGGGATTGACCTTCACGGTGCAGAGGAAGGTCGGGCACTTGGAGACGATGACAGTCGAGCCGCCGGTGTCGGCGGGATTCAGCTCGACGATGACGTACCTGCCCGGCGCCGATCGGTGGTCGGCGCGGGTGCCCGGTGACCCGTTGGTGTAGGTGTGGGTGATGGTCCGGTCGGCGAGCTTCGGCAGGTCCTCGATGGGGTTGAAGCGGAAGTTGTAGATGGTGTCGGTCACCGAGAACGTGGCGGTGTCGAGGGTGCGGGGGTTGACCGTGGCGCCGTACTCGATCGCCACCGCCGAGACCTTCTGGCCGTACGTGTAGACGGTGGTGATCGGGGTGATGCTGCGGATTCCGTCCGTCCGCGGTGCCCCGGCTGTCGCTCGCGCTGCCGTACGCGGTACCGGAGGCGCCGGCCAGGACGACTGTGGCGGCGAGTGGGATCAGTCCTTTTCGCAGTCTCATGCGGGTCCTTTCTCGGGGGTGGTGCGCTCAGCCAGCGATCCCGTGCGGGTCCGGGAGTGGGACGGGTCGGAACGAGCCGGTCGCTAAACTGATTTAGCAGAGCATCGACGGTGGGCCCGGCGGTGTCAATGCCGAGCGCTGCAACAAACCTGCAAGCGTCAGCTATTGCCTTCAGGGAAACCGCTTTCCTACGATTGCGTTACATCGATGTTTCGTTTAACGATCGTGCGAGCGGCGTCACCGGGCAAACCCCACTCGCGCGGCACATCCCCGCTTCCACCAGGGCGTGAGAGACCTCGATGACATTCTCGCGATTGACTGTCGCCAATTCTTCAATGACGTCGGTCGGCAGGCGCGGTCGCGACGACCGTCGAGGCGAAGCCCTGGAACGAGACGAATGCGAAGGTGAGGCGACATGAGACGACCAGTCGTGCTGCGACGTCAGGCGGTGCTGGCCGCGGCGGCCGTGGTGATCGCGGTCGGGGTGGCCCTGCCGACCCCGCAGGCGTCGGCGGCGGTCGGCAGCGCCACCGGCTACGCCACCCAGAACGGCGGGACCACCGGCGGCGCGGGCGGGCAGACGGTGCGGGCCACCACGGGCACGGCGATCCACGCCGCGCTGTGTGGTCGGACCAGCAGCAGCACCCCGATCACCATCGAGGTCACCGGGACGATCAACCACGGCAACACCAGCAAGGTGTCCGGGTCGAGCTGCAACACCGCGGCGGGCGTGATCGAGCTCAAGCAGATCAGCAACGTCACCATCATCGGGGTCGGTAGCGGCGCCGTCTTCGACCAGCTCGGCATCCACATCCGCGACTCCAGCAACATCATCATCCAGAACGTCACAGTGCGGAACGTCAAGAAGTCGGGCTCGCCCACGTCGAACGGTGGGGACGCCATCGGCATGGAGAGCACGGTCCGCAACGTCTGGGTCGATCACGTCACCCTGGAGGCGTCGGGCGGGGAGTCCGAGGGGTACGACGGCCTCTTCGACATGAAGGACAACACCCAGTACGTGACGCTGTCCTACAGCGTCCTGCGCAACTCCGGTCGCGGCGGCCTCGTCGGGTCCAGCGAGAGCGACCTGTCGAACGGCTTCATCACGTACCACCACAACCTCTACGAGAACATCGACTCCCGCACGCCGCTGTTGCGCGGCGGTGTCGCCCACATCTACAACAACCACTACGTGAGCCTGCACGAGTCAGGTATCAACTCCCGGGCGGGCGCCAGGGCCAAGGTGGAGAACAACTACTTCCGCGACTCCAAGGACGTCCTGGGCACCTTCTACACCAACGAGCGCGGCTACTGGCAGGTCGGCGGCAACGTCTTCGACAACGTGACCTGGTCCAGCGCCGGCAGCGAGAACTACCCGGCCGGCCCCAACCCGACCTCCAACACCACTGTCAGCATCCCGTACCCGTACAGCCTCGACGGGGCGAGCTGCGTGCCGGACATCGTCCGCCAGACGGTCGGCGCCAACACGGGCCTGAAGGTGTCCAACGGCAGTTGCTCGCCGCAGACCCCGCCGCCCACCACCCCGCCGCCGACCACGCCACCGCCCACGACGCCCCCGCCCACCACGCCGCCGCCCTCCGGCGGGACCAACCTCAGCCTCGGTGCCGGCGCCGACGGCTCCAGCAAGGCCAGCGGGACCAGCTACGGCAACGTGCGCGACGGCAACCTGAGCACCTACTGGTCGCCGGCCGGGTCGACCGGCACGATCTCGATCAAGTGGGGCTCGGCGACCCAGGTGTCGCGAGTGGTGATCCGCGAGCCGTCCGGCACCCAGGGCTCCATCGGGTCCTGGCAGCTGATCAACAACGACAACGGCGCCGTCCTGGCCTCCGGCAGCGGGGCCGGTTCGATCACCTTCTCGGCCACCACGACGAGCAAGATCAACTTCAAGATCAACAGCTCCGGCGGTACGCCACGAATCGGTGAGTTTGAGACGTACGCCAGCTAGCTGGGCGCGGGCGGGAGCGGCAGGCCATGCCGCTCCCACCCGCGGGCGCCCATCACGAATCCGTGGCCGGCAGGGTGTCCATGAAGGAGCTGACCGAGAAGACCGCTCGGCCGGGCCCGGCGGGGCCGTACCCGGGCGGGCTGGACAGGCCGTGGGCGTCCATTGTCGCCCGGTAGACCTCCAGCAGGCGGACGTGGTATTCGAGCGGTGCGCCCTGCGGGTTCGTCCGGCCCAGCGGTGTGGTGGGCTCCGGGCACCAGGTGGTGAACCGGGGCGTGATGCCCCGGGACATGAAGTACTCAAGCCCCTCGGCGGTGGAGTCGATCGCCTCGTCGACGCTCGTGAAACCGTGCGGCGCGGCCATCTCCACGCCGGCCACGAAATTCGGGATCACGTTGCGCGGCCCGAACACCTCGGCGGAGTCGAGGATGCGCCGGTGCCACTCCTCCCGGCCGACGTACCGCTCCTTGCCGGGGCAGTGCAACTCGAACAACCGCTTGTCCCACACCTCGTAGTTGGGGTGGTAGATGCGGATCCCGTAGTCGTGGAACCGCTGCACATCGGCCCGGGGCAGTGCCTGGGCCACGACCTTGCCGATCCACCGTCCCGGAAACCGCTCCTCGATCGCCTGCGCGTACTGGCCGTAGAAGTCGGCCTCGGCCAGCCCGTTGACCTGCGAGGTGATGCTGCCACCGGTCAGCGTGTACGCCTGCGACGCGCGATCGACGTCGTGCCGGTTGATGATCTCCAGGGCCTCGAGGACCTCGTCGACGGGCTTGACCCCGGTGTAGGGCCGGCCGGCCTGCTTGTGCTGCCGCCAGTTGTGGTTGATGTCGCAGTACTGGCACTCCTCCTTGGCCCCGAAGTACTGACAGACCCGGAACGCGGTGAGGTAGATCAGATAACCCCACTGGATCGTCGGGGCGACCTCCATCACCGACTTGCCGTTGGCGAGCGTGTGGCGGTAGTACGCCGGCATGGGGGGCAGCCCGACATCGGCGATCGGCCGTCCGTCCAGGAACAGGCGCAGGCGACCGTCGCTGTCGGTGCCGACACGGTACGGCGAACTGGGGTTGGTGCGGACCGACACGACGGTACGGCGCAGCTCGTACGGGCCGCCGGTCAGCACGATCTCCTCCGGTGGCCGGCGCAGCGCGGCCGTCCCCAACTCCGGCAGTGTCCGGTGATCGAAGGAGAAGATGAAGTACGACTTCGGCTTGACGTCGCCGTGCTCGTTGTCGGTCAGCGCCGCGTCGTCGAAGGCCAGCCCGCCGCGCAGCAGGTCCTCCTTGAGGACCGCCTCCCGTGGCACGTGTGGAAAACGGGTCATCAAGTCTTCGACGAGGTCGGTTCGCGACTCCATGCGGTTCCTCCCGAATGTGGTACGCCGCACCGGGTGGCCCGCGCCACCCGGTGCCGGTTGATCAGCCCTGCTTGGTCTCCCAGAAGATCTTCGAGATCTCCTCGATCTTCCCGAGTAGCTGCTCGGCGACCGCCGGGTCCGCGGCGCCCTTCGCGCCGCCGGCACCCGCCAGCTTGGTCGCCTCGTTGAAGAGGCGATGCAGCTGGGGGTACTTCTCGAAGTGTGGCTGCTTGAAGTAGTCGGTCCACAGGACCCAGAGGTGGTGCTTGACCAGCTCGGCCCGCTGCTCCTTGATGAGCAGCGAGCGGGTGCGAAACTCCGGGTCGTCGCTGGCCTGGTACTTCTCGGAGATCGCCTTGATCGACTCGGCCTCGATGCGGGCCTGCGCCGGGTCGTAGACGCCGCAGGGGAGGTCGCAGTGGGCGCTCGCGACGGTACGCGGGCGGAGAAGGCGAGACAGGTACATCGGAATCCCTTCGACGGCGTGCACAGGTGACGCACGTCCGGACGCCACGGCCCCGACGTGATCATCTAGGGACGCTAGAACCTCAACCGGACTTCATGTCAAGGCAGAGTCGATCACGAGCCCTGTTTCCGGATGAGCGTCAGCAGGGCGGCGTGCGTCCGCTCGTCCGCGGCCGCGACGAGACCGTCCCCACCGGCGTGCAGCGGCTGGCCGTCGAGCCCGGTGACCACGCAGCCGGCCGCCTGGCAGAGCGCGATTCCGGCCGCGAAGTGGACGCTGTTCCGCAGGTCGTGTCGGTCCGTCACGTAGGCGGCGCGGCGACCGGCGGCGACCCAGGCCACGGCCAGGCTGGTGGAGACCACCCGGGGGCGGAACTGTTCGGTGAAGCCCTCGTCCACGAGCATGCGGGCGGCCAGGAAGACGTCCCGGTTGGGGAAGGGCGGGTCGAGATTGACGTCGACAAGCGTCGACTCGGCCGACGGGACGAGTCGCTCGTCAGTTCCCGCACCCCGGACGTACGCGGTGGTGCCGTCGGTCCAGAACACCTCATCGGCGAACGGATCGGCAGAGGCCGCCACGGCTACCTCCGACCCGGTGCGCAGAGCGACGTTGACCGAGGCCAGCGTGGTCCGTGCGGCAAAGTTCAGCGTGCCGCACAGCGGGTCGACCAGCCAGGTCCGTCCGTTGTCGCCCGCACCCGTGCGCCCGCTCTCCTCGGCCACCACGGCGTCGCCCGGACGCGCCCTACCCAGGACGTCCAGGATGGCCTGCTCGGCCTCGACGTCGGCGGCGGTGGCGAAGTCACCGGCGGTCTTCATGACGCGCGTCATCGTCGAGCCGTACCGGGAGCGGACAACTGCGGCTCCAGCTTCCGCCGCCTCGATGGCCAGCGCATGGTCTGTGATCGACATGCACGAACCATAGGAGCTGGGGGGCAACGTCGATGCCCCCCGCGCCGGGCTGTGGGCGCAGGGGCAGGTCAGTCCGGCAGTTCGATGATCGGTAGTTGACTGACGACCGCCGTCATGATCATGGGAGCATCGCCGTCACACTGGTTGACCGAGACCGCGACCCACCGGCCCTCGGCCACCGTCGGCCCCCAGACGGTCAGGTCGCCGTAGCAGTCCAGGTCGCAGAGCGACTGGAACAGCGCCGGCATGGGTTCACCGGCCTGATCCCGAAACAGCGGCACCCGCATCGAGACCCTGCGGTGCGCGCCCCACCTCTGGTCCAACTCCGCTACGACGAGGGCCAGGTTCGCCTCGGCGGCCTCCTCGGCCTGGTTCCATTCGGCGCCGTACACACCCGTCAGGGCTTCCTCGCCGGCCCGGCCGGTCATCGGGCGACCCGTCGTACCGCCGGCGGCCCATACCGCATCGTCCGCACCACCTGTCTCCGTCGGCTAGGGTCCTCGATCATTGCACCGTGAGCGAGCCAACGAGGGGGCGGGCGTCGGTCAGGAAATGGCTGCCCGCACCAGCTCGGTGATCTTCTTCTCCACGGCCGGGCTCCACTGCTGCAACGCGTACGCCACCGGCCAGAGGTCTCCGTCATCGAGGTTGGCCGCGTCCTGGAAGCCCACCGTCGAGTACCTGTAGTTGAACTTGCCGGAGTCCTGGAAGAAGACAACGATCTTGCCGTCCTCGTTCGCGTAGGCGGGCATCCCGTACCAGGTCTTCGGCGCGAGACCCGGGGCGGCGGCGGTCACCGTCACGTGCACGCGCTCGGCGAGCGCGCGGTCCTCCGGCTCCATCTGCGCGATCCGGTCGAGGACGGCCTGCAGCCCGTCCGCCTTTTTTGCGCCCTTCTTGCCCTCGGCGCGCAGTTCGTCGGCGCGCTCCTTCATGGCGGCCCGCTCCTCGGGGCTGAAGCCGTCGGACTTGGTAGTGGTCTTCGCGGGCATTCTCGGGCTCCCTCTCGTCGTCCAGTTTCGGCGTGCAGCCGTTCACCTGGGGAAAGGCTAGGTCGCTCGGCGGTCTCGGGCTTCTCGATTCCTGATCGGTTCGAACCCGGAAGGCGGGTGGCGGTCCTCATCCGCTGGATTTGCTGGTCAGCGTGCTTGGTGGCTAGGTTTGTCGACTTGAGCAGAACGACCGGTCTAGGGGGCCGTCATGACCATCACCGCCGATCGGATGGCGCGGGCGTACTTCGACGCCTTCGAGACGCTGTGCCGGGCGACCCCGAAGGGCGGGTACGCCGAGCGGGGCACCGCCCGAGCGGGGGTGACCGGGGCCGGCGTCGCCACGCTCAACGCGGCCTACGACAGGTCCACCGAGCCTGATCTCGGGTCGCTCGACGAGATGGCGACCGAGGTCGGCAGGCAGGCCGCGCACTGGTCGATCATCGTCCGGGGTGCGGCCGGCGACCAGGTCGCCGACCTCGCGGCCCGACACGGCCTCCTCGAACGCACCGAACTGCCCCTGCTGGCCTGCGCCGCGAGTGACCTCGCGTTCCGTGCCGGCTCGGCAGAGCGCCCCTCGGTGCGCCAGGTCAGCGCCGCCGAGAGCGACCTCTACACCGAGACCCTCACCCGCAGCTTCGAGGTTCCCGACGGCCTCTTCGGCTCACTGATGGGTGGTGCCGTGCTCGACGCCGAACCCATCACCGGCTACCTGGCCGAGGAGTCCGGGCGGCCCGTCGGCACCGGGCTCGGAATGCGGACCTCCGGGGTGGTCGGCGTGTTCAACATCGCCGTCGTTCCGTCCGCCCGGGGTCGTGGCCTGGGTCGGGTACTCACCGAGACCGTTCTGCGGGACGGCATCGCGGCCGGCGCGGACGCCGCCTACCTGCACACCAGCGCGATGGGGCAGCCGCTCTACGAGTCGATGGGCTTCACGCTCGTGGAGACCTGGACCATGTTCCACGCACGCTGACGGTCTGCTGTGCGGTGCCAGTGATGGGGGAGAGGGACATGACCTTCGGTGCGAACGTGCGCTCGGCCTTTCGCCGAGGCGAGACCGACGCCGTGGTGCGGATGAGCGAAGCCGAGATCGAGCGGGCCCAGGCGGCCGGTGACCCGGCGGGCGAGGTGGAGGCCCGGTACAGCCTGGCCCGGGTCGCGATTCGCGGCGGCGACCTGCCGGGCGGAGAGGCGCGGGCCCGGGAGGCTCTCGCGGTGGCGCTGCGCTCCGGCGACCGGGCCCTGGAGGAACGGCCGAGGCACGTGCTCGCCGCCGTGGCGCGCATGTCCGGCGACCTGCTTCGTGCTCGGGAGTTGTACCGGGAGAGCATCGCGCTCAACGAGGCGCTCGGCCAACCCACGACGGTCAACTCCGAAACTCACAACCTCGCGTTCTGCGAGCTGGGGTTGGGCAACCTCGACGTGGCGAGAACGCTGTTCGCCGAGAACCGCGAGCGGGTGTTCCACAACGGCTGGACCGACTTCGTGCCGTACGTCTGCGTCGCGGGTGCCGCGCTCGCGTCCGCCGAGGGTGACCACCTGCGCGCGGCGCGGATGATCGGCGTCGCGGATGCGGCGTTCGCGGCGCTCGGCCAGGTGCCGGACCCGGACGACGCGGCGGACCTCGCCAGGATGCGCGCCGCCGCGATCGAGGCGCTCGGCCCGGCCGCCTTCGACGAGGAGTACGCCGTGGGCCAACTCCTCGAACCGAAGGCGGCCTTCGGCTAAGCGGCCTCGGGTGAGGTCGAGGCTCGGGCCGCGGTGATGGTTCGTCCCCGCTCCGACAGCGGGAAGCGGTCGAGCATGGCGCGTACCTCGTCGGCGCTCACGTTGGCGCCGAACAACTCGCTGCCCGGTTCGAGCCGTACCCCCTCGGCCAGCGGGCCGGCGACGACCGGATCGAAGCCGAGCGCGTCCACCAGGGCCGCGATCTCGGTGAGGTCGGCGCTGTCGTCGCCGGCGATCGCGATGGCCTTGCGGCCGGCCACCCCCGCCGGCCGGGCCTCGTCCTCCAGGTCGTGGTACCCCATGTGGTTGAACGCCTTCACGACGCGCGAGCCGGACAGGAACGCCTGGACGGTCTCGCTCGACGAGGTACGCGGGTTGGTGAGGTCGTCGCGGATGCCGTCGATCTCCCACCAGTAGTTCATGGCATCGACGACGAGCTTGCCGCGCAACGCCTCGGCGGGAACGCTGGGGTACTTGCCCAGGGGCAGGGCGAGGATGACGATGTCGGCGTCGGCCGCCGCGTCGACCGACGTGGTGGCCTCCGCCCCCGGGGCGAGGACCTCGACGGTGAGGGCGATCTTCGCCGGGTCGCCGGAGCCGGCGACGCGTACCCGGTAGCCGGCGGCGACGGCGAGCCGGGCGAGCACCGTGCCCACCTTGCCTGCCCCGAGGATGCCGATCGTCGCCGGCCGGCTCCGGTCGTTGTCGTTCATGTCGTCCTTTCGCTGGGAGGTGCTGATCAGGCCAGCAGTTCGCGGACCATGGGGATCACCTTCGAGCCGTAGAGCTCCACGGCGCGCATCCGGGCGCTGGCCGGTTGCGCTCCGGCCGAGTAGATGAGGTCGAACCGGCCGACGCCGAGGCTGCGGATCGCGCGGGCCATCCGGCGGGCCACCGTCTCCGGCGAACCGATGTAGAGGGAGCCGTTCTCCACCTCGGAGTCGAACTCCTGACGGCGGATCGGGGGCCAGCCCCGCAGTTTGCCGATCCGGTCCCGCATGATCCGGTAGTGCGGCCAGTAGATCTCCTTGGCCTGCTCGTCGGTGTCGGCGATGAAGCCCGGCGAGTGCATCCCGACCGGGTGCGCGGTCGTACCGAGCTGGTCGGCCGCCCGGCGGTAGAGGTCGATGTAGGGCGCGAAGCGCTCGGGGGCGCCGCCGATGATGGCGAGCATGAGCGGGAGCCCGTACTTGGCGGTGCGGACGACCGACTGCGGCGAGCCACCCACACCGACCCAGGTGTCCAGGTGACCCGATTCGGTCTTCGGGAACACGTCGGCGTTCTCCAGCGGGGCGCGCAGGGTGCCGCTCCAGGTCACCGGCTTCTCGTCCAGCAACTTCACGAACAGTTCGATCTTCTCCTCGAACAGCGTGTCGTAGTCGCGCAGGTCGTACCCGAAGAGCGGGAACGACTCGGTGAACGAGCCGCGACCGAGGATGACCTCGGCCCGACCGTTCGACAGCGCGTCCACTGTGGCGAAACGCTGGAACACCCGCACCGGGTCGTCCGAACTCAGCACTGTCACGCCGGAGGCCAACCGGATCCGCGAGGTGCGGGTGGCGATGCCGGCCAGCACCGTCTCCGGCGTGGAGACCGAGTACTCCGGCCGGTGGTGCTCGCCCAGGGCGATGACGTCGACCCCGAGTTGGTCGGCGAGCACGGCCTCGTCGACGACCTGCCGGATCGCCGCCGCGTGGGAGACGAGCTTGCCGGCGTCGTCCTGCGGCACGTCGCCGAACGTGTCCAGGCCGAACAAGAGATCAGACATGGTTGGGCTCCTTCGCCAGCAGCTCCCGGACCCGCGGCGCGACCACACTGCCCAGCAGTTCGATGGTGCGCGCGCGTGCCTCGCGGGGCAGGTGCATGATGTCGTACTTCAGGTCGAAGCGGCTCAGCCGCAGGTCGCGGGCGACAGTGGCGATCTTCTGCGCCACCGTCTCGGGTGAACCGACGAAGAGCGCCCCGTGGTCGATCTCGGCCTCGTAGCGCGCGCGGTCCGGTTTGTAGAAGCCGCGTTCGGCGGCCAGGGCCGCCACGACCGGCTGCCAGTATCGCCACCACGTCTCCACCGCCTCCTCGTCGGTGTCTGCGACAAGGCCGAGTGAGTGCTGCCCGATTGGCTGCAGGGTATGCCCGGATTGTTCGAGCGCCCTGGTGTAGAGGTCGACGTGGCCGGCGAAGCGCTGGGGACGCCCGCCGATGATCGCGAGCATGAGCGGAAGTCCGTGCCGGGCGGCGCGGATGACCGAGTTCGGGCTTCCCCCGACACCGATCCAGGTCGGGATGCCGCCGGCCCGCATCCGTGGGTGCAGGCGCTGCGCGGTCAGGGGGCTTCGCACCGTGCCGGACCAGGTGACCGGTTCGTCCTGCTGGAGCCGCAGGAAGAGGTCGAGCTTCTCCTCGAACAACCGCTCGTAGTCGGCCAGGTCGTAACCGAACAGCGGAAACGACTCGGTCGCCGACGCACGCCCGAGGACCATCTGGGCGCGCCCGTTGGAGACGGCGTCGAGGGTGGAGAACTCGTGGTAGAGCCGTACCGGGTCGTTGGTGCTGAGCACGGTGACCGAGGTGCCGAGGCGAATCCGCTCGGTCGCCGTGGCGGCCGCCGCCAGCAACACCGGCGTCGCCGAGTCGTTGTGACCCTCGCGGTAGTGCTCACCGACGCTGAACACGTCGATTCCGGCCGACTCGGCGAGCCGTGCCTCGTCCACGAGTAGCCGTACGGTCTCGGCGTCGCTCAGGACCCGGTCGCCGTCGGTGGCCACCTCCCCGAACGAGTTGAGCCCCAGCTCGAAGTCTGCAGCTGCCATCGTCTCCTCCTCGGTGCAATCCGCCGGCGGCCTGCGGGAGCGGACCTACCGGTTGACGTGTCAATGATGCTAACTTGGCGATTGACACGTCAATTCCCAGGAGAGTGAGATGACGGAGGCCACACCCGGCCGTCGCGGTGGACGCCAACTCCCGACCACCGACGAGCTGCGGATCTGGCGGGACTTCATCGAGACGACTGCTGCTCTCGGCTCCCGGCTCGAGTCCCGCCTACAGAACGACTCGTCGCTCTCGACGGGGGACTACGCCGTGCTCCTCGCCCTCAGCGAGGCGGAGGGACAGGCCATGCGGTCGTCCGAACTCGCCGCGCACATCGGGTGGGAGCGAAGCCGGCTCTCCCACCACCTCGGACGGATGGAGCGGCGCGGTCTCATCCGCCGCCAGGAGTGCGCGACGGTTCCCCGGGGGGCGGAGGTGTTGCTCACGGCGGCCGGCGCCGAGGCGTTCAAGGGGGCCACCTTTCCCCACCTGCGCGCCATTCGTGAACTCTTCGTCGACGCCCTCACGTCGGAGCAGATCGTCGCGGCCGGCGAGATCGCCACGGCGTTGAGAGCACACCTCGACGTCCTGCACCGACCCGGACCGACCGCCCACTGAAGACCGTCCCCTGGCCGCCTCAGCGCACCCGTGTTGGCCTTCTGACCTGCGGTTTTGTCGGATCCGAGCAGTAGCGTTCGGGGCCTGCGAGTGGTACGACTGTTGCACCGCATCGCGTGGTGCGAGGGCAGTAGGAGATGGCGGATGCGTTTCACGAGCATTAGGCCCCGGCGGTCCTTCCGCCCGACGCCTTCGACGGTCCCACCCGGAGGCGGGATCGGACCCGCGTTCTCGTGGACGACGGATCGGCAGTGACCATCCAGGAGAACGCGGACGAAGCGGCGGCTGCCTATGCCCGCGGTGTGGACGCGGGCCGGATCGAGCAGCGTCTACAGGGGCATGACGAGCACCTGCAAAGGATCAACGGCTCGATCGACTCGATGACGCAGGCGCTCCGGTCTCTCACCGAGGAGCTACGTGCCAACGTCGTACTGTTCAGCGCCAACGTGACCGCGGGCCGCCGTGACGCCAGTGAGCGGGACAGGATAGCGGCGGTCCGGGTGGAGGAGGCGGGCATCGTCGAGTCCCAGAGGACGGTCCGGTGGACGGCGTGGCAGCGCCTGTTCGCTGTCGTCGGCGCGATCGTGCTGGTCGTGAACTTCGGCCTCGGTCTCTACCTCGCGTTCGGCCGCTGACCTGACGTCGGGGAGTCGCCATCGGATCTGGGCTCCAGCACCACCACAGTGGTTTCGGACGATCGCCGCGCCGCGTGGGCGTCGAAGTTCTTGTCGGCCTCGCTCCAGCGTGGCCACAGTCGCGACCGTTCGTCGCCGGTGGCGGCGCGACCGCGGACCAGCCGTCGCCCGTCGACCATTTCGACGGACGCGTCCGGGCGGGCCTGTAGGTTGAGCCACCAGGCGGGGGCACCCTCGCCCCACCCGTTCATCGCCACTCCGACCAGGTTCGGGCCATCCTCGAAGTACGCGATGATGACGCCGCGCTGCTGACCGGTGCGGCGACCGATAGTGGTCAGCCGCAGCGTGCCCCAGCGGGTCTCGCGCGGTCGCCACAACCCGACCCGGCTGCCGGTGACCCGGTACAGGCCCCGGTGCATTGACCAGGCCGTCCGGATGAACCACCGCGGCGGAAGCCACGGCGCCTTCGTTCCCTGACCATCCGACATGACGACCTCCTCCACCGACCACCGCCGATGGCCCGACAGGCTGCCATGTCCGGTCGCTGGCCGCCACTGTGGACCGAGATCCCCAAGTCTGCCGGCGCGAGCGCGGTCAGCGTCCCGCTGTCCATGATCTGACCATGGATCGAACCGATCGGTGCGGGCCCCGCGCGGGCGGCAGCCGGGTGAGTTACCGCTGCCAGGCGTCGATGGTGCGTACACCGTCGCGCACGACACGATCCAGGGTGGCCGGGTTGCCGCTGGTGCCCTCCCACCCCTGGTCGTTGAAGACCGTCACCACGCTGTCGACACGGGCCACGGCGATCTGGCTGGACGCGGTGTCGCCGGTGCGTTCGCCGTTCAGGCTCGTCTCGGGCCAGGTTCGGGTCAGCAGCAACGCCTCGTCGCCGACACCGGGCAGGGCCTTGCTCTTGACGGTGACGCGGTTCCCCGACTGGTCGTACGAGGGGCACGCCTGCACGGCGGCGCGGAGACGGCTCAGGTAGCCCGGGGCGCCGTCGCCGTCGAAGGTGAAGATGGTCTGGTGGATCATCCCCTGCGGCACGTTGCTGGAGGGCGCGCCGGCCGTCTGGTAGGTGACCGTCATCGCGGCGCTCGCGGTGACCTGCCGGCCGCCGGTGGCGAACTCGTTGCCGCACAGCTTCGGCAGGGCCTCCTCGACCGGGGTCGTCCGTCGGGGAGACTTCCGCAGCTCGGCGGGCAGCTCGACGAAGGCGGAGGTCGGGATGGTCACCGGGGTGCTCGCGCTCGGGGATGGTGAGTCTGTCGGGGCCGTTGACGCCGTCGCGGTGGCCGGCGCGGTCGTCGCCGGGGCGGAGCCGGGCGCGTCCTCGGTGGCGGTGCAGGCAGCGGTCAGTGCCATGGTCGCGAGCAGCGGGAGCAGCACGAGCGCGCGTCGCGCACGGGCCGCCGGCAGTGGTGCGTATCGGCTCATCATCACCCCTTGTGTATCCCGGGGCAGTTCCCCGCGCCGGGCCGGCCAAAACGACCACGCGGCGCCTCGGAGATCGACCGGACCACGGAAACGAATGTGTCGTCGCACCGGCCGGGCCGCTATGATGCCCGCATGACCAGCGTATTCGCTCAGTGCACCACCGGACTGTCGTGTGACGTCCAGGTCGGTGCGGGGCGACGCCGGCGATCCGTCGCCCGCCCGCGCTGACCTGTTTCCTGCGACCGGCGGATCGAGCCGCCGGTCGTTCGCTGGTCGTCCTCGGTCCGCCCGCATCTCCCCGTCAACGGCTCGCGTGACAGCGCGAGTCCGAGCGAGATCGGCGTACTCATGGATCTTGAAAAGCTGTTGTCCGACCGGCTGGCACCGGCGTTCGCGGCGGTGGCCGGCAGTCCGGTCGACCCGCTCGTGCGGCGGTCTCCGCGTGCGGACTTCCAGTCCGACGCGGCGCTGGCGCTGGCCCGGCGGCTCGGCCGCCCGCCGCGGGACATCGCCGCCGCGGTGGTGGCGCACGCGGTCCTCGACGACGTCGGCGTGTCGGCGGAGGTCTCCGGGCCGGGTTTCCTCAACCTGACGGTCAGCGACCTCGCCCTGGCCGACCTGGTCATCCGGCTGGCGGGCGACACCCGGCTCGGCGTGCCGCCGACGGCGACGCCGCAGACAGTTGTGGTGGACTACTCGGCGCCCAACGTGGCGAAGGAGATGCATGTCGGTCATCTCCGCTCCACTGTCATCGGCGACGCGGCGGTGCGGCTGCTGGACTGGCTGGGGCATCGGGTCGTGCGGGTCAACCACCTGGGTGACTGGGGGACACCGTTCGGCATGCTGATCGAGCATCTGATCGACCTCGGTGAGGCCGAAGCCGCGCGGAACCTGTCGATGGGGGACCTGGACACCTTCTACCGCGCGGCCCGGGTGAAGTTCGACGCGGACGAGGCGTTCCAGGAACGGTCGCGGCTGCGGGTGGTCGCGTTGCAGGGCGGCGACGAGCGGACCCGGCGGTTGTGGCGGCTGCTGGTGACGCAGTCCGAGCGGTACTTCCTGACCGTGTACGACCTGCTCGACGTGACGTTGTCCGCTGACGACTTCCGGGGCGAGAGCGCCTACAACAGCCTTCTCGCGGGCGTCGTCGACGACCTGGACCGGCTGGGGCTGCTGCTGCCCAGCGGTGGGGCCGCCTGCGTGTTTCCGCAGGGGTTCAGCGGTCGGGACGGCGAGCCGTTGCCGCTGATCGTGCGCAAGAGCGACGGTGGGTACGGTTATCCGGCCACCGACCTGGCCGCGCTGCGGCAGCGCGTCGGTGAGCTGGGAGCGACCCGGCTGCTGTACGTCGTGGGCCTACCGCAGCGGCAACACTTCGCGATGGTGTTCGCCGTTGCCCAGGCGGCCGGTTGGCTCCGTCCGCCGGCCCAGGCCGAGCATCTGGGCTTCGGGTCCATCCTCGGCGCCGACGGGCGGATGCTGCGCAGCCGGGCCGGCGGGTCGGTGAAGCTGGTCGGGCTGCTGGAAGAGGCGGTCGCCCGCGCCACCGACCTGGCCCGGAGCAGGAACCCGGACCTGGACGCCGCGGCCGCCGACGAGATCGGCCGGGCGGTGGGCATCGGCGCGATCAAGTACGCCGACCTGTCCGTCGATCGGACCAAGGACTACGTCCTGGACTGGGAGCGGATGCTCGCGCTGGACGGCAACACCGCGCCCTACCTGCAGTACGCGTACGCCCGGATCCGGTCGGTGCTGCGGCGGGCCGGGACCGCCGCGCGGCCGGACACGACGATTGTGTTCGCGCAGCCGGAGGAGCGGGCGCTCGCGGTCGAGCTGCTCGGCTTCGCCGGGGTGGTCGGCGAGGTGGAGCGGAGTCTCGAGTTCCATCAGCTCGCCGGCTACCTGCACCGACTCGCGACCGCGTTCAACGCCTTCTACGAGCGCTGCCCGGTGTTGCGTGCTGCGGACGAGCTGCGGGAGAGCCGCCTGCTGCTGGCCGAGCTGACCGCCCGGACCCTGCGGCAGGGGCTGCACCTGCTCGGCATCCGCACACTGGAGCGGATGTGACGAGCCAGCCTCCCGGCCCGGTCAGCGGGCCCTCTTGGTCGCCCGCTTCCTCGGCGGCGTCAACAGGTCGGCGATCTGCGCGATCGCGGCGGGCACCAGGCGGTAGTACGCCCAGACCCCGCGCTTGTCGCGTTCGAGGAGGCCGGCCTCGGTGAGGATCCGAAGGTGATGACTCACTGTCGGCTGGGAGAGATTGAGCGCCGAGGTGAGGTCACTAACGGACGCCTCACCTTCCGGCGCGGACTGGATCAGGCTGAGCAACCGGAGTCGCGCCGGATCGGCGAAGGCCTTCAGCACCCCCGCTAGCCGTTCGGCATCGGCCCGCTTGATGGGATCGCCGGTAAGCGGCGAGATCGCAGGCATGGCAGTTTTCGCAGTTCCCACGCCTGCCATAGTGACACCAACACCATCAATAAACCCGCAGAACCGGCACCAGTCCTTCGATGGCGTCCGGATGGCGGCACGGAAGCACCGAACGTGAGTCGAACGTCGACGTCCGTGGTGGCCACAAGGGCCGTGTGGAGCTGCGGGAAGCTCCACACGGCCCAACGGCGACAAGGTGCGTCAGCGGCGGGGTTTGGGTGCGATGCGGGGCAGGACGTACGGCGGCCCAGCGAAGATCAGGTCGGACTTCAACTCCTGGTACGCCCGCTTGGGCTGGTAGTTCTCGTCGTAGATGGTGGCCAGGCCCTCCGGCGGGTCGTCGAACCAGCCCGGCACCCACGAATGGTTGTCACTGAAACCCCAGACCGTGTACGACAGGCAGCTGCGCACGGCGAGGCACGCCTTCATCAGCACGCTGAAGTTGGCGGCCGACGCCTGTAGCCGAGGGTTGATCTCCTCCGAGTTGCCCGCCTGGACGCCCTCCGTCAGCTGGCTGCGGACGTCGACCTCGGTGAACGCGGTCGCGACGCCGAGCGAGGCGAACTTCTTCAGCGCGGCCGTCACCTGGAGGGTGTCGAAGTTGCCGTACTGGGTGCCCAGGTGGCCCTGGGAGCCGACGCCGTCGATCGGGACACCCTGGGCGCGCAGGCTCTTGGTCATGTCGTACACGAACTGGGTCTTGTCGTCCGCCGGGTTGCCCGAGCCGAACGCCTCGATGTTGTAGTCGTTGTAGAACAGCAGGGCCTTGGGGTCGGCGGCCCGCGCCCAACGGAACGCGTCGGCGATGTAGCCGGGCCCGAGGTTCTGCGCCCAGAAGCCCTTGTAGTGCAGGGTCGACGGGGTGTCCCACGGGTCGCTGACGGCCTCGTTGACCACGTCCCACTGCCAGATCTTGCCCTTGTAGCGGTTGACGACAGTGGTGATGTGCTTGCGCAGCAGCTCGCGCAACTCCTGCTTGCTGATGGAGCCGTCGGCGACGCCGCTGGTCAGCCAGGCGGGCAGCTGGTTGTGCCAGACCAGCACGTGGCCGCGCACACTCTGCCGGTTGCGCTTGGCGAACTCGACGAACTGGTCGGCCGGCGCCCAGTTGTAGCTGCCGCGGGTGGGTTCCAGGCTCTCCCACTTCATCACGTTCTCGGCGGTGACCGAGGCGAACTCGGTGGAGGCCAGCTTGCGGTACTGCGGGTCGCCGGCGTCGTTGAGGGCATCCATGCTCACCGCGGTGCCGACGTGCAGGCCGTGGCGCAGGCCGAGGGTGCCGAGGCTCTGCGTCGTGGGGTCGTACGGCCGACTCGCGGTCGCGGGCACCGTGTTCAGCGTGGCGATGGTCGCGACGGCGACCAGGCCGACGGTCGACCACTGTCTCAACTTCATGTGCCTGCCCTTCCAGACGATCAATAGATAGATGTCGATCTAGGAGGTGAGGGTCCGGCGTTGGTGGGGTGACGCCGGTAGTTCCGGCCGGAAACCGGAAACTTGCTCGAAACGTTAAGCCGATCTATGTCTGGGCGTCAACGCTGAAAACTTCCGGAAATTCATCACATGACCTGCCCAGCCCTGAGCGGCCAGCGGTCGAAACTTTCGGCGGCCGCAGGCCGGCAACCGGCGGCACGCCGCGCTCGGTGACGTCGGCACGACGCACGCCGCAGGCATCGTCGACGCGAGGGCCGACGATGCCTGGTGCCGCTGGGGGAGACCGGTCAGCGCAGACCGGCGAAGAGGTCGTCCTCGGGAATCGGCGCGCCGGTCCGGTCCCGGACCCGGAGGAATGTCTCCACGCCCATCAGCTCGGTGAACCGCTCCTGGCCCAGTTGCAGGAAGAAGATGTTCTCGGTCTGACTGGCGTGAGTGGCCAGCGCGTCGAACTTCTGCGCGCCGTACTTGCTCGTGTCCACCCAGGTGGTGATCTCGTCGTCGGGAAGGCCGAGCTGCGGCCCCGGCTCATCCGCCGCGTCCGGCTCGGCCCACTCGACGCCGAGCTCCTTCATGATCCGACCGAACTGCTCGAACGCCGTACGCGGCACCGTGGTCCAGTAGACCTTCGCCGGGACGTCGGTCTGCTCGACGGCGGCCATGGTGATCCGGTGGGCCTGGATGTGATCCGGGTGGCCGTAGAAACCGTTCTCGTCGTACGTGACGATCACGTCCGGCTGGTACCGCCGAATCAGCTCCGCGAGCCGGGCCGCCGCGTCCACCACCGGCGTCGTCCAGAACGCGCCGGGCAGGTCGTTTGTCGGCCAGCCCATCATCCCGGAGTCGGCGTAGCCGAGGGTCTCCAGGTGGGTGACGTTCAGAGTCGCGCAGCTGGCCTCCAACTCGGCCTGACGCATCGCCACGACGGCGGCCGGGTCGTGCCCCTCCTCGCCCGGCTTGACCCCACCCGGGCCATCCCCGCATCGCCCGTCGGTGCAGGTCACCAGCACGGTCGTTACCCCCTCGGCGGCGTAGCGGGCAAGAACACCACCGGTGCTCGTCGCCTCGTCGTCGGGGTGGGCGTGCACCGCCATCAGGGTCAGAGGTCGCTCAGCCATGCCATCACCCTACGGTCCTCCGGCTACGACCCTACGACCTCCACCGGGAAGGAGTCGGTCCTCGTCATCCCGACCACCGAGTACGACACGATGACGGTCTGCGTACCTGCGGTGGTGGGGTCGTACCCCGAAACCGTGTACCCGCCGTGGCCGTGCGCCAGTATCTCGTCCCGCACCCCGTCGGTGTAGTCGGCCGTGACCACGAGACCCGTGCGGTCGAGGGGCTCGCCGACGGCGTACGTGGTCCTGCTCGGTGGCTTCCGCACCGCGACGCTCGTCAGGTCGGCGCCCCGCATCGCGGCGTGCTCCGCCTGGGTGAGGGCGAAGACGGTCCCGTGGCGCAGCACGCCGTCCGCCAGGTCGTATGCGGGCTTCCGACTCCAGTCGATGGGCGTCCAGTCGCCCGACGCGAGGTCCGCGCTCCAGTACGGGTGCAACTGCTCCTCCAGGTGCCTACCGGAGGGCGACCCGGCCCAGATCTGGTCGGCCCAGAGGTAGTAGCCCGGTCCGCGTACGTCACCGGGGTTCGCCTTGACCACCATCGGCGCCTCGGCGTAGGTGGTGTTCATCGCCCGGTGGGTGATGCAGCTCGCCACCAGTTCCCACTCCTCCGGCGGAGCGAGGATGGAGGACGACCGCTCCTGATAGATGTCCTCCGAGCCGCACGACGGGACGTACGGTGTGACCCCGACGCCGGTGGACGTGCGGTCGCTGACGAAACGGTGGTACGACCCGTCGGTGTCGTCCCGGAGGATCACCGCGTCCAGCGTCCCGTGGTGGGGGCGGTTGCTCATCACCCGCGCCGGCGTGAACGTCACGAAGTCCCGGGTGGTGCTGTAGAGGGTCTGGTTCCGGGTGAGCGGGAAGCGGCCACGCGGATCGGTGCGATCCGGTGTGTAGTACGTGCCGGGGGCGTACATCGACGAGGTCCAGTAGACGACGTAGGCGCCGATCGACTCGTCCCAGATGGCCTCCGGGGCGAACGCCATGCCTGCCTCTTCCGGGGCCACCAGCACGTGTCGCTGCTCGGACCAGGTCCGCAGGTCGGTGGACTCCCACACCTCGATGTGCCGGCTCGCGCCGCTCTGCGCCCAGTCCCAGCCCTGCCACCCGTACGCCCGGCCATCGACGTTCAGATCGGTGGCGACGAGATAGAACCTGTCCCCCTCCGGGGAGCGGACGATGGACGGGTCGCGAAGGGCGTGCATGCCCCTGGCGGACCGGAGCACCGCCTGCCCGTCATTGACCGCGGTCCAGCTGGTCGGATCGTTGCCGATGCTCGCCGCGAAATAGAGCTGCTGCCCCGCCTGGCTGTTGGACCGAGCAAAGTTGACCATGCCGTAGCGCGAGAACGGGGCCAGCGTGACCCTGGGGCGCTCCTCGGTCTGTGTCACCCGATCACCTTCCGCCACCTAGGGCTCGCCGGAGTTGGCATTTTACCCAGTTCGGCATCCGCCGAGCGGTCCTTGTGTGAACGGTGCTCAGGCTCCGGGCAGGTCGTTAGATTCAGCCGTGGCCAGCACATCCGAGCAGGTCCGGACGCGGGGAGAAGTCGATGGCAAGGGCCGCTGGCGGGTTCACCGACCTGCGACAGGTCGAGGCCGGAGTCCTGAACGTCGGATACGTGGACGCCGGGCCGCCCGACGGGGACCCGGTGATCCTCCTGCACGGGTGGCCCTACGACATCCACAGCTTCGTCGACGTCGTACCGCTGCTCACCGCCGCCGGTCACCGGGTCGTCGTCCCGTACCTGCGGGGCTACGGCACGACCCGGTTCCTCTCCGACGACACGATGCGAAACGGCGAGCCGGCGGCCATGGGGCTCGACCTCATCGCCCTGATGGACGCCCTGAAGATCGACACCGCGACGCTCGCCGGGTTCGACTGGGGCGCGCGGACCGCCGATGTCGTCGCCGCGTTGTGGCCCGAACGCTGCCGGGGGCTGGTCTCGGTGAGCGGCTACCTGATCGACGGCCAGAAGTCGGGCACTGTGCCGTTGCCGCCGAAGGCGGAACTCGCGTGGTGGTACCAGTACTACTTCGCCACCGAGCGCGGTCGGGAAGGGTACGACAGGAACCGGCGCGACTTCGCCAAGCTGATCTGGCACACCGCGTCGCCCAGGTGGACGTTCGACGACGCGACGTTCGACCGCAGCGCGGCGGCGTTCGACAACCCCGACCACGTTGCCATCGTCATCCACAACTACCGCTGGCGGCTCGCCCTCGCCGACGGTGAGCCGCAGTACGACGAGATCGAGAAGCGCCTGGCCGCGAAGCCGAAGATCACGGTGCCCAGCATCTCCCTGGAGGGCGATGCCAACGGCGCGCCGCACCTGGAGCCCAGCGTCTACGGCAAGCAGTTCGCCGGCCGGTACGAGCACCGGACCGTCGGGGGCGGCGTCGGGCACAACCTGCCGCAGGAAGCGCCGCAGGCCTTCGCGGACGCGGTGCTGGAGGTCTGAGTCGACGACCTCCCGATCACCGGGGCGTCGGACGTTCCACCCGCACCGGGTCGCCGCGAACCAGCCCGTCGTGGATGCGCCACCGGGCGGTGGTGACGGCACGCCGCGCCGCCTTGTCGCCCTGCTCGACGCGTTGGCGCAGCAGGTCCAGGGCGATCCGGCGGTTGAGACTGAACTGCCGCTCCTCGTCCACCACGACCACCAGGCCCGAGGGGCGGTGCGTTGCGCGTACCGCCGTGCTGGCCTTGTTCCGGTGCTGACCACCCGGCCCGCCGGTGCGGCAGGCGACGATGTCGACGTCCGCCTCGCGGAACGCCGTCGGCCGAGCGTCGCGTTCGGGCGGCTGGGCGGTGACGTACCAGTTCTTGCGGCCGGTGCCCGACCGGTACGGGCTGGGGGCCTGCCAGCACAGCGTCCCGGTCCACGAGGCCGCGAACGCCTCGGCGTCGACGCCGGAGATCCGGATCAGCACCGACCGGTAGGTGCCGGCGCGGTCACCGCGCACCGCCTGAACCTCCTGGATCGTCAGACCTCGGCGGGTGCCCTCGCCGCGCAGACGGTGCAGCAGCTGACTCAGCGCCCAGGCGCACTCCAGCGGCCCACGCCCGGCCGACAGCAGCAGGGACGCGCTCACGACCGGCCTCGCCGGCCGCGGTGGCCCCGCCGGTCCGGTCGCGCGGCGGACCCGAGATCGGGCGTCTTGTAGGTGACCAGGGGAGTCGTGCTGACCACCGGCGTGGCCAGGTGGTGCTCGACCAGGTCCGCGATCACCTGCTCGATGCGCTTGTACGCCGTGGGCGCCTCCTCGAAGAGCAGCTGCCGGTCACCACAGACCACAAGCGACCCCACCGGGGTACGGCGCAGCTCCTCGACCGTGTGCTTGGCCCGGCCTCGCCGCAGGGCGTCGGCGCGGGACATCTTGCGTCCAGCGCCATGGGCCACGGAGTGGTTGGCGTCCGGCCCGGCGTGCGCGGCCACCAGGTAGGACGCCGTTCCCCGGGTACCGGCGATCAGGACGTCGCGCCCGTCGCCCGGCGCCGCGCCCTTGCGGTGCAGGTAGACCCCGTCCCGGACCTCGACCAGGTTGTGGCACTGGTCGACGATCGGCGCGGTGGGCTCGGCCCCCAGCGCGTACGCCACCCGGGCGGCCAGGACCCGGCGGTTGAGCGATCCCCAGCGCACCGCGTCGTCGTGCATGCTCAGGTAGGCGGCGGGGTCGGGAGCCGCCCCGGCGCCGTGGACCTCGGTGTGCGCCCGCAGGATCCGCTCGCCCAGACCACGGGAACCGCTGTGCACGATGAGCACGAGATCGCCCACATCGAGCCCGAGCCGACCCGCGTGACAGGCGTCGAGGATGGTGTCGACGCGGGCCAGCTCCACGAAGTGGTTGCCCCGGCCCACCGTCCCGAGACCGTCCAGGTGACCCGCCGGAACATCACAGTCGACGGCGGCCCAGGCGGGGTCGCCGACGTCCCGTACCGGGTCGAGCGCCTGGTCGAGGTCGGGGAACCGGGTGGCGAGCCGTTCCGGTACGGCACGCTTGAGCTTGATCGGAAACACGGCGATGCCGCAGCCGATGTCGGAGCCCACCAGGAACGGGTACAGCACTGTCGACGCCATGGCCGCGCCGATCGGCGCGCCCTTGCCGGGATGCAGATCCGGCATCGCGGCGACGTGCAGCATGCCGTCCAGGGCGGCGACCTGTTGGCACTGCGCGAGCGCTTCGGACTCGATCCAGCTCGCGGGAGAGGCGAACACCGTGACGGTGGCCGGGGCGGGCGGGGGCAGGGGGAGGTGGTGCTGGGACAAGGGGGCTCACTTCTCGCTGCGAACGTGGGAACGGACGGCGTCACGGCCCCGGGAGGCATCACCGGTGGCGCGGAGCAGGGGGTGGTGTCCGTCAGTACGTCATGGACGTCACTCTGGCCGAGGCGCGTCGGGCACGACAACCGATTTTTCTTCGCGACGTACGCTGCCGCGATGAGCGCACCGCGCCGCATCCTGGTCTACGGGGTGTACGGCTCCGGCAAGTCCACCCTCGCGGCGCGGCTGGCCGAGCACCTCGGACTGCCCTGGTATCCGGTGGACGACCTGCTCTGGCAACCGGGCTGGGTGGAGGTGCCGGTCGCTGAGCAGCGCAGCCGGATCGAGGAGATCTGTCGACGGGACCGCTGGATCATCGACGGGGCGTACCACGGTTGGCGGGACGTCCCGATGGCCCGCGCCGACCTGGTCGTCGGCCTGGACTATCCACGGTGGCGTTCGTTCGGACGGTTGCTCCGCCGCACTGTCCGCCGAGTGGTCACCGGCGAGGTGATCTGCAACGGCAACCGCGAGTCACTGGGCAGCGTGCTGTCCCCGGACTCGATCCTGGTGTGGCACGTCACGGCGTTCGGCCGGGCTCGACGGCGGATGCGGGCCTGGCGGGCGGACCCGTCCGCGCCGCCGGTGGTGTTACTGCGCTCCCCGGCGGACCTGGACGTCTGGCTGACCGGGCTGCCCCGCCGGTGAAGCCGTGGGGCGGCGGCGCACCGACTGACGGGCCAGGGCTTTGAGGGCGCCGGCCCACCCCCTGGGGGGGTGCGGGCCGGCGACGTCGGGTGGCCCGGCCGGCAGTGCGCCGGCCGGGCCGTCGATCAGGACTCCAGGCGTCGACGCCGCGCGAGGAGGAACGCGACCGCGCCGAGTACGACCATCGCGCTTCCGACGCCGGTCATGGTCGGGACCACACCGCCACCGGTCACCGGCAGGATGGGGTGCTTGCCGCCCGGACCACCGGGTCGACCAGGTGGTCCAGCGGGTCCGGACGGGCCAGGTGCTCCGGGGCTACCAGGTGCGCCGGGGCTTCCGGGTGCTCCGGGGCTACCGGGTGCTCCGGGGCTGCCGGGTGCTCCGGGGCTGCCGGGTGCTCCGGGGCTGCCAGGTGCTCCGGGGCTGCCGGGCGCGCCAGGGCTTCCGGGTGCTCCGGGGCTTCCGGGTGCGCCGGGGCTGCCGGGCGCGCCAGGGCTGCCGGACGGACCGGGCGGCCCGCTGGGTCCGGGCGGGCCGCTCGGCGCGGCGCAGACCGGTGCGCTGATGACGTTGGTGTCCAGGGTGACGGCCTCGGTGCGGGCCAGCGCGCGGCCCTGGAGGGTCGCGCCCGTGGCCAGCGTGATCGCGGCCTGGGCCATGATGGTGCCCACGAAGGTGGTGCCGGTGCCGATCGTCGCCGAGCTGCCGATCTTCCAGAACACGTTGCAGGCCGACGCCCCGTTGGTCAGGACGACGCTGCTGTTCGACGCCGTCGTCAGCGAGGAGTCGACCTGGAAGATGAACACGGCCGACGGGTCGCCCTGGCCGTTGAGCGTCAACGCTCCGGTCAGTTGGGCGGCCCCGATCCGGTAGACCCCTTCGTTGAGCGTGTTGCCACCCAGCTCGGCCGGGAGGTTGGTGAACGGAGTCCGGCCCGCGGCGTCGTTGAAGGCGATGGTCAGGTCGCTCTGGGCCTGGAGTGCGACGGCGTCGCCGAGGTGCACCTCGCCGCCGATGGTTGCCGTTCCGAAGCCGGAGGCGGTGTTCCCGGGGAACCGCCCGAGGCTCTGGGCCAGGAAGCTGGGGCCGGTGTTGGTGGGCTCCGCTCCGGCCAGGACGGAGAAGTCGGCCGCCGTCCCGAGGTTGACCGGTGCCTCCTGTGCGTTGGCGGCGGTCGAGCTGAAGAGCAGCAGGCTGGCTGCCACAGTGGCGGCTGCGCCAGCCGCGAGCGACGGCAGGACCACTCGCCGCCGTAGCCAATTCTTGGGTATAGCTGTCACAGAACACCCTCCGTGGGTACTACTCGCAGGAGACGGCCAGCGAGTGGCGCCCTGCGTGATACGGCCTGTATGGCGCCGATAAGCGCGCTGACCACCACATCACGTCAGCTGTTCAAATGAGGGCAAATTGGGACAATAGCCAAAGTGCATCTATCTGAATTGGAGCGACCTTCGCATTCCTGTTCGCCGTTCCCACGGCGGGTGGGGGAAGCGGTCGAGCGAACCTCGGCCTATCGCCGGACCGCCGGGACCGGCCTGATCGCGCGGCCGAGGACGCAGGGGGAGGAGGGGCTGTTGCTGGTGGCCGGGAAACGGAACGTGCGCAGCGCCTCCACCTCGAAGCCAGCCGCGCCGATGGCGGCGACGGTGTCGCGATTGGTGTGGCAACCGGCGAACAGCTTCGGCCACAGTGTGGCGTCGACGAGTCGTTGGGCGCGGTGCAGACGTGTGGCCTCCTCGGCGGCCACGTGTTCGAAGAACCGCACCTGGCCCCCGGGGCGCAGCACCCGGCTGATCTCGGCCAACGCGCTCGCCTGATCGGGCACGGTGCACAACACCAACGCGACCACCGCCGCGTCGAACTCGCCGTCCCCGGCGGGCAGCGCCTCGGCCAGACCGTCGACGACAGTGACCGGAACCGGCGCGTCCGACGCGGCGCGCTCGGCAGCGGCACGGAGGCGCCGTTCCGGTTCGACCGCGAGGACCTGGGTCACCCCCGGCGGATAGTGGGAGAACATCCGCCCGTTGCCCGCACCGATCTCGATCACCCGGCCGGACAGGCCGGCGACCAACTCTCGCCGGAACGCCGCCGTGCCGGCGCGGTCCATGGCGACGCTGAGCCGCTCGTACAACCGGGCGTGCACGGGGTGGGACACCGTGGCCACGTCGACCTCCTGATCTCCGTTGAACCGTTCTCCGGCGATTGTCCTTCATCCGCGCACGCTTTCCGTCTTACTGATTGGCAGCACGATCCAACCCAGCGCAGACAGGACGTGGTGCGAGCATGAAGATCGTCGTCATCGGGGGCAGCGGCCTCATCGGTTCCAAGCTCGTGGACCGCCTCGGTGGTCAGGGCCACGAGGCGGTGCCGGCATCGCCGAAGACCGGCGTGAACACCCTGACCGGCGAGGGAGTGGCCGATGTGCTCACCGGCGCCGAGGTTGTCGTCGACGTGTCGAACTCGCCGTCGTTCGAGGACGCCGCCGTGCTGGAGTTCTTCGAGACATCCACCCGGACGCTCCTCGCCGCCGCGTCGGCCGCCGGGGTGAATCACTACGTGGCGCTCTCCATCGTGGGGTGCGACCGGATCCCGGACAGCGGGTACATGCGCGCGAAGGTCTCCCAGGAGAGGCTCATCGTCGCGTCCGGACTCCCGTACTCGGTGGTGCACGCCACCCAGTTCTTCGAGTTCCTCCAAGGCATCATCGACACCGCCACGGACGGCGACACCGTGCACCTCGCGCCGGTGCTCATTCAGCCGATGGCTGCGGACGACGTCGCGGCCGCGGTGGCCGAGGTCGTGCTCGGCGCGCCGACGAACTCCGTGGTCGAGGTCGCCGGCCCGGAGCAGTTCCGCCTCGACGAGTTGGGCCGATCCCTCCTCGCCGACCAGCAGGACCGTCGTTCGGTGGTGACCGACCCCGACGCCCGGTACTTCGGCGCCAAGCTGGGCGAACGCTCGCTCGTCCCCGCCGACGGCGCGCGCATCCCCGGCACCAGCCTGGACGACTGGCGTACGCGGGCGAGCCGGGGGCAGTGAGCCGGCCTACCACCTCGGCGTCCCGGGCGGGTCGGCCCGCCCACCGAGGCGTCGCACCAACTCCCTTACCACCTCGGCGAACGGCTCGTCGGACTCACCCGGCCAGTGACCGTGGATGGGTGGGGAGACGCTGTCCCCGGGGGGCGTCACCACGTCGCGCGGATCACGCTGTCGGCGATCCATTCCGGCAGCCGGGTCGCCGCTGGTGGCCGGCCCGGGTGACGGCTGCGGTGAGAAGATCCAGCCGCCGATCGGGTCGGTGTCGCGCCACAGGTTCACCCAGCGCCAGCCCACCCGACGGCCGATCTCGCGCAGTGCCGCGTCGTCGACGTAGGCGGGGAAGAGCCGGGCGTAGAGGCGGCGTAGCGGTGATCCATGGGTGAGCAGGGCGACCCGGTCGCTGATCTGCGGCGGCAGTTGGAGCACCGTGGCGGCGAGCAGGACCGAGCCGTGGCTGTGCCCGGTGAGCAGCACCGTGTCGCCGCGTTCGACGAGGTAGGTGATCCGGCGGACCAGCTCCGGCACAGCCCGCTCGGAGTAGCAGGGCGGCGCGAACGGGTGGGCGGCCCGGGGCCAGAAGGTGCCCAGGTCCCAGAGGACACCGATGTGCCGGCGGTACGACTCGGTCCGGTACGCGAAGATGCCGCCGATGATCAGACCGAGGATGATCGCCGCGATCACCCAGCTACCGAACGCGATGCCGAACGTGACCGCGTCCGCCGGCAACCTCGCGTTCCGCTCGATGACGTCGCTCGGGAACTGCCCCAGCAGGCCGACGGTGGTGGTGGCCGTGGCGAGACCGGCGAGACAGCCGTAGAGCACGGCCAGTGGCACCAGTTTCTCGGTGAAGCGAGCCCGGGCTATCGCGTCTCGGACCTGCCGCAGTCGGGGCCCTGCCTCGGCCGGCGGGTCGGGGAAGTCACGCGCGACGATCGCCGCCGCGGCCCGACGTCGACTCCGGCGGGAGAGCAGGACGACGAGGCCAGCGACGACGACCGTGATCAGCAGGGCGCGGAAGAAGCCGTAGATCGCCCAGGTGTAGGCCCGGGGCGGGCCGGAGGCGATGCCCTCTCCGGTCGGCACGTCGCGGTCCAGGAAGTCCGCCACCCGGTAGACCAGCTCGGCGGAGTACGCCACCGCCATGCTGATCCCGGTGGCGGCGACGACCAGAGCGCCCAGCCCGAACAGCGGGGTGCCGTCGCGCTCCCGGCGCCGGTGCCAGAGCAGCACCACGCCGAGGGCGGCCAACAGCGTCGTCTGCGCCACGAACAGACCGGCCAGGGTCGTGTCGTAACCGGGGAGCCCGTGCTCTTCCGGCCACGGCCGAGAGCTGGTCAGCACGTGTGCCACGACGACGACGGTCAGGATCATGGCAGCGGTCCGCAGGGTGCGGGTGACCCGGTCGAGTCGTTTGTCGCCGGCGGCCCGGTCGATCAGCGGCGGCGTGCAGAGCAGCCCCACGCAGCCCGTCAGGATCACCCCGGTGACCGCCGTCAGCGCGATAGTGGCCGCCGAGGTGCCACCCGCGCCGCGGGCCAGGAGCAGGACGAGGTCCAGCGTCGCGAAGGCGGCCGCTACGTGGATGGCGCGCAACCGGCCCACCAGCGGCTCGGCGTCCCACTGACCGACTGTGCCGAGTCGGGACGCGGAGATGTTCTCATCGGGTGCGCGAAACGCCTCGAACGTCCGCCCCGGACGGCAGCTGACCCGCCAGATCAGGCCGATCGCGGCGGCCGGGACCACCGCTAGCACCGCCATCCGCAGCCCGATCGGCCGTCCACCGAACCACGACAACCAACTGCGTCCGGACAGGCAGTCCGTCGAGGCCAGGCACTTCCAACCGACGAGGTCCAGGGCGACCCCGGCGATGGCGAGCACGTACAGCACGGTGAGCGTGAGCGCCAGCAGCCGGCACAGCGACTTGACCGTCGCCTCGGAGCCGGGGTTCGCCGGGCGCATCCAGATCGCGACGTTGACCAGCATGAAGGGGAGCAGGAAGACCACCGCCAGGGTGCGGGCCACGGTCCCGGAGGGCAGGTCACCCCAGCGGTACGCCTCCAGCGTCACCCCGTGCACGCCGGTGTCCGAGTATCGGGGGCGCGGCCGGTAGAACCCGCCACTGCGGTCACCGGCGACCTGCCCGGTCTGTTGCAGGTCCAGCACCTGTGCGGCGCTCGCGCCGGAGACTCCGTGCACCCGTAGCTCCACGACCTCACCGGAGCTGTCCGGCCCGCTCAACCGCGCTGATCCATCCGATATCCCCCGAGGCGTCTCGCAGCCCTTGTCCCGCGACCCGGCCCCGATGGCACGCGCCGTGGCCGCCGACCGCGGCGACGGCAGAGCGGGGTCTACCCGAACCGGACGCCCTCAATCGCGGCGGGTCGGGGCGGCTACCGCCCCGCCCCGCCCCGCCCCGGCCGGGCCCGACCGGCGGGCGTCGTCGGTTCGGGTACGTCGTTCCACGGCCGACCGGCTCTGGGCGTACGCCGGGAGGGCGCTCACCTCGCGCTGAGCGCGGCCGGCCCGTGCCGGCGAGGATTGATCGGGTCGTGGCGGGGTAGGTGCCGCCATGGTCGCTGCCCGGCGCGGAGCGGACGCGGGCCCGTCGACCGTGCGGCTTCGGGACCGCGTGGTGGAAACCTGGCGCGACCGGGTCCGCCGGGTACGGACCATCGGCGGCCTCGCCCTGCAGGCCGGCCTGGCGGCAGGGCTGTCCTGGTTCGTGGCGCACTCGCTGCTGCAGGTGTCGCAGCCGGTCTTCGCGCCGATCTCCGCCGTCTCGACGCTCGCCGCGTCCGTCGGCCAGCGGTTGCGTCGCACCGTCGAGCTGATCATCGGTGTCACGGTCGGGGTGTTGATCGGCGACCTGCTGCTGGTGGTGATCGGCACCGGGTGGTGGCAGCTCGCCCTGATCGTCGTGCTGGCGATCGTCGTCGCCCTCTTCCTCGTGGGCAGCGCGGCGGTGGTGGTCCAGGCCGGGGCGACGGCTGTGCTCATCGCCACGCTCAGCCCGGCCGTCCGTGATCTGGAGATCCCCCGGTTCGTGGACGCGCTCATCGGGGGAGGGGTGGCGCTGCTGGTCACCGCCGTTTTGCTGCCGCTGAATCCGCTGCGGGTGCTCAACCGGGCCGCGCGGCCGGCGTTGGATCTGCTGGCGGCCCAGCTCGATGCCACCGCCGAGGCGTTGACCGAGCGTGACGCCGATCGCGCCCGTACCGCCCGGGGTGAGCTGCGACAGAGCGCCGGCCGGTTGAAGGCGTTCGTCGAGGCGACCCAGGGTGCCCGGGAGGCGAGCGTCCTCTCACCTGTCTACTGGCACCAACGGCACGGTCCGGTGGGCCGCTACGCGCAGGCGGCGGAGCCGATCGACCGGGCGATGCGCAACAGCGGCACCCTGATCCGACGTTCGGTGACGCTCATCGAGGACGGCGAGCCGGTGCCGGAGTCGTTGCCGACGGCGGTGGCCGATCTCGCCGAGGCCGTCCGCCTGCTCAAGCGGCAGTTCGCTGCGGGCGCTGAGCCGAATCGGGCGCGCGAGCAGGCACTGCGGGCGGTCCGGACGGCCGGGCACGCCTATCGGGACGGTGTCGGCTTCTCCGGTGCGGTCGTGGTGGCACAGGTCCGGACGACCGTCAGTGACCTCCTGGTCGCCTCCGGCCTGCGTCAAGAGGACGCGAATCACCTGGTCCGAAGGGTTTTTGGCGATCTTTGAGAGCCTGGTGACCCGCAGCGGAGCCAGACGGAGGCACCTTCTTGAGCCATGACTGTTGCATTCTGAGCCAGAGTGGTGCCATGATGGTGCCATGGAGCTGAGGTCATACGTCGAGAACCTGCGTAACGAGTTCGCCGTGGCCGCGGAGGGCGTGGACCCGGAGGCCAGAGCGCTGGCCGAACGACTCTTCGCGCAGTTGGAGGCGGCCACCCGCCTCACGCTGCTGGAAGCGCTGTCCGACGCGGCCGACGAGATCACCCGTGACCTCGCACCCGGCTCGGTGCACGTTCGGTTGCGCGGGCGCGAGCCCGACTTCGTGGTGACGCCGGCCAGCCCGCCGGTCGAGGTGACGAGCGAGCCGAGCGGCCCGCCACCGCTGTCGGTGCCGGTGTCCGTGCCCGACGGTGAGGAGGGCGGCACCTCGCGGATCAACCTGCGGCTCCCCGATCACCTGAAGGCCAGCGTCGAGGACGCCGCCGGCCGCGCCGGGCTCTCGGTCAACGCCTGGCTGGTGCGCGCTGTCGCCGGTGCCATCGGGGCGGGCGACACGCAGCGTCGTCCACCGCGCCGGGTGGAGCCGACCTCCGGCCAGCACTTCACCGGCTGGGCCCGCTAACTCCCCGTACCCCTTCCACCATCACGCCGCTGACCAGCGGCGACCTCCGCCGACCACATTTCGGGAGACCACCATGCCTGTTTTCGAGACGCCAGAACCGATTTCCGTCCAGATCGAGCTGCCGATCGGCGATGCCTGGATCGCCGCGAGCGACCGCACCGACACGGTGGTGACGGTGCGGCCCCGTGACCCGTCGAGCAAGGCCGACGTGAGCGCCGCCGAACAGAGCACCGTCGAGTTCGCCGCCGGGCGACTGGTGATCCGGGTGCCTAAGAGTTGGCGCCGCTACGGTTTCGGCCCCGGGCCGTCGGTCGACGTCCAGATCGAGGTGCCGACCGGGTCACGGGTGTACGCCGAGGCGGCGTGGGCGGCGTTCCGCTGCGAGGGTCGGCTCGGCGAGTGTCGGATCAAGACCGGCAGCGGCATCCGACTCGACGAGACCGGACCGTTGGAGATCGACAGTAGCCACGGCGACGTGGCGGTCGAGCATGTGCTGGGCTCCGCCCGGGTGAAGGCCTCGTCCGGCAAGGTGCGCATCGGCGCTGTCGACGGCACCGCCGAGATCAAGAACTCGTCCGGCGACTGCTGGATCGGCCGCAGCGGTGGCGACGTCCGGATCAACACGGCCTACGGCGACATCACGGTGGACGCCTCACAGGCCTCGGTGACGGCGCGCACCGCCTACGGCAACCTCCGGCTGGGCGAGGTCACCCGCGGCGCGGTCGACGCACAGACCTCCTTCGGCGCGATCGAGGTTGGCATCCGTCGCGGGACCGCCGCCTGGCTCGACGTCAGTTCCAAGCACGGCCGCGTGCACAACGCGCTGGAGTCGACCGACAGCCCGGCGCAGACCGACGAGACGGTCGAGGTCCGGGCGAACACCTCCTACGGCGACATCATGATCCGCCGCGCCTGACCCACAGCCCGCCGACCACAAATGAGGAGACCATGACCAGCTCCATGAACCCCGCGATCGTCGCCACCGACCTGCGCAAGTCCTACGGCGACAAGGTCGTGCTGAACGGCATCGACCTGATGATCACCGAGGGCACGATCTTCGCGTTGCTCGGTCCCAACGGCGCCGGCAAGACCACCACAGTGCAGATCCTCTCCACCCTGATCGACGCCGACGGCGGTAACGCCCGCGTCTTCGGCCACGACCTGACCCGAGAGCCCGACGCGGTACGCGCGCTGATCGGCGTCACCGGCCAGTTCTCCGCCGTCGACAACCTGCTCACCGGTCGGGAGAACCTGACCCTGATGGCCGACCTGTGCCACCTGGACAGGGCCGCCGGTCGGCGACGGATCGCCGACCTGCTCGACCAGTTCGACCTGACCGAGGCGGCGGCCAAGCCGGTGTCGACGTACTCCGGTGGCATGCGCCGCCGGCTCGACCTCGCGATGACCCTGGTCGGCGAGCCCCGCGTCATCTTCCTCGACGAGCCGACCACCGGCCTCGACCCGCGCAGCCGCCGGGCCATGTGGCACATCATCCGCGCACTCGCCGCCGAGGGCGTCACCATCCTGCTCACCACGCAGTACCTGGAGGAGGCCGACCAGCTCGCCGACCGGGTGGCGTTCCTCGACCACGGCCGACTGATCGCCGAGGGCACGCCACGCGAGCTCAAGCGGCTCATCCCGGGCGGCCACGTCATGTTGCAGTTCGCCGACCAGGAGGGGCTCGACTCGGCCGCCCGAACGTTCGAGGCCGGCACCCGGGACGACGCGGCGCTCACCCTCCAGGTGCCGAGTGACGGCGGGGTCGGGTCGCTGCGATCCCTGCTCGACCAGCTCGACGGCGCCTCGATCGGCGTTGCGGGGCTCTCCGTGCACACCCCCGACCTCGACGACGTCTTCCTCACCCTCACCGGTCAGCCCGACACCCGGGCCGACCGACCCGACCACGAAAGGGCTCCCGCGCGATGAGCACCCTCTCCCTCGCCGTCCGCGACTCGAGCACCATGCTGCGGCGCAACCTGCTGCACATGCGGCGGTACCCGTCGATGACGTTCCTGCTCATCGGCATCCCGATCATCATCCTGCTGCTCTTCGTCTACGTCTTCGGCGGCACGCTCGGCGCCGGCCTCGGCCCGACCGGCGACCGTTCCCAGTACGCCAACTACGTCACCCCCGGCATCCTGCTCATCACTGTGGTCAGCGCCGCGCAGGGCACGGCCATCTCGGTCGCGATGGACATGACCGAGGGGATCATCGCCCGGTTCCGGACGATGTCGATCTTCCGACCGTCGGTGCTGACGGGCCACGTACTGGGCAGCCTGGTCCAGACCATGCTCAGCCTCGCGGCCGTCACCGTCGTGGCGCTGCTGGTCGGGTTCCGGCCCACGGCCAACGCTGTCGAATGGCTCGCCGCGGTCGGCGTGCTCGCAATGATCACTTTTGCGCTCACCTGGCTGTCCGTCGCCCTCGGTCTGGTCAGTGACAGCGTCGAGACGGCCAGCAACCTGCCCATGCCCCTGATCCTCCTGCCGTTCCTCGGCAGCGGGTTCGTCCCCACCGACTCCATGCCGGCCGCGGTGCGGTTGTTCGCGGAGTACCAGCCCTTCACGCCGGTCATGGAGACCCTTCGCGGCCTGCTCCTGGGCACCGGGATCGGGAACAACGGGATCATCGCGGTCGTCTGGTGCGCCGTCATCACCGTTGGCTGCTTCCTCTGGGCCAAGGCTCTGTACAACCGCAACCGGACGTCCTGATCCGAACGGCCCGCGGTTTCGCATCGCGAGAGAGAGCCGGCGGCTCGGCCCAGCGGGGTCGGGCCGCCGGCTCGTGGCGTCATGCGACCTGAGGACCGGGGCGAGCGCGTGATCGGGCCGCGGGCCGGCGATCATCGCATGATCCGCTTGCGGACCGACGGATGATCACATGATCGGCTCCGATGTCGTGGAGCCGGCCGGTCGTGCCGCCGCGGACCCCACGACTTCAGGAAACACGAGTGGACCTTTTTCGCCGGCGCGGTCCGAAGGGCGGCCGACCCGGGCGACGGGGGCGCACCAAGACGTTGAATGTTATCGATAACACAGTCACGTCGGCCGGCTGCGCGCGGCGCGGCTCGCCCCTCCGGAGTGCTCAGTCATGAGCCCGTATGGTCATCTATGGCCGTGGCGCGGATCTGAGCACGCGAGCGCGACGCCCGGCCGATGTTATCGCTGCCATCACCGCCGAAAGTTACGTGGTCGCTATCGCACGGTCGTCCCGCAGTGTCCGGCGCGGTGACCCTGCCGCCCCACCTGTCGAGGGATTCCCGGGCGGCAGCGATTCCATGAGGTAGCCCCTTTCGTCGCATGTCTGCCACGGTTGACGCCGGAATCGCGCGTTTTGCACCGGTCCGCTATCGACCCTCCCGAGTCGGTCCGCCTTCTGCGTTCCGTTACGGAGCTGTTGCGGGTAGATGTCTTGACGAGCCTGGATGTGAGCGTTAACACTATCCCCGTTAACGGTGGAGGTGAACATGAACCGTGTGGACGGAGCTGACGACCGCTACGTCGTCGGTGTCGACTACGGCACCCTGTCCGGGCGAGCTCTGGTGGTCCGTGTCGGCGATGGTGCCGAGTTGGGGACCGCGGTGCACGAGTACGGCGATGGCGTGATGAGCACGGCGCTCCCGGGGGGTCGATCGCTACCCCCGGACTGGGCCCTGCAGAACCCGCAGGACTACCGCGACGTGCTGCGGTACGCCGTCCCGGCGGCGGTTGCCGCCGCGGGGGTGGACCCGGCGGCGGTGGTCGGCATCGGCATCGACTTCACCGCCTGCACCGTGCTGCCGACGCTCGCCGACGGCACCCCGCTGTGCGAGACGCCCGAGTTGCGCGACCGACCGCACGCCTGGGTCAAGCTGTGGAAGCACCACGCCGCGCAGCCGCACGCCGACCGGATCAACGCGCTGGCCCACGAGCGGGCCGAGCCGTGGATCGGCCGGTACGGCGGGAAGATCTCCGCCGAGTGGCAGTACGCCAAGGGCCTGCAGATCCTGGAGGAGGACCCGGAGGTCTACGACCGGGCCGAGCGCTTCATCGAGGCGGCCGACTGGATCGTCTGGCAGCTCTGCGGCGCCGAGACCCGCAACGTCTGCACGGCCGGATACAAGGGCATCCTGCAGGATGGTCACTATCCCTCCGAGGGCTTCCTGACCGCGCTCAACCCCGACTTCGGCGACTTCGTGGCCAAGTTGGACGGCCCGTTGCTGCCCCTCGGCGCCCGGGCCGGCGCGCTCACCGCCCAGGCCGCCGCATGGACCGGTCTGCCGGAGGGGATCGCGGTGGCCGTCGGCAACGTCGACGCGCACGTCACCGCGGCGTCCGCGCAGGCGGTGGAGCCCGGTCGTCTGGTCGCCATCATGGGCACCTCGACCTGCCACGTCGTCAACGGGGCGGAGGTCGCCGAGGTGGCCGGCATGTGCGGTGTCGTGGACGGCGGCATCAGCCCTGGCGCGTGGGGTTACGAGGCCGGGCAGAGCGGCGTCGGTGACATCTTCGGCTGGTTCGTCGAGCACGCCGCCCCGGCCGGGATCGACTCGCACGAACGCCTCACCGAGTTGGCCGCGAGTCAGCCCGTCGGCGCGCACGGCCTGATCGCCCTGGACTGGTGGAACGGCAACCGTTCCCTGCTTGTCAACCACGACCTCAGCGGGATGGTCGTCGGCATGACCCTGGCCACCCGGCCGCAGGACATCTACCGGGCCCTGTTGGAGTCCACCGCGTACGGCACCCGGATGATCATCGAGGCGTTCGTCGACGCCGGAGTCCCGGTGAACGACCTGGTGATCGCCGGTGGTCTGACCAACAACGCGCTGCTCATGCAGATCTACGCCGACGTGACCAGGCGACCGCTGAACATCATCGCCTCGGCGCAGGGGCCGGCGCTGGGCTCGGCGATCCACGCCGCCGTCGCCGCCGGTGAGTTCCCCTCGATCCACGAGGCGTCGCAGGCGATGGGTCGGGTGCACGAGGCCGTCTACCGTCCGGACCCCGAGCGGGCGCGCGCCTACGACGCTCTCTACGCCGAGTACCGGGCGCTGCACGACCACTTCGGTCGCGGCGGCAACGACGTCATGCTCCGCCTTCGGGCGATCCGCAACGCGGCGGTCGAGACCGCCGCGGCCACGCACGAGGCCCCGCTGGAGGTGGTGGCGTGAACGCCGAGGTGACCCGACAGATCGGCGGGCTGCGCGAGACCGTCGCCCGCCTGCACGCCGAGCTGACCCGGTACAACCTGGTCGCCTGGACGTCCGGCAACGTCTCCGCGCGGGTCCCCGGCCAGGATCTGATGGTGATCAAGCCGAGTGGGGTCAGCTACGACGACCTCACCGCGGCCACGATGGTGGTGTGCGACCTCGACGGCGTTCTCGTCGAGGGCGACTTCGCCCCGTCCAGCGACACCGCCGCCCACGCCTACGTCTACCGGGCCATGCCCGAGGTCGGCGGGGTCGTGCACACGCACAGCTCGTACGCGACCGCCTGGGCCGCGTGTGGGGAGTCGATCCCCTGCCACCTCACCGCGCAGGCCGACGAGTTCGGCGGGGAGATCCCGATCGGCCCGTTCGCGCTGATCGGCGGCGACGACATCGGCAAGGGCATCGTCGCCACGCTCTCCGGGCATCGCTCGCCCGCGGTGCTGATGCGTAACCACGGCGTGTTCACCATCGGCCGCGACGCCCGCGCGGCGGTCAAGGCGGCGGTCATGTGCGAGGACGTGGCCCGTACCGCGCACCTGGCCCACACCCTCGGGCAGCCGGTCCCGATGGCGCAGGCCGACATCGACTCCCTCTACGACCGCTACCAGAACGTCTACGGCCAACAACCAGTCGCACCAGCGGGTTCCTGACCCTGCACCGATCATCCGGGCCCGTCGGTCTGCACCACGACGCACCAGCACGCACCACCCGCGTTCGCCGCTCTTTCGCACCTCGGCGGTCGGCGCGGTTACCCACCACATCCAGCCAAGGAGATTCGATGGGAAAGATGCGAACGCAGTCCGCTCCGTGGCGCGCTGCCGCGGTCCTCGCCAGCGTGCTGCTGGTCGGCGGCGTGGCGGCCTGCGGCAACAGTGACACGGGCGGCGGCGGCACCAAGGACGACGGCAAGATCACGATGGGCTTCTCCCAGGTCGGCGCGGAGAGCGGATGGCGTACGGCGAACACCATCTCGATCAAGGAGGCCGCCACGGCAGCCGGAATCGAGCTGAAGTTCGACGACGCACAGCAGAAGCAGGAAAACCAGATCAAGGCGATCCGCAACTACATCCAGCAGAAGGTCGACGTGATCGCCTTCTCGCCGGTGGTCGAGTCCGGGTGGGACACCGTGCTCAAGGAGGCCAAGGACGCCAAGATTCCGGTCATCCTGACCGACCGCTCGGTGGACTCGGCCGACAAGTCGCTGTACAAGACCTTCCTCGGCTCGGACTTCGTCAAGGAGGGCAAGCTCGCGGGTGAGTGGCTGGTCGAGCAGAAGAAGACCGCCTCGGGTCCCGTGAACATCGTCGAGCTGCAGGGCAGCACCGGCGCGGCACCGGCGAACGATCGCAAGAAGGGCTTCGCCGAGGCGATCGCCGCCAACCCGAACCTGAAGGTCATCGCGTCGCAGACGGGCGACTTCACCCGGGCCGGCGGTAAGCAGGTCATGGAGCAGTTCCTCAAGGCCAACCCGAAGATCGACGTGCTGTTCGCGCACAACGACGACATGGGCCTGGGTGCTCTCGAGGCGATCACCGCCGCGGGCAAGGTGCCGGGCAAGGACATCACCATCATCACGATCGACGCTGTCAAGGACGGCATGCAGGCTCTCGCCGACGGGAAGTTCAACTTCATCGCGGAGTGCAGCCCGCTGCTCGGCCCACAGCTGATGGACCTCGCCAAGAAGGTCAAGGACGGCCAGGAGGTGCCTGCTCGGATCGAGACGCAGGAGACCACCTTCACGTCCGAGCAGGCCAAGGAAGCTCTGCCCAACCGTAAGTACTGATCGACGACGGGGTCGCCGCGCTCGCGTGGCGGCCCCGCCGCGTCGCTTTCCTACCCGAAACGGACCGGGCTTGGCCCGCGACGACCTCCGAACCGCGCCCGCCCGAGCGGCCCCCAGGGGACGACCGGGCGGGCGCGGCGGGAGCGTAGCGGCCCTTCCGTGTCGACAACCCAGAAGAGGTCTGATGGGATGACGGATAGCCGTCCGGTCCTGACGATGACCGGGATCAGCAAGTCCTTCCCCGGGGTGCGTGCACTCCACGACGTCAACTTCCAGCTTTTCCCCGGCGAGGTGCACGCCCTGATGGGCGAGAACGGCGCCGGCAAGTCGACACTCATCAAGGTGTTGACAGGCGTCTACGACACCGACGAGGGCGCGATCACCCTCGATGGCGAGCCCGTGTCGTTCACCGGGCCGATGCAGGCGACCGCCGCCGGTGTGAGCACCGTGTTCCAGGAGGTCAACCTCTGCACCAACCTGTCGGTGGCGGAGAACATCTTCATCGGCCGTGAGCCTCGACTCCTCGGCGCGGTCCGTTGGGGTGAGGTTCGCCGCCGCGCCCGAGCGCTGCTGACCCGCCTCGACCTCGACCTAGACGTCAGCGCGCCGCTCGGCTCGTACTCCCTGGCGATCCAGCAGATGGTCGCCATCGCCCGCGCCATCGACATCAAGGCCCGGGTGCTGATCCTGGACGAGCCGACGTCCAGCCTCGACGCCAGCGAGGTGGCGCAGCTGTTCCGCATCATGCGGCAACTGCGCGACCAGGGCATCGCCATCCTGTTCGTGACCCACTTCCTCGACCAGGTCTACGAGATCGCCGACCGGATCACCGTGCTGCGCAACGGTGGGCTCGTCGGCGAGTACCTCACCACCGAGCTGCCCCAGCTCTCCCTGGTCGAGAAGATGATCGGCAAGGAACTCGACGTCCTGGAGGGCATCGAGGAGCACTCCCGGCGAGACCTGGCCGCGCTCGAGGAGGGCACCCCGCTGGTGGCGGTGTCGAACTTCGGTCGGGCGGGCGCTGTCGAGCCGTTCAGCCTCACCATCCACGCCGGCGAGGTGGTGGGCCTGGCCGGCCTGCTGGGCTCGGGGCGTACCGAGGTCGCGCGGTTGTTGTTCGGCGCCGACCGGACCGACGGCGGTCAGGTCGCGGTCGACGGCACGGCGAGCAGCCTGCGCACCCCCGCCCAGGCCATCGACCACGGCGTGGGCTTCTGCTCGGAGAACCGCCGCGCGGAGGGGATCGTCGCCGACCTGTCGGTCCGCGAGAACATGATCCTCGCCATGCAGGCGGCCCGCGGCTGGCTGCGGCCCATTCCGCGTCGTCGCCAGGACGAGCTGGTCGACAAGTACGTCAAGGCCCTCAACATCCGGCCCGCCGACCCGGAGGTTCCGGTACGCAACCTCTCCGGCGGCAACCAGCAGAAGGTGCTGCTGGCCCGGTGGCTGATCACCGAGCCACGACTGCTGATCCTCGACGAGCCGACCCGGGGCATCGACATCGGCGCGAAGACCGAGATCCAGAAGCTCGTGACGCAGTTGTCCGACGGGGGCATGGCGGTGCTGTTCATCTCCGCCGAGCTGGAGGAGGTGCTGCGCCTCAGCCACAAGGTGGCCGTTATGCGGGACCGGCAGATGGTCGCGCAGCTCGCCAACGACGAGAGCCTCGACGCCGACCGCATCATGCAGACCATCGCCAGCGGATCGCACCGGGAGGAGGCAGACCGATGAACGACACCATGAGCCGCTATCGGACGATGATGGGTCACCGGCTGTTCTGGCCCGCCGCCGTGCTCTTCGTCATGCTCGCCGCGAACACGATCTACCGGCCCGGGTTCCTGTCCATCGAGCTCAAGGACGGGCACCTGTACGGCACGCCGATCGACATCCTGCGGCTGAGCGCACCACTGATCCTCGTCGCGTTGGGCATGACCCTGGTCATCTCGACCGGCGGCATCGACCTGTCGGTCGGCTCGCTCTGCGCTATCAGCGGCGCGATCGCCTGCATGTACATCAGCAAGCAGCCCGACCAGAACAGCGTCGGCGTGGTGGTGACCGCCCTCGCGATGGCGATGGGGGTGTCGCTCGTGCTCGGCGCCTGGAACGGGGTGCTGGTGGCCGTGATCGGCATCCAACCGATCATCGCCACCCTGATCCTGATGGTCGCCGGCCGGGGTCTCGCCCAGCTGATCACCGAGGGCCAGATCATCACCATCAACTCCGAGCCGTACCGGGCGATCGGCCTGGGCCACGCGTTGACCCTGCCGCTGGCCATCTTCATCGCCCTCGCGGCGGCCCTGCTGGTCGCCGCGTTCACCCGGCGCACCGCACTCGGCATGATCATCGAGTCGGTGGGCGGCAACGCGGTGGCCAGCCGGCTCGCCGGCATCCGGTCTAGCCGGGTCATCTTCCTCGCGTACGTGATCAGCGCCGCGTGCGCCGCTATCGCCGGCTTCATGATGACGGCCAACGTCTCCAGCGCCGACGGCAACGCCGCCGGCCTCTGGGTCGAACTGGACGCGATCCTCGCTGTCGTCATCGGCGGTACGTCCCTCGCGGGAGGGCGGTTCTTCCTCAGCGGCACGATCATCGGCGCGCTGATCATCCAGACCCTGACCACCACGGTGTACGCCATGAACATCTCACCGCAGACCTCGCTGCTGTTCAAAGCGGTGGTCGTCATCGCCGTCTGCCTCATCCAGGCACCGGCCTTCCGGGCCCGGTTCGGCCGCCGTAGGCGCAACGCCCCGCCGGCCGCCAACATCGCCGACAAGCCGAAGGAGCAGGTGCCGGCATGACCACTGGAACGCTTACCGCCGGTCGTACCCGGTTCCGGCTGCCGAGGAAGCAGATACCGGTCCTGGCGACGCTCGCCCTGCTGCTGGTGATGTACGGCATCGGCGTTTCGCAGTACTCGGCGTTCTCCAACGTCCAGGTCATCTTCAACGTGTTCATCGACAACGGCTTCCTGCTCGTCGTCGCGGTGGGCATGACCTTCGTGATCCTCACCGGTGGTATCGACCTGTCGGTCGGGTCGGTCGTGGCCATGACGGCGATGGTGTCGGCCGCGTTGCTGCAGGACGGCATGCCGGCGGCGCTGGTGCTCGTCATCGCGCTGCTCATCGGCCCGACGCTCGGCCTGTTGATGGGCTGCGTCATCCACTTCTTCGAGATCCAGCCGTTCATCGTCACGCTCGCCGGGATGTTCTTCGCCCGGGGCATGTGCACGTTCATCTCCGGCGCGTCGATCCCGATCACCGACGGGTTCTGGACCTCGATGTCGCAGGAGCGGATCGGTAACCCGCAGGGCAACTTCGTGTCGGTCAGCGTGCTGATCGCCTTCGTGGTGGTCGTCATCGCCGCGTACACGCTTGCCTACACCCGGTTGGGCCGCAACGTGTACGCCATCGGCGGCAACCCGCAGTCGGCGCTGCTGATGGGCCTGCCGGTGGGGCGGACCCGGATCGCCGTCTACACGATCAGTGGCCTGTGCTCGGCCATCGGCGGGATCCTGCTGTCCTTCTACACCCTCTCCGGCGCGCCTCTGATCGCGGTGGGGATGGAGCTGGACGTCATCGCCGCCGTCGTCATCGGTGGCACGGTGCTCACCGGCGGCGCGGGTTACGTTTTCGGCACGGTGCTCGGCGTACTGGTCCTGGGCGTGATCCAGACCCTTATCACCTTCGATGGGAGCCTGAACTCCTGGTGGACCAAGATCGTGATTGGCGGCCTGCTCTTCGCGTTCATCCTCCTGCAGCGCCTCATCGGAATCCGTTACAAGTGACCGCCCCTCTCGCGGAAGGCAACCCCATGGCACCACACACAGAACCCGAGATCTGGTTCCTCACCGGCAGCCAAGGCATGTACGGCGAGGAGACGCTCCGCCAGGTGGCCGAGCAGTCCCGCCAGATCGCGGCCGCGCTCGACGACTCGCCGCAGATTCCCGCCCGCGTGGTCTGGAAGCCCGTCCTGACCAACAGCGGTGAGATCCTGCAGGTCTGCCGGGACGCGGCCGCTCAGGGTGCCGTCGGGGTCATCGCCTGGATGCACACGTTCTCGCCGGCCAAGATGTGGATCTCCGGTCTGGACGCGTTGCAGACACCGCTGCTGCACCTGCACACCCAGGCCAACGTTCTGCTGCCGTGGAACGACATCGACATGGACTTCATGAACCTGAACCAGGCCGCCCACGGCGACCGCGAGTTCGGGTACATCCAGACGCGTCTCGGTGTGGCCCGTAAGACGGTGGCCGGGCACGTCAGTGACCCGCGGGTGACCACCCGGGTCGGGGCGTGGGCGCGCGCCGCGCTGGGCTGGTCGGCGATGCGGTCGCTGCGCCTGGCCCGTTTCGGTGACAACATGCGCGACGTCGCGGTGACCGAGGGCGACAAGGTCGAGGCCGAGCTGCGGTTCGGGGTCTCGGTCAACACCTATGGCGTCAACGACCTGGTCGAGGTGGTCGGCGAGGTCACCGACGCGCAGGTGGCCGACCTGGTCAAGGAGTACGAGGACACCTACCGCATCGTCGGCGAGCTGCTGCCCGGCGGCGAGCAGCACGACTCGCTGCGGTACGCCGCACGCCTGGAGCTGGGCATGCGCGCCTTCCTGGACGCGGGTGGGTTCCGGGCCTTCACGACGAACTTCGAGGACCTCGGGGGGCTGCGTCAGCTGCCGGGCATCGCCGTGCAGCGGCTGATGGCGGACGGCTACGGCTTCGGCGGCGAGGGCGACTGGAAGACCTCGGTCCTGGTCCGCACCCTCAAGGCGATGTCGGTGGGCGTGAGCGGCGGCACGTCGTTCATGGAGGACTACACCTACGACCTCACCCCGGGCAACGAGTTGGTCCTCGGCGCCCACATGCTGGAGGTCTGCCCGACCATCGCCTCCGACGTGCCCAACGTGGAGATCCACCCGCTGAGCATCGGTGGCCGGGAGGACCCGGTCCGGCTGGTGTTCGACGCCGCACCCGGCCCGGCCGTGGTGCTCGGGCTGTCCGACATGGGGGAGCGTTTCCGGCTGGTGGCCAACGAGATCGACGTGGTGGCCCCGCCGCAACCGCTGCGCCGGTTGCCGGTTGCCCGTGCCGTCTGGCGTCCGCGCCCCGACCTGCCGGTCTCGGCCGAGGCGTGGATCACCGCGGGCGCCCCGCACCACACGGTGCTGTCGCAGGCGGTGGGCGTGGAGGAGCTGCACGACCTGGCGGAGATGAGCCGTACCGAACTCGTCGTCATCGACGCCGCCACGGAGCCCCGCCGCTTCGCCGACGAGCTGCGCTGGAACCAGGCGTACTACCGGCTGGCCCGCGGCTTCTGATTCGCGCGGCTCGGCCGCGCCTCGGACGGGTGGTCCGTCCCTGCCTGACATCCCTCGGGCAGGGGCGGGCCACCCGTTTGCGTGTCCGCTAGCACGGCCGCGAGCCGATTGGGTTACGTCTTGACTAAGGCCGTGTTATCGCTCACAGTCTATAACCAAGACGGTCGATGTCTGTGGCTGGCCCGGCCGCGATCATCTCTCTTCCCGTGTTCGGTAGCTCAGTGGCATGGACCACGAAGAGTGATGTTAACGATCACATTCTGCGATCAGGCCAGCTCGGCACACCGCCCAGTGCCGCGGATGACGACCCGGGCCGTTCGGAACGCATAAGGAGGATCATGGTTGCCATCGGTCGGGTTCCCTGGACAACACCAGCGCGGGGGCGTGGTCGGCTGTCGCGGCTCGTCGCCGCCGCAGTCGCGGTGGTGATCGGCGGCGCCCTGGCGGCTGTCGCGCCGACCGCCGCGTCAGCGGCGACGGTCGACACCAACGCCTCCTACGTGTTGGTGAACCGGAACAGTGGTAAGGCGTTGGATCTGTATGCGTCGGCTACCAACGATGGGGCGCGGATCAGTCAGTGGACGCGTAACAACGGGGTGAATCAGCAGTGGCAGTTCGTGGACTCTGGTGGTGGTTATTACCGGGTCAAGTCGCGGCACTCGGGCAAGGTGCTCGACGTCAGTGGTTTCTCGACCGCTGACGGTGGGGCGATCGTGCAGTGGGCGGACCTCAATGGGACGAACCAGCAGTTCCGGTTGGCTGACTCCGATGGTGGCTATGTGCGGTTGATCAATCGCAACAGCAACAAGGCCGTCGAGGTGCAGGGCGCGTCCACCGCTGATGGTGGGAACGTCGTGCAGTACGCCGACTGGGGCGGCACCAACCAGCAGTGGCAACTCGTCCAGGTGGGCGGCAGCGACCCCACGACGCCACCCCCGTCCAACGGCACGTACTCGAACCCGGCGATCTGGCAGGACTTCGCCGACGTCGACATCATCCGCGTGGACAACGCCTACTACATGTCGGCGTCCACCATGCACTACTCGCCGGGCGCGCCGGTCCTGCGCTCGTACGACCTGGTCAACTGGGAGTTCGCCGGCCACTCCGTGCCCAAGCTCGATTTCGGGTCGAAGTACGACATGAGCGGCGGTAACGCGTACGTCGACGGGATCTGGGCGTCGACGTTGAACTATCGGCCGAGCAACAAGACGTACTACTGGGCCGGCTGCATCGACTTCGCGCAGACCCACATCTACACCGCGTCGGCCGTCGACAGCACCTGGAGCAAGCACACCACCATCCCCAACTGCTACTACGACGCGGGGATGCTGATCGACGACAACGACACCATGTACGTGGCGTACGGCAACGGCACCATCAGCGTGGCGCAGCTGTCCGCGGACGGAAAGTCCCAGGTCCGCGCCCAGCAGGTGTACCAGACGCCGTCGAGCATCGGGACGCTTGAGGGTGCCCGCTTCTACAAGCGCAACGGCGCCTACTACATCTGGCTCACCCGCCCGGCCAACGGCCAGTACGTGCTGAAGTCGACGAACGGCCCGTTCGGCCCGTACGAGCAGCGTCAGGTGCTGCTCAACCTGCCCGGTCCGATCTCTGGCGGCGGCGTGCCGCACCAGGGTGGGCTGGTGCAGACCCAGAACGGCGACTGGTACTACATGTCCTTCGTCGACGCGTACCCCGGTGGTCGGATGCCGGCCCTGGCCCCGATCACCTGGACCGGCGACGGCTGGCCCGTGCTGCAGACGGTCAACGGCACGTGGGGCAGCTCCTACCCGAAGCCGAACCTGCCCGCGCCGCCCCGGGCGGTCAAGCCGCTCACCGGCAGCGACACGTTCGCCGGCACCACACTCGGCCCGCAGTGGGAGTGGAACCACAACCCCGACAACAGCAAGTGGTCGGTCAACAACGGGCTGAACCTGCAGACCGCCACCGTCACCGGCGACCTGTACAAGGCGCGCAACACGTTGACCCACCGGATCCAGGGCCCCACCTCGACCGCGACCATCGAGCTGGACTACTCCACGATGCGCGACGGTGATCGCACCGGCCTGGCGGTGCTGCGCAACTCGTCGGCCTGGATCGGAGTCCGACGGGACAACGGGTCCACACGTCTGGTCATGCAGAACGGCCTGACGATGGACGGCAGTTGGAACACCACAAGCACCGGCAGCGAGGTGGCGAGCACCGCCGTCTCCGGTGGCCGGATCTGGTTGCGCGCCAACGCCGACATCAGACCCGGCTCCGGCCGGCAGGCCCGGTTCTCGTACAGCACCGACGGGGTCAACTTCACCTCGTTCGGCAACGCCCTGACGCTGGCGAACAACTGGCAGTTCTTCATGGGTTACCGATTCGCCATCTTCAATCACGCGACGCAGTCGCTCGGTGGCGCGGTCACCGTGCGGCGGTTCGACCTCACCACCCCGTGACACCAGTCACACGACTACCGGTCTGACCGGTGGCGCTGACAACGCGTGCCTGACGGCATGTCGAGTCCGCGCCACCGCGTTAGGTCCTCGCCGGCCTGCTCCACGCTCCGTCCACGAGCGAGGGCAGGCCGGCGTGCCACGTCGCGGCCGTACCCGCACCGGTTGGCTGCGTACTCCGGGTGGTGCGCGACGTTGAACGGCTTCGGCGCCTCATACAGTCCACGCGCAGCCGTACCGTGTTCAGCACCGTCGCTGGCGTAGACTGTCGGCGATCCAGCGCTGGTCACCTGGGATTCAGCACCGGCGTGGTGACTGAGCGAGGGGGATCGGGCCGGGCCGCTCCAGTCGACGTCGACGGGCCGCGGGCCGGAGATGTAGCGGGGGGAGCGAAATGGCCGTCCACGGTCCCGCGATGACGGACGTTGCTCGTCTCGCCGGCGTCTCCCATCAGACGGTGTCACGGGTGCTCAACGGGCACCCCAACGTCCGTGAGCAGACCCGGCTTCGGGTACGCGCGGCGATCGCCGAACTCGGCTACCGCCCCAACGGCGCGGCACGCGCCCTGGTGACCGGTCGATCACAGGTCATCGGTGTGGTCGCGCAGAACACGACGCTCTACGGTCCGGCGTCGCTGCTGGCCGCGTTGGAGCAGACCGCCGCCGAAGAGGGTTTCGCGGTCAGTGTCGGCAGCGTGCGAAACCTCGACCACCGCTCCATCTCGGCGGCCGTCGAGCGGCACCTGTCGCACCGGGTCGCGGGCATCGTGGTCATCGCCCCGGTCGAGTCGGCCGGTGAGGCGCTGGAGCACCTGCCCAAGGATGTCCCGCTGGTCACGGTCGACGGTGACCCGAGCCGGCCGGTGCCGCTGGTGACTGTCGACCAGGTGGCGGGCGCCCGGGCGGCGACGCAACATCTGCTCGACGCCGGGCACCGCACCGTCTGGCACGTCTCGGGGCCGACCGACTGGTTCGACAGCGTCGGCCGGATCGACGGCTGGCGGCAGGCGTTGCTGGCCGCCGGGCTGGATCCGCCGCCGCCGATGCCGGGGGACTGGTCCGCGGCGTCGGGTTACCGGTGCGGGCAGATGTTGGCGCGGATGCCGGAGGTCACCGCCGTCTTCACCGCCAACGACCATCTGGCGCTGGGCGTGTTGCGGGCGCTGCACGAGTTCGGCCGACGGGTGCCGGACGAGATCAGCGTGGTCGGCTTCGACGACGTGCCGGAGGCGGCATACTTCATTCCGCCGCTGACCACCGTCCGACCGGACTTCGACGCGGTGGCGCGGGCGAGCCTGCAGATGCTGCTGTCCCAGATCGAGTCGGGCACCGGCGGGGCGCTGCGGCAGACCATCGCCCCGGCTCTGGTCGCCCGCGACAGCGTCGCCCCACCTCGTCGCTGACGGCCGGACCAACTGGAGTTCGCCCCCGCCGCTCCCCGCCCCGGTGGGCAACGCGTGTGCGGGTCCGCGCCAGCCTGCGCCAATTTTCGGCTTCCGCGTCGATAAGACGTGACTCGATGGGTTGCGTAGTGTAGTCAATCGATGTCAAACGATACGGCTACGGCAAGGTATTGAACCTCGTGAAATGTCGCCGTAACATGATGTGCGTCTCTGTTAACGCTAACAAAAATTGGCGTCCAACTATCGGCGCACCGACCAGGGATCGTAGTCACCGGCGGGCGCCACCAACAAGGAGGCTCGATGAACCGCATTACCCGAGGTCGTCGCTGGGGGAGCATGCTGGCGGCCGGAATACTGCTCGCCGGCGCCCTGGTCGGCTTTCGCGCCCCGACGGCGCAGGCACTGGACAACGGCGTGGCGCGCACTCCCCCCATGGGTTGGAATTCGTGGAACTCGTTCGGCTGCAACATCAACGAGGGGCTGATCCGGCAGGCGGCCGATGCGATCGTCAGCAGCGGCATGCGGGACCTGGGCTACAACTACGTAGTTGTCGACGACTGCTGGTTCAACCCGAACCGGGACAGCTCCGGCAACATCCAGGGCGACCCCAGCCGGTTCCCCAGCGGAATGAAGGCGCTCGGCGACTACCTGCACGCCCGGAACCTGAAGTTCGGCATCTACCAGGTGCCTGTCGACAAGACCTGCGCGCAGTACTTCGGCGCCTACCCCGGAGCGACCGGCAGCCGTGGCCACGAGGTGCAGGACGCGCGCCAGTTCGCCGCCTGGGGTGTCGACTTCCTCAAGTACGACTGGTGCTCGCCGGAGGGCAGCATCAGCGACCAGGTGACGACCTTCGCCAAGATGCGTGACGCGCTGGCCGCCACCGGCCGACCGATCGTCTACAGCATCAACTCCAACAGCATCCACGCCAAGACCGGCCCGCAGCGCAACTGGGGCGACGTGGCGAACATGTGGCGAACCACCGAGGACATCACCAACGCGTGGGACACCGGGCAGAGCAACGGCTACCCGATGGGCATCCAGAACATCATCAACGTGACAGTCCCGATGGCGTCCTACGCGAGGCCGGGAGGCTTCAACGACCCGGACATGATGGAGATCGGTCGCGGCGGCATGAACGACACGGAGATGCGCAGCCACTTCGCGATGTGGGCGATCATGGCGTCTCCGCTGATCGCCGGCAACGACGTACGGAACATGAACTCCGCGACGCAGACCATCCTCAAGAACGCCAACCTGATCGCGATCAACCAGGACTCGCTCGGGTTGCAGGGGGCGCAGGTGTCGTTCGACGGCACGCGTCGGGTGTTGGCCAAGCGGCTGGCCAACGGTGACGTCGCCGTGGCCCTCTTCAACCAGGGTGGCTCGACGACGACGATCTCGACCACGGCCGCGGCCGTCGGCAAGTCCGGCTCCTCGTTCACGCTGGTGGACGCGTGGACCGGTGGCACCAGCTCCAGCAGCGGGACCATCAGCGCCAGCGTCCCCGCGCACGGCACGGTGGTCTACCGGGTCAGCGGTGGCGGGACGACTCCTCCGACGACGCCGCCGCCGACCACGTCGAGCGCGTACGCCAGCGCCGCCTCCGGCCGCTGCCTTGACGTGCCGAACAGCAACACGACGAACGGCACGCAGCCGGTCATCTGGGACTGCAACGGCGCCGCCAACCAGCGCTGGACCAGCAGCGGCCAGACCCTGCAGGCCCTCGGCAAGTGCCTGGACGCGCCGCCGAACGCCACGGCCGGCGCCAAGGTGCAGATCTGGGACTGCAACGGCGGGACCAACCAGCAGTGGACGGTCAACGCCAACGGCACGATCAGTGGCGCGCAGTCGGGGCTCTGCCTGGACGTCAACGCCAACGCCACGGCCAACGGCACCACGGTGATCCTCTGGACCTGCACCGGTGCGGCGAACCAGCGGTGGTCGCAGCGGTAGCCGATCGGGTCGGCCGGCCCCCGAGGTCGCGGCGACCCACCTGATCCGGCGGTGGTGCCGATGCCCGCGGACGACAGACGTCGTCCGCGGGCATCGGTCTGTAGGGTGCTGCGGGTGACCACGCTGAGTTGCCGCGTCCTGCCCTTCCGGCGGATCGGCCAGATGGCTACGCTCGCGTGGATGCTCCGTTACGAGACCGTGACACCGGTATTTCGGATCAGGTGTTGACGCAATCTATGTGAGCGCTAACACTACCCGAAAGATGACAGTTGGCCCCGGCAGTCGGCGGGGGAGTCCAGAGAGGAGAAGCCCGTGGGCAGGAAATTCCTGGTTGCTCTCGGCGGCGCGGCACTCGCGCTGAGTATGGCGGCGTGCAGCGGCGGGGGTGCGGGCAGCGGTGACAAGACCGGCGACGAGAAGCCCAGTGAGCTGACCATCGGCGTGTCGATGCCGACCCAGACCTCGGAGCGGTGGATCGCCGACGGCAACGCGGTGAAGTCGAAGCTTGAGGCCAAGGGCTACAAGGTCGACCTCCAGTACGCCGGCGACGACATCCCCACGCAGTCGCAGCAAGTCGACCAGATGATCACTCAGGGTGCGGATGTCCTGATTGTGGCGGCGATCGACGGCACCGCGCTGAACAGCCAGCTGCAGGCCGCCGCGGCCGCGAAGATCCCGGTCATCTCCTATGACCGGCTGATCCGCGGCAGCAAGGACGTCGACTTCTACGTCAGCTTCGACAACTACAAGGTTGGCGTCGCCCAGGGCACCGCGCTGCTCGTCGGACTCGGCCTGCTGAACAAGGACGGCTCGAAGGGCACCGCCAAGGGGCCGCTGAACGTCGAGCTCTTCGCCGGATCACTGGATGACAACAACACCCAGTACTTCTTCGGCGGTGCGATGGACACCCTGAAGCCGTTCATCGAGAACGGCACGCTGATCGTCAAGTCCAAGCAGACCACCCCCGAGCAGGTCGCCATCCTGCGGTGGCAGCAGGAGACCGCGCAGAAGCGGATGGAGAACCTGCTGACCTCGGCCTACAACGACGGCTCGAAGGTCGACGGGGTGCTCTCGCCGTACGACGGCATCTCCCGCGGCATCATCACCGCCCTGCAGAACGCCGGCTACGGCAAGGGCGCGAAGAAGCTCCCGGTCGTGACCGGCCAGGACGCGGAGATCGCCTCGATCAAGCTGATCAACGACGGCGTGCAGAGCTCCACGGTCTTCAAGGACACCCGCCTGCTCGCCGAGCAGGCCGTGAACGCCGCCGAGGCGTTCCTGCAGAAGAAGCAGCCGCAGGCCAACGACACCGAGACGTACAACAACGGCGTCAAGGTCGTCCCGGCGTACCTGCTGCCGATCGCGACCGTCTACAAGGACGACATCAAGGCGACGCTGATCGACTCCGGCTACTGGACGGCGGAAGAGGTCGCCGCCGGTCAGGCCAAGAAGTAAGCCACTCGTCGGGCCCGGCGGTCATCCGCCGGGCCCGACGCCTGGGCGCGTACCACGTCCAGACCTGACGGAGGACAGTGACCATGGACGACACCATCCTCGAGATGCGTCGCATCACCAAGACCTTCCCCGGCGTGACCGCGCTGGAGGACGTCACCCTCGCAGTGCGCCGGGGTGAGATCCACGCCATCTGCGGTGAGAACGGCGCCGGCAAGTCCACCCTGATGAAGGTGCTGTCCGGCGTCCACCCGTCCGGCTCGTACGACGGCGAGATCCTCTTCGACGGCAAGCCGATGCAGTTCCGTGGCATCCGCGACAGCGAGGCCAACGGCATCGTCATCATCCACCAGGAGCTCGCACTGGTGCCGTACCTGTCGATCGCCGAGAACATCTTCCTCGGCAACGAGCGACGCGGCCGCAGCGGGCTCATCGACTGGAACCTCGCCAACGCCGAAGCGGCGAAGCTGCTGGCGTCCGTCGGGCTGCACGAGAACCCGCTCACCCCGGTCATCCAGCTCGGTGTCGGCAAGCAGCAGCTGGTGGAGATCGCCAAGGCGCTGTCGAAGAAGGTGCGCCTGCTCATCCTGGACGAGCCGACCGCCGCGCTCAACGACATCGACTCGGCGCACCTGCTCGGCCTGTTGCGGGCCCTCAAGGAGCAGGGCATCACCTGCATCATGATCTCGCACAAGCTCAACGAGATCACCGCCATCGCCGACTCGACCACCGTCATCCGTGACGGGCGCGCGGTGGAGACTCTCGACATGAAGTCCGACGACGTGACCCAGCAGCGGATCATCCGGGGCATGGTCGGGCGCGACCTGGACAGCTTCTACCCCGACCGCGAGTCGTCCCCCGGCGACGAGGTCCTCCGCATCGAGGACTGGACGGTGCGGCACCCGGTCCAGGACCGGATGGTCGTCGAGGGCGTCGGCCTGTCCGTACGCGCCGGAGAGGTCGTCGGCATCGCGGGCCTCATGGGGGCCGGGCGGACCGAGCTGGCCATGAGCGTGTTCGGTCGGTCCTACGGGCGCGACATCCGGGGCCGACTCTTCGTCAACGGGCGGGAGGTGCAGGCCCGTACCGTCGCCGAGGCGATCGACAACGGCATCGCCTACGTCACCGAGGACCGCAAGCGCTACGGCCTCAACCTCATCGACGACGTGCGGCGCAACGTGTCCGCCGCCGCGTTGGACCGGCTGTCCCGCATGGGCTGGGTGAACGGCAACGAGGAGATCAAGGTTGCCGAGACGAGCCGCAAGGAGATGAACATCCGGACGCCGAGCGTCATGGCGGTGGTCGGCAAGCTCTCCGGCGGCAACCAGCAGAAGGTCGTGCTGTCGAAGTGGCTGTTCACCGACCCGGACGTGCTGATCCTCGACGAACCCACCCGCGGGATCGACGTCGGCGCCAAGTACGAGATTTACACGATCATCAACCGGCTGGTGGCCGCCGGTAAGGCGGTGATCGTCATCTCCTCCGAGCTGCCGGAGCTGCTCGGAATGTGCGACCGCATCTACACCCTCGCCGCCGGCCGGATCACCGGCGAGATGCCGGTGGCCGAGGCGACTCAGGAGAGCCTCATGGAGCTGATGACCAAGGACAAGGAGCTCGTCGGATGACAAGCATCAAGACCCCTTCGACGGAGCGCCCCACGCCGCCGGACAGCACGCCCACCGCCGCCCTGCACAGCGGGACGAGCGACCTGCGGGCGCTGGTGTTGAACAACCTGCGGCAGAGCGGGATCTACGTCGCCCTGGTCGTCATCGTCGCGCTCTTCGCGGTCCTGACCGACGGGGTGTTGCTGAGCCCCGGCAACATCACCAACATCGTCCTCCAGTACTCGTACATCCTGGTCCTCGCGATCGGGATGGTCATCCTGATCATCGGCGGGCACATCGACCTGTCGGTCGGATCGATCGTCGCGCTCACCGGGGCGGTCTCCGCCGTCCTGGTGATCCAGCAGGGCCATCCCTGGTGGATCGGCATCGTGGCCGCGCTGGCCGTCGGCCTCGCGGTCGGCGCCTGGCACGGGTTCTGGGTGGCGTACGCCGGCATTCCGGCCTTCATCGTGACCCTGGCCGGCATGCTCCTGTTCCGGGGTCTCACCCTGCGGGTGCTCGACAACATCTCGCTGTCGCCGTTCCCGTCCGAGTACCAGCAGGTCGCGGCGGGCTTCCTCAACGGCCTGCTCGGTGGTAACGGCTTCGACGCCTTCACGCTGCTGATCGGCGCCATCGCTGTGGCCGGCTACGCGGTCAGCGGCTTCCGCACCCGCGTGGCGCGTATCCGCTACCAGCAGCCCGTCGAGTCGTTCCCGCTGTTCGTCGCCCGGGTCGTGCTGGTCGGTGCGGTCCTCATGTACTTCGCCTGGCAGCTGGCGCACGCCCGAGGGCTGCCGATCGTGCTGATCATCCTGGCGTTCCTGGTGCTGGTCTACGGCCTGCTCACCCGGCGTACCGTCTTCGGTCGCCAGGTCTACGCGATCGGTGGCAACCTGTCGGCGGCGGCGCTGTCCGGGGTGAAGGTCCGCACCGTCAACTTCTGGATGTTCGTCAACATGGGCTTCCTGGCGGCGGTGGCCGGCGTCATCTACTCGTCGCGGTCCAACGGCGCTCAGCCGGCCGCCGGCAACATGTTCGAGCTGGACGCGATCGCCGCGGCCTTCATCGGCGGCGCGGCCGTCACCGGCGGCGTGGGCACCGTGGTGGGCGCGATGGTCGGTGGTCTGATCATGGCGGTGATGAGCAACGGCATGCAGCTGATGGGCATCGACCAGTCGACCCAGTCGGTGGTGAAGGGCCTCGTCCTGCTCGTCGCGGTCGCCTTCGACGTCTACAACAAGCGTCGCGCCGGCACCGCCCGCTGACGCTCCGACGGTACGAACGTGCCCCCTGCCCGGGACTCGGGCAGGGGGCACACGTCTGTCAGTGGCAGGTGGCGGTGCCGGTGTCGGTGTAGGTCTGGCCGGCCACCGGCAGGAACTGCCAGTCGTAGCTGTTGGAGTGCAGGGTGAACTTCAGCAGGCCCCACGCCGAGCTGTTGCGCGCCTCGCTGTTGGGCTGGATGGTGCCGAAGCCGTAGTGCCCCGCGCCTCCCATTCCGGCGACGAAGCTGCGCATGCCCCGGCTGGAGTCGGCGCCACCGGCCGGGTTCATCGGCGCAAACCGCTCGTACACGTGGTTGTGCCCCCACACCACGACGTCGGCGTTGTAGTCGTACAGGGCCTGGTACAGCGGACGCGTCGACGTCGACGGCGCGTGGTTGGAGCTGGACGTGAACAACGGGTGGTGCCAGTACGCGAGCGTGCACGGCCTGCTGCTGGCGGCCAGGTCCGCGCGCAGCCACTGCTCCTGCGTCGAGCCGGCCGACATGCTGATGTTCGAGTTCAGCGACACGATGTGCCAGTTGCCGAGGTCGAACGAGTAGTAGCCGCGACCGCTCGGGCCGGCGGACGTACCGAAGTAGTTGTAGTAGCCGGTCGCGCCCGACGTGTTGTAGTCGTGGTTGCCCGGCGACGGGCGGGTACGGGACTTGTGCCGGCCCCAGGTGGGCTCGTAGTAGCTGTTGAACTGCGACGCCGTCCCGCTGTCGTAGACGTTGTCGCCGGTGGTGAAGACCGTTCCCGGGGTGTTGTCGAGCAGTGTCGCGGTGGCGCTGTCGCCGGAGCCCGAGTCGGCGATGTCGCCGGCGCCGACGAACACCGGGTCGCCCGACGTCGGTGGCGTGGTGGTCCCGGTGGTGACCACCAACTGCGGAGCGTCCGCGCCGCTCTCGCGGGTGTCGTAGTAGGCGCCGTCACCGCTGGCCGAGGTGGCACCGAAGCTGTACGTGCCGTTGCCGGTGACCGCGGCCGTGACGTCGACCTCGTACCAGGTGTTGCCGCTGACCGCGCCGATCGTGCCGAGCGTGGCCCCGTCGATGGTCGGCTGGTTGTTCCAGGTGGTGCCGGTCTCCGACCAGGTCGTGTTGGACATCCGGCGGAACGTGCCACCGGCGTCGCTGCCGCTGTTGCCGCTGATCGTGCGCAGCCGCAGCTTGGCGGTGGTCACCGTGCCGCTGACGCCGCTCACTGTGAAGCGCAGGAACGAGCGCCGAACTGGCGAGTTGTCGACCACTACCTGCGTGGACGTGCCGTAGTTGGTGGCGGCCGTGTCGCTCTGGACGTAGGTGTCGGCGACCGGCGTGAAGGTCACGCTCGCCGCCGACGCCGCGCCAGCGCCGGTCACGACGACTGCGGCGGTCGCGGCGACGACCACCGTGACCACCCCCAGCGTCACCGACGGACGGGGGAATCGAATGTCCATCCAGGACTCCTTACCTCGTGGGTAGAGCGCAAGGAATGTAGGAAGGTCGATGAGCCGACGGGCGACGGGCGGATGAACAGTGCGTCCCGGCAGGCGAACACCTCGCTGTTGGGGGCCCGTTCATCCGCCCATCGCCCGGATGCCACGCGCGGTCCGTTGTGGGCTCTCCACTGAGTGCGGACGATGGCTGCCCGGCAGCCGTCGATCCGAGGAGATGCTCGTGTACCTGTCGACCGTCTCCCGACCGGTCGCCGATGAACCCGGGTCGGGGCCTCGACGTCGCCGGTTCGCGATGGTCAGCGGAAACGTCGTCGCGCTCGGCACGGTCAGTCTGATCACCGACGTGTCGGCCGAGATGGTGGCCGCGGTCCTGCCGCTCTACCTGGTGCTGGGCCTGCACCTCAGCCCGGTGGCCTTCGGCGTGCTGGACGGCGTCCACACTGGCGCCACCGCGCTGCTGCGGGTCGTCGGTGGTTTCGCCGCCGACCGGTTCCGGCGGCGCAAGCTGATCGCCGGCGTCGGGTACGCGCTCTCGGCGGTCGCGAAACTCGGCCTGCTGCTCGCCGGCCGGTCGATACCGGCGATCGGCGCCGTCATCGCCGTCGACCGGCTCGGCAAGGGGGTGCGAAGCGCCCCGCGCGACGCGCTGATCACGCTCTCCACGCCGCCCGAGGCGCTGGGTCGGGCGTTCGGGGTACACCGGGCGATGGACAGCGTCGGCGCGTTCCTCGGGCCACTCGCCGCGTTCGCGGTCCTGCTGGTCGTCGGGCAGTCGTACGACGCGGTCTTCGTCACCAGCTTCTGCGTCGCGGCCCTGGCCGTCGTGGTGCTCGTGCTCTTCGTCCGGGAACGACCAGCCGGCGAGGCGGCGGACGGGTCGAACGACCCGAAGGTCTCCGTCCGCGAAGCGTTCGGTCTGCTGCGCGGTGGGCCGGCCCGGCGGCTGGTGCTGGCCGCCACGATGCTCGGGCTGGCCACCGTCGGCGACGGCTTCGTCTACCTGCTGCTGCAACGCCGGCTGGACCTCGGTCTGCGCTGGTTCCCGCTGCTCGCGGTGGGGACCAGCCTGGCCTACCTGGTGCTCGCCGCCCCGCTCGGCGTACTCGCCGACCGGATCGGTCGCCTGCCCGTGGTGATCGGCGGCTACACCGCCCTCGGGGCGACGTACCTGTTGCTGGCCGGCCCGGTCGACGGTTGGCCGCTGATCGCCCTGGCGCTGACGCTGTACGGGGCCTTCTACGCGGCCACCGACGGTGTGCTCATCGCGCTCGCCGGCCCGGTGCTGCCGGCGCGCCTGCGGACCACCGGAATCGCGCTGGTGCAGACCGGGCAGGCCCTCGCGTACCTCGTCTCCTCCGTGCTGTTCGGTCTGGCCTGGCAGGCGTGGGGGCCGGAGAACGCGATCCGCGCGGCGGCCCTGGCCGTCGCCGGTGTCCTGGTCGGCACGCTGCTCCTGCTGGCCTCCCCGTCCCGACTCACCACCCGGAGGGTGCCCCGATGACCGCGATGTCGACCCGAGCGAAGCTCGGCGTGGTGGTCGCCTCGGCCGTGCTGTTGGGCGCCGTGGCGGCCGGCTACACCGCCACGGCCGCGGAGGCTCCCCGGACGCCGCCGCCGGCCGGCGGCGAGCAGGCGGTCACCCTGGCCCCCGGGCCGCGCCTGCTGGCGATCACCGACCGGCACGTCTCCACCGTCGCGGCGACCGACCCCGCCGGGCCGCGTACCGTCGCCGGCCTGGAATGCCTTCGGGTGTACGCCGCGGCCGGCACCGGGGTCTGCCTGAAGCCGGAGACCGCGTGGTCGTACCAGGTTGTCGTGCTCGACGCGACGCTGCGCGAGACCCGGGCGGTCAGTGTGCCGGGTCTGCCGAACCGGGCCCGGGTCTCGGCCTCCGGCCGGATGGTCTCCTGGACCACGTTCGTCGGTGGTGACTCGTACACCTCCGGTGGCTTCTCCACCCGCACCGGGATCCTCGACACGCGCACCGGCGCCACGGTGGCCTCGCTCGAAGGGTTCGCCATCACCCGGGACGGCCGGGGTTACCGCAACCCGGACGTCAACTACTGGGGCGTCACCTTCACCGCCGACGACAACCGCTTCTACGCGACCATGTCGACCCGGGGGAAGAGGTACCTCGTCCGGGGCGACCTCGCCGCCCGTACGGTCGAGACGCTGAAGGAGAACGTCGAGTGCCCGTCACTGTCACCGGACGGCGCCCGGCTCGCGTTCAAGGAGGCGGTCGACGCCGACCCGGCGAAGGGTTGGCGGCTGTCGGTCCTCGACCTGTCGAGCATGCGGGTCAGCGCGACCGCCGAGGTCCGCAGCGTCGATGACCAGGCCGCGTGGCTGGACGGCGGAAAGCTGGCCTACACGCTGCGCCGGGACGACGGCCAGCCCGACGTCTGGAGCGTTCCGGCGGACGGGTCCGGCACGCCGGCGCTGGTGATCCCCGGCGCCGAGTCGCCGTCACCGCTCACCTGACAGCCCGGCCCTCGGGTCCGGCGGTCCGGACACCTGAACGCCTTGGCGCGGACAGCATTCCGTCATGTCGGATTCCGCCCCGCAGCCATCGCCGTTCATCGACGTTCCCGAAGCTGTTGACCATGACAAGGCTGAGCCGTCGCATTTTCGTCCTCGGTGGACTGGTCACCGCCGGAGTCGCGGTGACACCCCGCCAGGGTGCCCGCGCCGCGGTGCCGTACCCCTTCAAACTCGGTGTGGCGTCCGGTGATCCGGCGCCCGACAGCGTGGTCCTCTGGACCCGGCTGGCACCGTCCCCGCTCAACGCCGACGGGCAGGGCGGCATGGCCAACGCCGACGTGACGGTGGAGTGGCAGGTGTCCACCACCGATCGGTTCACGTCGCTTGTCGCCTCCGGCTCGGTGGTCGCCAGGTACGCCGACGCGCACTCCGTGCACGCGATAGCGGGCGGGCTCGCCGCCGACTCCGACTACTACTACCGGTTCCGGGCCCAGGGTCAGATCTCGCCGGTCGGACGTACCCGGACCGCCCCGGCGCCCAGCTCCTTCGGCCGCGACCTGGTGATGGCCTTCGCCTCCTGCGCCCACTACGAGGCCGGCTACTACACCGCCTACCGGCGGATGGCCGAGGACAACCCCGGACTGATCCTGCACCTCGGCGACTACATCTACGAGGGCGGCGTCGGCACCTCCACAGTGCGGCAGCACGTCGGCGCCGAGATCGTGTCGCTGGCCGACTACCGCCGCCGGTACGCGCTGTACAAGTCCGATCCGGACCTGCAGGCGGCACACGCGGCGGCCCCCTGGCTCGTGGTGCCGGACGACCACGAGGTGGAGAACAACTACGCCAACATGGTCCGCAACGACAGCAGCCCGACGCTCACCGCCGCCCAGTGGACCGCCCGGCGGACCGCCGCCTACCGGGCCTACTACGAGAACATGCCGCTGCGACCGGCGTCCGCAGCCAACGGCAACAGCATCCCGCTGTACCGGCGTGTCCGGTGGGGGCAACTCGCCACCTTCCACATGCTCGACACCAGGCAGTTCCGCGACGACCAGGCCTGTGGTGACGGCTGGAAGGTCTGCGCCGACGCGGACCTGGCCTCCCGGTCGCTGACCGGAGCGAACCAGGAGGCGTGGCTGCTCGACGGGCTGGCCCAGCGCTACGGCACCTGGGACATCCTCGGCCAGCAGGTCTTCTTCGCCCAGCAGCTGGACGCCAACGGCGCGACGAGCATGGACGCGTGGGACGGCTACCGGGCCTCCCGCAGCCGGATCCAGACCGGCTGGCAGCAGCGCGGGGTGCGCAACCCGCTGGTGCTCACCGGCGACGTGCACCGGTCGTGGGCCAACGACCTCAAGGCCGACTACGCCAACCCCTCCTCGGCAACCATCGGCACCGAGCTGGTCTGCACCTCGATCAGCTCGACCGGCAACGGCAGCGGCAGCACCACGGTCCCGAACGCGGCGGCCAACCCGCACCTGAGGTTCTACTCGGACCGGCGCGGCTACGTCCGTACCACCATCAGCCGCAGCCAGGTCCGCGCGGACTTCCGCGCGGTGAACACCGTGACCGAGCACGGCGCGGCGGCGTCCACCGTGCGCTCGTTCGTCATCCTCGACGGCCAGCCCGGCCTGCAGGCCGGGTAAGGGAGAGAGCCACCATGACCGCGATCACCGCACTGCTCACCGCGTCTCTGCTGGTCCCGAACGTGGTGCCGGCCCCGACAGCGATGACCGCCGAGGCGGTCACCTGGACCACAGCGAACAGTGTCGCCACCGGCGACCAGGATCTGCCCTCCATCGCCATGAACCGCAACGGTCACGTCGCCGTGGTGTGGGAGGACGACCGGGACGGCACCGCCCCGGATGACGACACCCACAGCGAGATCTACCTGCGGCTGTTCCGCGACGGCACGCCCGCGTACGAGCTGAAGCTCAGCACCGGGGGGACCAGCGGGGCCGCCTGGCGGCACATCAGCCCCGACGTGGGGCTCGACGACCGGGGCAACGCCGTGGTGGTCTGGGCCGCCGACGGCGACGGCAACGGCGTCTACAACATCCAGTACCGGGTGGTGTCACCCGCCGGCGCGGTGCTCGGCTCGGGGCAGGCCAACGCCAGTGACGCCGGGCAGCAGATCTGGCCGAAGGTGTCGGTCGACCCGGACGGCGCGCCCACCAACGCCGCCGCCGTCGGCTTCACGGTGGTCTGGGAGGACGTGCAGGGGACCGCTCCCGCCACCGTCAAGGCCGCCGGCTTCACCGCGGCCACCACCAAGGCGTACGAGGTGACGGCCTCGCAGACGACGGGCACGCACCACCGTCCCGACGTGGCGGTGTCCGCGTCCGGCGAGGCGCTCGTGGTCTGGGACGAGGACGCCGACGCGAACGGCTCGTACAACATCGGGCTGACCCGGCTGGCCCGGGCCAACGGTGCCGTGGCGCTGTCGCGGCGGACGGCCAACGCGCAGAGCGGCGGGCAGCAGCAACGTGCCTCGGTCGCGGCGAACTTCGCCAGCGACTTCAGCGTCGGGTGGGAATCCGACCACACCGGCACCCGGGGTGTCTGGGCTCGGTCGTTCACCGCGACGGGCACGGCCCGACACGACGAGGTCCCGGTCTCCAGCGGCGCCGGCGCCATCGCTCCGGGGGTCGGCATCGACGACCAGGACAACGTCGTGGTGGGCTGGACGGTCTCCGGCGCCAACCCGGACGTGTGGGCGCGGGGCCTCAACCCGGACGGCAGCTCCACCGGCCGGCTGGCCGCACAGGCGCTGAGTCAGACCACGACGGGTCGGCAGGAGCACTTCGCGGTCGCCGCGTCGCCCTGGGGTGAGGTGAGTGTCTGCTACACCGACGACAACGACGGCAACTCCTTCGACCAGGTGCTCCTCGGTCTCGGCACGACGAACTCCACCTGGCTCATGTCCGCCGCCGAGCTGCGCCGGCTGAAGGCGCGGGCGGGCGTCACGAACCACTGAGCCCGGTGTGACCCACTCGCGTTCGGTGAAGTCGCGGTGTCCCACTACCGGGGACACCGCGACTTCGGCGCATCCGACGGAATCAGCCGAAGAGCAGGTCGAGGTGGGCGTCCAGCGCTCCCAGCGCCTGTTCGGCGGTGTACTGCCCGCCCAGCAGGTAGACACCGAGCCCCTCCATCAGCGCCAGCAGGCCGGCCGCGGCGGCGGCGCCGTGCCGGTCGGGCAGGACGCTGGCGATGAACCCGGTGAACTGCGCAGTGTCCTCGTGCAGGCTGGGCGCGGCCGATGGTCGCACCGCCGTGTAGGCGAGGAACGCGAGCGCCACCCGTCCGTCGTCGCGGGTGTTGTCGTCGAGCGGCAACAGCGCGGCGAGCATCGCGCGCAGCAGCAGTCGAGGCGGCGGGGTCTCGCCCAGCCGCGCCACCGCATCGGTGACCCGGAGCTGGCTGCGCTCACGCACCACGCTCAGCGCGAACGCCATCATCTCGTCCTTGGTCCGGAAGTAGTGCTGGACCATCCCGGCGGACACTCCGGCCGCGGCGGCCACGTGTCGGAGGCTGACGGCCTCCAGGCCCTGGTCCGCGGCGACCCGCATCAGCGCGTCCGCGATGAGAGTGCGGCGCTCCTGGTGATCGACCTTCTTGGGCATGGCCTCGATCGTTTCACAGTGGGTGGCCCGGAGACTCCGCCAGCGCGGCGGTCACCGGCTGACGGTCTGGCCCACCGGAGTGCCCCGCGCGCTGCGCAGCAGGCCGTCCGGGTCGTCGGCGTACAGTCGCAGCTCGTTCATCGCTGTGGAACCGGTCTTCGGAAGGTCGAAGATCAGCGGACGGCGTAGCAGGACGTCGATACTCGTCTGGCTGCCGACCGAGATGGACACCACCCGACGGTCGCCCTCCTGCTCGACCTGCACGGACCTGCTCGACGGCAGCGAGCGGTAGCGCTTGCGCAGCGCCTCGACGTCCGTCCACGGGATCCAGATGTCGATGCCCGAGCTGAGGCGTACCCGCAGCCCTCGATCGCCCACCACGTGGGGATGGATCGTCATGCTGGCGAACAGGCCGATCATCCAGAGCAGACCCCAGATGCCGAGGCCCAGCACGATCCAGCGGGCGGGCCGCCACGGCACCACGTGGGTGACCACGACGTCGAAGATCGGAATCTCCACGACCGACAGGCCGATGAAGATGCCCAGGATCGGCTTGACCACGCCGAGGTAGCCGAACGGCTCGTCGCCGGGCCCCAGCGGCAGTGGGCGGCGGCGCGCCCACGCGTACAGGCTGCGCCACGTCGCGGCCTCGGCCTCGGCCGCCCGCCGCAGCAGCGGGCCCACCCGCGCCCTGGTCGACGTCTTCGTGTCGGTCATGGTCGTCCTTCTCCCTCGGGGGCCGACGGTCGGTGGAGCGTGACGGTTCCGGCGCCTCCGTCCACTGTGACGAGCTGCCCCGTGATGATGGTCCGGGTGGCGTCCGGCACGCAGATGACGGCGGGAATGCCGTACTCACGGGCCACCGTCGGGCCGTGCGCCATGATCGCGCCGGTCTCGGTGACCAGCGCCGCCGCGGTGAGGAACAGCGGGGTCCAGCCGGGGTCCGTGGTCGCGGCCACCAGGACGTCGCCGGGTTCGACGTGGGCGGTGGCCGGGTCGTGGACGACCCGGGCGGGACCGGTCACCCGGCCCGCCGACGCACCAACTCCGGCGAGCGTCCCGTCGCCGGCCGACACCCCCGGCAGGACGGTCTCGACATCCGTGCCGTCGGACAGCAGTGCCACCGGCACCGTCCGACGCCGCAGCTCCCGACTGTGCACCGCCCGTCGGGCGGTGACGGCACCGCGCAGATCAACACCCTGGTGTACGGCGGTGTGCACCTCGTCGAGGGTCAGGAACATGATGTCGTCGGGCTGGTCCAGCAACCCGGAGCCGTGCAGGTCGGCGCCGATGAGCAACAGTTGCCGGCGGGTCTCGCGCAGTGGGTACAGCCCGGCGAACTTGCCGGACTCGCGTAGGCCGGCCAACGACCGCGCCCGGCGCAGCAGGAAACCGGCCATCCTGCCCCGCACCGGCCGCCGACGGCGGGCTCGCGCGATCAGGTCCCGCAGCGCTGTCTCCGCCGCCGACGCGGCTCGCTGGAAGCGCTGGTCGGGGCCCTGCTGCGGATCGGTGACCCGCAGGTAGTTGGCGACCGCGGCGAAGACCGGCGTGGGGTCCTCCGCCCAGCGCGGCACACCGAGGTCGACCTCGGCGACGCCGCGGTGACCGTAGACGTCCAGGAAGGCCGCCATGCCGATCTCCGGCAGCGTGCCGCGCAGGTAGCGTGCGGCCAACTCGGCCGGTGGGGTGTCGAGGAGAAGCTGACTGTGGTCGCCCGCGCCCTGGGCGAGCCGCCACAGGGCCAGGTCCATCTCGATGGTGACGTTGTGCGGCATGCCGCCCAGCACGGCGTGGATCTCGTCCGGGCCGGCGACGCCCTTGAGTAGCGCGGTCGGCAGCGCGGAGGCGAGCATGCCGGCGACGATCGGCCACATGATCGCGTCGGCGCTGTCGTCGGCGTCCCGCGCCTGCACGAAGCGCAGCCGGTCGGCGGCGGTACGCAGGTCGTCGGGGGCGGCTGCGCGTACTCTCATCTGCTCGATCGCCTCGAACATCCGGGTCCGCGCGGCCTCGGGACGGGCCAGCGCCCGCAGGATACCCACCACCGCGCGGCCGGCCGTCCGCAGCGACGCGGCCCCCGGCGCCCCGCCGCGCCGGGCGCCGCCGCTGGTCGGGGCGAACCGGGGATCCGCCAGCACGTGCCGCATCACCGCCTGGGCGCGCGGCCCGAAGTCGACAGCCAGGAGCTTCACCAGTCGCCTGCGGGACGACCTGTCGCGTGCGAGGTCGGTCAGGTCGCCGTAGAGGCGGCCACCGATGTCGACGATCTCGACCCGCACCCCGAGCGCTGCGAGCATCGCGGCGATCTGCTCCCGCAGGGTCGACATGCCCATCGGGGTGACCGGTTGCAGCATGCCCTGGACGTGCCCGAACTCCAGGTAGACGCGGGGGAGGGGCTTGCCGCTGCGCGGTGGGGCGGGGAACAGGCTGGTGATCGGCCGGGACTGCAGGAGCCACAGCACGTCGTCCGCGTCGATCGCCCACTCGACATCCTGCGGGCAGCCGAAGTGGGCCTGCAACCGCTCGCCGGTGGCGCGGAGGCGGGCCAGCTGCGCGGAGGTGAGGCATCCGGCGTCGGCGCGCGCGACGTCGTCGAGGACGTAGTGGTCGACGGCCGCGGCGCCGTCCACCACTGTCGTGCCGAGGCCGGGAGCGGCGTCGACCGCTATCTCGTCGCGGCGCCCGGTCAGCGGGTTCGCGGTGAACAGCACTCCGGCCACCGCGGGTGCGACCATGCGCTGCACGACGACGGCCATTCGCACCGTTTGGTGATCGATGCCGCGGGCCTCGCGGTAGGCGGTCGCGCGGTAGGCGTGCAGCGAATCCCAGCACTTCTCGATGGCGGCGATCAGCTCGACGGTGCCGGTGACGTCGAGGACGGTGCCCTGCTGCCCGGCGAAGCTCGCGTCCGGCAGGTCCTCGGCGGTGGCGCTGGAGCGCACCGCCACCGGGCCGGCGCCGAGCCGCTCGTACGCGGCGACGACCTCGGCCGTGGGGATGACGCCGAGCCGGTGCGCCTCGGTGGTGACGCAGAAACCGTCGGGGACCTGCTCGCCGTACCGGATCAGCTCGCCCAATCCGGCCGCCTTGCCGCCGACCACTGCGGTCATGGCGGCGGTCACCTCGGACAACGCGATCACGTGCATGGCAGCCCACTCTCTTCGCAATACAACTGCATTGCATCCGACCGTATCTCGTTTGCGATGCGACTGCAATGTGTCCGTGCCCAGGTGCGGCCCGGAGTCGGGAGGTTGCCCGGATCTGCCATGCTCGGGCCGGTGACGACCGGCCGCCCGACCACAGCCCGTTCCCACCGCCGCCCCCGAAGCCGTGCCATCCGGGTTCTCCTCGTGCTGATCGCGGTGGCGGCCGTCCTGGGCATCGCGGTGGTCGCGGTGCCGATGCTGCGACCGGCCGGGCCGCGCCCGCTCTTCCAGATGCCGGTGACCTGCGGCGAGACGTGGCAGCTCAGCACCTACCCCGGTCACGACGACTACGACGTCGACTTCTTCCCGGTCGAGGGCGAGACGTGGGGGCGGCCGGTGCTCGCGTCGTACGCCGGCACGGTCACCGTGGCGGGCATCAACGGGTCGCTGGGCGGCCGCACCCCGGAGAACCCGGAGGGCCCACGGGGGCGCGGCGGTGGCTACTGGGTGAAGATCGACCACGGTGGCAAGTGGGAGACGCAGTACCTGCACATGCTCGAACCGCCACTGGTCACTGTCGGTCAGAAGGTCGCCCAGGGGGACCAGATCGGGCGGCTCGGCAGCACCGGCAACTCCGGCGCGCCGCACCTGCACTACGAGCAGCGCCGCGGCTGGGACAAGGTCGAGACCCACTTCGACGGTACGCCGTCCGGCATCACCACCGACGAACGCGAACAGATCCTCCGGCGGGTGAGCAACAACTGCCCGGCCGTCTCCTGAGGACCGCAGTTCGCCCGCCACGATCGGGGAGAAGAACACCTACCCCCGCAGCCGCGACCCCCGGGACATCGAGGGCTGACAGCTTCCAGTCTCAGCGGACCGGCCTCCTCGGCGTAACCGAGGGGGCCGGTCCGCTTCGGTGTGGCCCGGTACCGAGCCAGCTTTATCGGCGTCTGTGAAATATGGGTGTTTTAGGGGGATATAGTCCGGTTCGGTGCTGGAGTGAAAGCTGGGAGTGGGCATGTGGTTTCGAGGCCGGAGTCGTCGGGGCGGCTTCGCGGCGCTGACGGTAGCCGTGACCGTGGGAACCCTCGCGGTCGCGCCACTCCCGGCGTCGGCGGCCGGTTCCGTCCTGTTCGACCAGCCCTTCCACAACAACACCCCGAACGGCATCGGCGCGGTGGCGGTACCAGCCGTGCCCAACGCTCTCGCCACCAACGCCGCCTGCCTGAGCGCGGCGGGCAACACCACAGTCGGCCCACTGCTCAGTTGCACCAGTTCCACCGACCCTGAGGGCGCGGGCAAGCTGCGCCTCACCCCCGCCGCCGCCACCCGCCAGGGTGGGGTGTTCGGCGCGGTGAGCGTGCCCACCTCGCAGGGACTGCACGTCACCTTCAACACCTACCAGTACGGCGGCAACAACCCGGGGGCGGACGGCCTCGCCTTTGTCCTGGCCGCCGTCGACCCGGCCAACCCGAGACCCCCGTCCACCCTCGGCCAGCCGGGCGGCTCGCTGGGCTACTCGGCAGCGTTCAACGGTGGCTCGGTGGGTCTGTCCAACGGATACCTGGGCATCGGGCTCGACGTCTTCGGCAACTTCAGCAACAGCCTCTACCAGGGCACGGGATGCACGAACCCGCCGTACATCTCGACCACGAACATGCGGGTCCCCGGCCAGGTCGTGATCCGTGGACCGGGCCGCAACGGGGTCGGCTACTGCGCGATCAACAGCACCGCCACCACCACATCCTCGCCGGCACTGGCGTTGCGGGCCGCCACCCGGCCCGCCTCGGTGGTGCCGGTCGAGGTGGTCGCCAACACCACCTCGTCGCCGTTCACCACCGACACCGGCATCACCGTTCCGGCCGCGGAGTACCGGGTCAGGTTCACCCCCGTCGGCGGCGCGGCGCGGACCCTGGCCGGCGCCCTCCCGGTCGTGTCGCCGAGCCTGTACCCGTCACCGACCTGGCTGAACGCCAGCGGCTACCCCCGGCAACTCGCATTCGGCTGGGTGGGCTCCACCGGCTCGGTCACCGACTTCCACGAGGTCGACAACGCGCGCACGGTCAGCTTCAACCCGGTACCGGACCTGAACGTGGCGCAGACCAGCGCGGTCGGCGCCACCCCGCAGCCCGGTGACCCGGTCACCTACACGATCACCGCCGGGGTCGACGCCGGCGCCGCCGAGACGTCCCCGATCTCCGTCACCCAGACCGTGCCCACAGGTGTCGTGCCCCGCGCCGCGTACGGCTCCGGCTGGGTATGCGGCGCACCGTCCGGGCAGACCATCACCTGCACCAACAGCAACGGCCCGTTCGCCGGCGGCAGCACCCTGCCGCCCATCACCGTCGTCGCGACAGTCACCGGCACCGGCGTGACGCCGACGCTGATCCAGACCGCGACGGTGGCGACCTCGTCGTCGATCGACGCGAACCCGGGTTACTCCACTGTCGCCACGGCGGTTGCGCCGGCCACCGCACCGAGCGGCGTCACCGTCACCCCGGCGCAGAGCTCGATCTCCGGGGGCGTCGCGGTCACCGTCGGCGGCAGCAACCTCACCGGCGCGACCGCGATCACCATCGGTACGGCCGCCGAACAGCAGGCCGGCACGTCGGTACTGCTGGTCCCGTGCACCTCCGGCCCGGCCGCCGGCTGCTTCACCGTGAACCCCGACGGCACCCTCGGCATCTCCACCATGCCCGCCCGCTCCAGCCCGGCGACGGTCACGGTCAGCGTCGTCACCCGAGGCTCCGCCGGGTCGGCGAACTTCGTCTACGCGTCCGCGCCCGGCACACCGACCACGCCCACCGCGGTCGCGGGTGTCACCAGCGCCACCGTGAGCTGGACCGCGCCGGCGGACAACGGCAGCCCGATCACCAGCTACCTGATCACCCCGATCCGGGACGGCGTCACCCAACCGACAGTCACGTTCGACGCCTCCACCACCAGCCGAACCCTGACCGGGCTGACCGCCGGCGCGTCGTACACCTTCCGGGTGGCGGCGGTGAACGCCTACGGGACCGGCGCGGCCAGCCCACCCTCGGCGGCGGTGGTTCCGTACACCCTGCCGGGAGCGCCGACGAACACCTCGGCCACGGCGGGGACCAACGCCGCCACTGTGAGCTGGACGGCCCCGGCCAACGGGGGCTCGCCGATCACCGGTTACACAGTGACGCCCTACCTCGGCGGCGTGGCGCAGACCCCGCAGAACTTCACCGGGACCGCCATCACCCAGATCGTCGCCGGGCTGACCGCCGGTGCCACGTACACCTTCCGGGTGGCCGCGACGAACGCCGGCGGGACCGGCCCACAGTCGGCCTCCTCCGCGTCGGTGACCGTCAACGCGCCGCCGACGCTGGACTTCCCACCGCCGCCACCCGGCCGGGCATACGACCCGTACCAGTACCAGCTGACGGTGACCGGTGGCACGGGTCCGTTCGCCTGGACGGTCAGCGCCGGGAGTCTGCCCGCCGGGTTGACCCTCGACCCGGTCACCGGCCTGCTCGCCGGCACGCCCACCGCGTCCGGGACGTTCCCGTTCACCGTTCGGGTGACCGACTCGTTCAACCAGTCCGCGACCCGACCTGTCGACCTGGTCATCACACCGCTCGGTGGGCTCTCCATCAGCGTCCCGGCGATCTCCGCGCTCGGCACCGTCACCTCGGACGCGACAGGCGTCTCCGGCCAACTCGGGCCGGTGACCGTGACCGACGACCGTGGGCCGTTCTCCGGAAACTGGGTCAGCGTCGTCGCCAGCACGAACTTCACAACGGGTTCCGGCTCGGGCGGCGAGATCATCCCCAACAGCAACATCACGTACGCCTCCGGGGCCGCCCTGGCCAGCACCGGGGTCGGATCCTTCGTCCCGCAGTCGGGGGCGGCGCTGAACACCCCGCGTACGGCCGCCGGGTGGTCCGGCCAGACGGGAGGCCCGAACTCGGCCACCTGGAACCCCACCCTGTTGGTGACCCTCCCGTCGGGGTTGGTGGTCGGCGACTACGTGGCGGTCGTGACGCACTCCGTCATCTAAACCCCCCGCCAGACGTCGCTGCCCGGCCGTTCCGGGGGGGAACGGCCGGGCAGGTTGCTTGGCCGGGACGGTGGTCAGGCCAGCTGGGTCCGCTGCCGGCGGACGAGGTACCAGCCGCCAAGGGTGACCAGCAGCAGCAGCAGCAGGGCGATGCCGCCGACCGTGTAGACCAGCCAACTCGGCCCGGCGGACGTCGCGACCGTCATCGGCGCCGCGACGGGCAGGACGATCTTCCCGCTCGCGGTGCGCTCCACGGTGCCGCTGGCGAGCTTCGCGTGCACGTCCCAGGTCCCGGCGGGCAGGGCCTGGTTGACCTCGATCCGCACCTGACCGCTCTGGCCGGGCAGGATCGTCACGCCGTTTGTCACCTTGAACGGCCCGGCCTGGACCGCCGCCTTGCTCAGCGACAGGGTGCCGGTCATGTCCAGCGCGCGTTCACCGGTATTGGTGACCTTCGCGGTGACCACCGGGAACTCGCCGGCGCCGGGCTCCGCGGCCAACCCCTCGACACGGAAGTCCGTCGGCGGCTCACCGCCCGGACCGATGTCGAGGTAGACCCGGATACCCACCCGGTGGATCTGGGTGACGTTGCCGGTGCGTTCCTTGGCGCTGGTGACCTGCGCCCAGATCGCGCTGTACCGCTCGCCCTTCGATGCCTTCTTCGACACGGCGATCTCGACCTCGACCGGTCTCCGCTCACCCGGGTCCAGCTCCATCACGGCGGTCCTCAGCCGGATCCACCCGCTGAGTTCGTTGCCCGCGCGGCCCTCGGGCACTGTGAAGGCGTTGTTCTCGACCGACGCGGCGCCGGAATAGAACTCGATCTTCTGGGTCTCGGCGGAGGTATTCCGCACCTCGACCCTGCGGTTGATCGTCGTCCCGGGCTTCAGGTGATCCACGATGTAGACCTGGGCGCGGGGGTCCTGCACCCGGCTGGCCGGGATGTCCAGCATGCGGATGCTGATCGCGGCCTCCTCGGCCGGCTCCTGTCGCTGCTCCCGCACGGCAACGGCTGGTGCCGCCGAAACCCCGAGCGCCACGAGGGCGACCGAGGCCAGCAGCACCAGCCGGCCGAGCGGCTCAGAACACCGAATGTGTCACCGTCCCCGTGTAGACACCCTGGACGGTGCCGACGGGCACGTTCACCACCAGAGTGGGGTTCCAGCTGGCGAAGTTGTTGCCGGTGCCGCCGGTGTGGCTCATCGCCGTCTGGGGAACGTTGATGATCACCTGTTGGGCGGAGGTCGGCTGGCCCGGTGTGAAGGTGCCGCCGCCGGCGGTCGCCGTCGCGGGACCGGACCAGTACAGGACGTTGATGTTCGGGATCGTCTCCCCGGAGGAGCCGCCGCCGGTGGAGAAGTCGGTGGAGACGACGTTGGCGGTCCAGTTGGGGGTGAGCGATCCGCGCTGGTCCAGCACGGTGACCGGGCCGAGCAGACCGGAGACGGTTGTGCCCTCCACGCCGCTGCCGATGTTCGCCGTCGCCGGCACCGTGATCGACAGACCACCGGCGGCGTCGACGGTGAGGGTCACGATCGTGTTGCCCGTCGTGTCCGCGGCGGCCGGTCCGGCGAGCGCGACGACGGCGGCAACACCGGCCAAACCGGCCAGAATCCTTCTACGCATCGAGTCTCCTTGTCCTAAAAAACCCTGGGAAGCGCTTCAAAGACTAACTACGCAAAACGCCCATAAGTGGGCGAATGGCCCGAGTTTCATTCCGCTGGGCGGTCGATCCGTGGCCCTGGTGGAGGGCGCACGGCAAGGGCCCGGCGCCGTTCTGGCCGCCGAGCCCCGCGAGCAGCTTCAGGCCGGGACCACGTAGGGGAACGTGGCGGAACGGGCGGCCTTCGTGGCCTCCGACGTGAGTCCGGACGTGGTGCCGGTGTTGAGGACCAGGGAGAACATCACCTCGGGTACGTTGTCGGCCAGGGTGCGTCCGTTGCGGACCGCGAAGCCGAAGTTCGCGGCCGTGCCGACCTTGTACGACAGCAGGTCGGGGTAGAGCTGCCGGGCGACGCTCCAGCCGTACGCCTGTGGGTCCGGTGCGGTGCCGTTCGCCTTGACGACCCCGGCGACAGCGTTCGCGATCTCCTCGCCGCCTTCGGTGAGGTCGATGCCGGGGTGCCGGAAGTTGGCCGGGTCGGAGAAGTCGGTGTCGTGGGGCCAGAAGATCGGCCACATCATGGGGTGGCCGGCGCGGTTGATCTGCCGCCATCCGCCGGCGTCGGTGGCCAGCATGGTGCGACACCACACGCCGATCTCGGTGCCGTCGCGCAGCAGTGGCTCGTCATGGGAGACCTCAAGGACTATCGACTCGACAGTGGTGCCGGCGAAGCTGTTCTTGGCCTGGTCCACCCGCCAGGCGGAGCGGTCCACCCGGGAGCCGTTCTTGACCGCGCCGTTGATGGTGGCGAGTTCGTCGAGGTCGATGAAGAAGGGATCGGTGATCCGCCCGGCCCAGATCCGGACGTTGCCGCCGGTCGTCACCTCGCCGGTGTGCCCCTCGGCTACGGGGGTGCCCATCGCGGCGTCGTCGCGCGCGTCCGCTCCGGTGAGCTCGTACAACTGGAGGGTCTGCCGGGCGTCGCCGTCGGGCTCGCCGAAGGCGAACCGGTAGGTCAGGTCCTCGACCTCGGTGCCATTGATGTGAATCTTGATCTCGTAGCGCGCCTCGGCGTGGAAGCCGCGCTTGATGTCGGCCTTGGTCACCGAGCTGTTGACGTCCATGACGAACACGGTGGCGCGGTCACCGTTGAAGACGAAGAGGTCGTCGATGAACAGCTGACCGCCCTGGGCGGCCAGGGGCGTGTCGAGGTGGTGCGACATGAGCTCACTCCCGGAACTGCCGGATTATGGACTAATCCGACCATAGTGGGCGTAAGCCTGCCCTCCCCGCTCATCGAGCCAATCCCGCCCTTGAGGTGAGCGGCGGAGCGCACGGCGGTGGGCCGCCCGAGCAGTTCTCGGACGGCCCACGCGCTGGTGACCGGGGTGGTCAGACGCGAGACCACTTCTGGTTGGCGGCGCCGAGGCAGTCCCACAGGTGCAGCTTGCCGCCGTTGTTGGGGTTGGCCTCCCGTACGTCCACGCACTTGTTGGCGTTGAGGTTGACCAGATCGCCGGCGGCGTTGAGGGTGAAGCGTTGCGCCGTGTTGCCGTTGCAGCTGACCAGGTTGACCTCGGTGCCGTTGGCGGTGCCGGCCCAGGCCGGGTCCATGCACTTGCCCATCGCGCGGATGGTCCCGTCGGAGGCGAAGGTCCAGCTCTGGGCCGCAGTGGTGTTGCAGTCCCAGATCTGGAGTTTGGCGCCCTCCACCGGGTTGGCGCTGGGGATGTCGATGCAGCGACCGCTCTGCGCACCCCGGATGCGGTTGGTGCCGGGAGCCGGGTCGCCCCCGCCCCCCGAGGTGTAGCTGGACACCCGGACGTAGTCGACGAGCATCTGCTGCGGGAACTGGGTCGAGCCGTCCGGGTAGCCGGGCCAGTTACCACCGACCGCCACGTTGAGGATCATGAAGAAGGGGTGGTCGAACACCCAGCGGCTGCCGCCGAGCCGGGCGGGATCGACCCGGTGGTACTGCACCCCGTCGACGTACCAGGTGATCACGTTCGGCTCCCAGTCCACCCGGTAGGTGTGGAAGGTGTCGGCGAGCGGCGCGCCGAGGGTGCGGCTGCCCGTGATGCCGCCCCCGCCGGAGTAGCCGGGCCCGTGCACGGTGCCGTAGACGGTGTTCGGCTCGCGGCCGATGTTCTCCATGACGTCGATCTCGCCGGCGTCGGGCCACCCGCCGCCGGTGCCGAGCATCCAGAAGGCCGGCCAGATGCCCTGACCGCGCGGGATCTTGATCCGGGCCTCGAATCGCCCGTACGTCTGGGTGAAGGTGGCCGCCGTCAGCAACCGCGCCGACGTGTACTCACAGCGCCCGTAGTGGCACTGGTAGTTGGCGGGGTTGTCCCGGCGGGCGGTGATGACGAGGTTGCCCTGCCCGTCGTGGACGGCGTTGCTGGTGCTGTTCGTGTAGTACTGCCGCTCGTTGTTGCCCCAACCGCCACCGCCGATGTCGAACCGCCACTTGTTCTGGTCGACGGGCGTGCCGGCGGGGGAGTTGAACTCGTCCTGCCAGCTGATGGGGCCGATGGCGGCCTCGGCCCGGTCGGGGTGCGCCGGGAGGACGAGCGCCGTCGTGGTCGCGACGAGGGCGACCGCCAGGAGTGCGAGGGGGCGGAAGCGGAGGCTGGGCCGGGCTGTGAACACGGGAGGCTCCTCAGCGTGGGGGTGGGGTGATGAAGGCGGTTTACCAGGATAGAGAGCGCTCTCTAAAGCGAAGCATGTCGATATCGGCTCTTTCTGTCAAGAGTGTTTCCAATATCACGACCGTCCGTTACCGCCCGATGCTGACCAGTGAGCGGCAGAGCGCCGACCCGGGCAGTCATCGTGGGGTCGATCGATGCCTCCCAGGTGGACGGCACCGACCCATCGAAGGAGTTCGGCGCGGCCGAGGGTTACTCGATAGCCGTTGAATTGACCCTTCCTATTGCCGTGGGGCGTCCACGCGGGACAGGATGACGAGGCGTGCCGGAAACTTTCCCGTAACCTGCGCGCTGCTGGTCTCTGTCACAAGGAAGTGGGAGTCAGTCATGAGCGAGGCGTCGACGGCGCTGGGTGTGCGCCTCTACCCGGATCTGGTCGAGCGGGGTGGCCTGGCCCCCGCGCTCATCGAAACCGCTGCCCACCACGGGCTCGACGTCGGCCGGGTGACCGCGCCGGAGCAGGGGCGGGCCCGGTTCACCTGCGCCGAGCTGCACTCCGACGAGGGCGTGGTCTGCGTGGGCCTGGGCTCACAGGCCCGATACTTCATGATCGACATTCGTGTCTCGGGAGAGGTTCTCGCGCGCGGTGACGTCATGGACCTGGCGCAGGTCGCCCAGGTGGCCGCGGCCTGGCGGGCCGGCCTGACAGTCGCCGAGCTGACCGCCCGGTTCCCGTTCATGGAGGAGATCAAGCACCGCTCGGCGCCTGTGGCCCAGGTCAGCTAGCCGGCGCGGTCGGGCAGGTCATCAGCAGCGCAACCGAGGCGGCAGCGCTGACTCGGCGCCGACGCCCCGGTTGAGGTAGGTCGACTGGGCGAAGGCGACGAAGCGTTCCGCGTCGGTCGCCGTGGAGGCCAGTCCGAACGAGACACGGACCGCGCCACCCGTCGGCAGGCGTAGCGCCGCCAGATACTTGTCGATCGTGTCGACCGACGCCAACAGTCGCTGCCGGGTCGACCTCCGGCTGATCCCGAACGCGCCCTCGCCCGCGCCCGGGTTGCAGAAACAGCCGGTACGCAGGGAGAAACCGGCCGCCGCCGCCTCCCGCGCGACGAGCCGCTCGTCGACAAGCGTGCCGTCCGGGTGGCGGAGGTTGAACGTCACAGTGCCACCACGCCCCGCGCCCGTTGTCGGCCCGTACACCTGGACCAGCGGGCCGCCGGTGTCGTGGCGCAGGGTGACCAGCCGCTCCAGCAGCCATTCGGTGAGCAGGCCAACCCGGGAGTGGACGAGGTCCACGCCGATCGAGTCGAGCCAGCGCAACCCGACCTCCACGTCCGGAATGCTCAGGAAGTTGAGCGTGCCGTCCTCGAACGCCGACTCGTCGTCCATCGGCCGGTGCCAGTCGCCCTGCACGCTGACCGCGCGGATCGTGCCGCCGGCGAACCACGGACGGCGCAACCGGGCCAGCGCCGTACGGCGGGCCAGCAACGCGCCGACCCCGGTGGGGTAACCGAAGAGCTTGTACCAGCTCAGGCACACGAAATCCGGCCGGACGACGCTGAGGTCCAGCCGGTTCGTCGGCGCGAAGGCGGCCGCGTCGAGCAACACGTCGTAGCCCTGCCGGTGGGCCAGCTCCACCCAGCCGAGCGGGTGCTGCACCCCGGAGAAGTTGCTCTGCGCCGGATAGGCGAACAACCCGCGACGACCGGGCCGACCCCACCGACGGGCCAGGCTGCCCCGGCCGGCGCCGAGCGCCGCGACCAGGTCCGACTCGGTCACCCGCAGCTCCGGCCCACTCAGCGGCACGTAGCGTACGGACGCGCGGGCCGACCGGGCGTACTCGCGGATGCCATTTACCGAGTTGTGGTTGTCCCAGGTCAGCACCAGCGGCGCGGCCCGGCCGAAGTCGTACGCCTCACCGACCAGCCGGCAGGCGCCGCTGGCGTTCGGGGTGAAGACGACCGCGTACTCGGCCGGGTCGGCGCGGAAGAAGTCGAGCACCGCGCGTCGCGCCGACTCCACAAGCGAACTCGCCGCCGCACTCGTGGGGTTCTCCGAGTGGGGGTTGCTGAACAGCCCGGCGAGCAGCCGATCGTGATGGGCGCGCACCTGGGCCTGGGCCGCCACCCCGGACCCGGCGTAGTCGAGGTACACCTGACCGCCGGCGTCCAGGTGCCGGTACTCGGTGGCGCGCAGCTCGTCGATCCGGCCGGTGGCGGCGTACCCCGCCAGCGATGCGGGGGAGGCGTGCGGGATCGAGTCAGGACGCACGACGGAACTCTCGTCGGACCAGGACCGCCCAGGCCGCGCCCAGGAAGAGCAGCACGAAACCGCCGAGCACCAGCCAGTCGACCCACACCGGCCGGGAGAAGCTGTCGCCGTACGTGGCCAGCAGCGGCGGGCCGAGCGGGGAGCCGCCGTCGCGCCAGAGCCGCTCCACCCCGGCGGTGTGCCCCAAGCCCTCGAACGCCCACCGGTTCGACATCGCGTAGCTGATCCACTGACCGCCGACCGCCATGGCCGGCACCGGCAGGATCGCGCCAACGAACAGCACCTGGGGGAAGCACAGCATTGGCAGTATGAGCGTCGCCTGGGCCGCGTCGGACACGGCCGCCGAGCACAGCAGACCGAGGGCGAGCGCCGCCGCCGAGGAGAGCAGCAGGGTCACGTACAGCCCCGCGAACTCGGCGCCGCCGGTCGGCGGCAGCCGGTCCATGCCGCGCAGCACCCCGAGCAGTGCCAGGTCCACCAGGGCCAGCAGCGGCAGCAGCACCGCCACCTTGGCCATCAGGTACGGGGCCAGCCGGACACCGGCCAGCCGCTCCCGGCGCAGGATCGGTAGCTCGGTGCAGATCTGGAGGAGCCCGTAGGTCAGCCCGAAGAAGAAGCCGCCGAACGCGATCCAGAACAGGATCATCACGGTCACCGTCGGGCTGGGGCTGCTCGGCTCGAACGCCCCCGGACGGAACAGCAACGCGAACATGCCGAGCACCATCACCGGCGAGCCGAGCAGGATCGCCAGGGTCAGCCGGTTGCGGACGACGATCTCCGCGTTGCGCGCCGTGAGGACCGCCCACTGGCGCAGCCGGCCGACAGACCGAGGCGGCGTCGCGGCGATGTCACAGTCGTCGGTGGGCTGCTGCTCGGTGTCGCCGTGCTCGGTGTCGCGTTGCTCGGCGAATCGATCGGGCCACTCGGCGGGCCGCGTCGCCTCGTCGAGCCGGAGGTGCACCTCGACGAGGGACCGCAGGCCGAAGAACTCCCGGGCGGCGGCCGGGGTGCCGGTGAACGCCAGGCGGCCCTGACGGGTCAGCACGACGACCCGGTCGCAATGGTCCACGTCGGTGACCTGGTGGGTGGTCAGCACGACTGTCGCTCCCGTGTCGGCGAGCGCGCGGAGCACCCGGAGCAGCTCCAGGGCGATCGCCGGGTCCAACCCGGAGGTGGGCTCGTCCAGGAAGAACACGCCGGGCCGGGTGAGCAGCTCGACGGCGATGCTGGCGCGCTTGCGTTCACCGCCGCTGAGCAGGCCGACCGGCGTGGCGGCCCGGTCGGTGAGTCGCAGCTCGGCGAGCACCTCGGCGACCCGGTCACTGATCTCGGCCGGCCCGGTGCTGGAGGGCAGGCGCAGTCGGGCGGCGTACCGCAGAGTGCGGGCCAGGGGCAGCTCGCGGTGGATGATGTCGTCCTGCGGAACGACACCGATGCCGCCGGCCGCGGCCGTGCCGTCGTACGTCACGGTGCCCGCCGCCGGTCGCCGCACCCCGGCGAGGATCTCCAGCAGGGTGGTCTTACCGGCGCCGCTGGCACCGACGATCGCGACCAGCTCGCCCGGCGCGATGCTCAGGGAGATGTCGGTCAGGATCTGGCGACCGCTCCGGACGCTCTGGCCCAGCCCCTGAGCGGCGATGCCGACACCGGCGCGCGGGGGAGACGTGGTCTGCTCGGTCGTCATGTCGAGTGCTCGATCCGGTCGGTGCGGGGTCCGCCTGAATATCGTGCCTCGCCGATGTTACTGAGTGGCCGGAGTCTCGGCAGGGCCGGAGCGTCGGCAGGGCCGGAGCCTCGGCTAGCCCGCCGGGGCCTCGGCGAAGGACTGCCGCAGGGCGTCGGCGACCAGGGTGGGCGCCGTCATGGTCACGAAGTGCGACTGGCCTGGCCAGACGACGTGGCGAGCCGCCGGGATCGTCGTCGCGAGGGCGTTCATCGTGGTGGGCATCGGCTCCCAGGTGTCCGCGCCGGCCAGCAGGAGAGTCGGCACGGTCGTGCCGGGTAGGCATGAACGGCCCAGTCGGGGGAAGACCGGCCGTTCCACAGCCGAACGGGAGAGTCGGGATGAGAGCCGTCGTCTACGCGGACGTCCGGACGGTCGAGGTGCGGGAGGTGCCCGACGCGACGCTGGAGGCGGAGACCGACGCGCTCGTGCGGATCACCTCCACCGCCCTGTGCGGCACCGACCTGCACATGTACGACGGACGGACCAGCGCCGAGCCCGGCCTGGTGCTCGGTCACGAACCGTTGGGTGTGGTGCAGGAGGTGGGCGCCGCGGTGCAGACCGTCCGGCCGGGCACGCGGGTGGTGATCCCCACGCACCTGTTCTGCGGCACGTGTGTGATGTGCGCTCGCGGGCTCTCGGCGGCCTGTCTGCGGGCCCGGGCCGAGGGGCCGGGCGCGGCGTACGGGTACGCGGGGATGGGTCCGTACCGGGGTGCGCAGGCCGACCTGCTGCGCGTGCCGTGGGCCGACGCCAACTGTGTACCCCTGCCCGGTGAACCGGGGGATGCCTCCGAGGACGATTTCGTGCTGCTCGCCGATGCGTTCGTCACCGGGTGGCACGCCGCCGCCACCCTCGCCGAGGTCGGGCCCGGTGACACCGTGGCGGTGTTCGGCGCCGGCGCCGTCGGGCTACTCGGCGCCTACTCGGCGCTGCTGCGAGGGGCCCGGGTCGTGTACTCCGTCGACGGCGTCGACGCCCGACTCGACAAGGCCGGCGAGATGGGCGCGGTGCCGATCGACTTCCGCCGGGGCGACCCGGTCGAGCAGATCCGCGCCGACCGGGCCCGGGCCGGGTTGCCGCTGGGCGAGGAGAAACTGGGCGGGGTCGACAAGGTCATCGACGCGGTCGGGTTCCAGGCCCGCGACCGGGAGCACCCCGACCGGGAGCGCCCGAACCAGGTCATCGCCGACGCGGCCCGGCTGGTCAACGCCGCCGGCGCGATCGCGGTCGCGGGTGTCTACCCGGACCGGGACCCCCACCCCGGCCCCGGCGCGGACCGCCACGAGGACCTGGTCGCGCCCTGGGGAGCGTTGTTCAGCAAGGGGGTCGCCGTCCGGTTCGGCCGCACTCACGACCGCCGCTACACGGTCCTGCTGCGGGACCTGGTCGTCGCGGGCCGAGCGCGGCCCAGCATGATCGTCACCCACCACGGCACCCTTGCCGACGCCCCGGAGCTGTACCGCCACTTCGACAGGCGGGAGCACGGCGTGATCAAGGCGGTGCTGCGCCCGAGCTGACCGGTGCGGCCCCGGGTGCGGCGCGCCGTTCCGAACTGCGCTTAACGGACGTTAGGGCACTGACCTGTCGTCCGGTGACCGTCATTCCGAAATGACGATTGCCGATGCGTCCGGGCGGCAGAGGCGTGGGTCACATCAGGTGCCCGAGGCCCGCCGTGTGCCTCGCGGGCGCCGCTGCGGCCGGTGCCCGATCACCATCGTTCGATGCCGTGACGTGTGCGCTGTGTTACCGGAAGCACCTACCCGGCGTGTCTTGCCTGGTGGGAAAGCTGCGGGAATGGCCGGGGTCGATTGGCACGTTGTCGCAGGTGGGCATAGGTGCTGCGGTCGGACCGGGAGGCCGGGAGGGGCTGCGGTGGCCACCGTGACGGGCGAACACTGTGCGACATCTATATTGCCGGATTGTTACCTTTTCAACAGTCCCTCGCCTTGCGGATGGCCCTGCGGCCGCAATACGTTGCCGTCAACAACAAAACCAAGTGAAGGTTCAACCTTCCGGAGGCAACCGATGACGTTGGCGAGGTGGTACAAGCGATGAGCGACGTGCCCACCCTCCTTGAGATGCGCTCCATCACCAAGGAGTTTCCCGGAGTCAAGGCCCTCTCCGACGTCAACCTGGTGGTTCGCGCCGGCGAGATCCATGCCATCTGCGGCGAGAACGGCGCGGGCAAGTCCACCCTGATGAAGGTGCTCAGCGGGGTGTACCCGCACGGCACCTACGACGGCAAGATCGTCTACCAGGGGTCGGAGACCAAGTTCTCCGACATCCGGGCGAGCGAGAACGCCGGCATCGTGATCATCCACCAGGAGCTCGCGCTCATTCCAGGAATGTCGATCGCCGAGAACATCTTCCTCGGCAACGAACCGCGCAAGCGGGGCGCGATCGACTGGAAGGCCGCGAACCGGATGGCGCTGGACCTGATGGCCCGGGTCGGTCTGGAAGAGGACCCCGACACCCTGGTCAAGGACATCGGGGTCGGCAAGCAGCAGCTCGTGGAGATCGCCAAGGCGTTCGCCAAGGACGTCAAGCTGCTCATCCTCGACGAGCCCACCGCGGCGCTCAACGAGGCCGACTCCAAGCACCTGCTGGACCTGCTGCGCGGGTTCCGCTCCCGTGGCATCACCTCGATCATGATCTCGCACAAGCTGAACGAGATCGAGGCGATCGCCGACCAGATCACTATCCTGCGCGACGGCCGGACCGTGGAGACCCTCGACGTCAAGGCGGACGGGGTCGACGAGGACCGGATCGTGCGGGGCATGGTCGGCCGCGAGCTGAGCAGCCGGTTCCCGGACCACACGCCGAAGATCGGTGAGGTCTTCTTCGAGGTGCGCGACTGGAACGTCCGGCACCCGATCTCCGCCGAGCGGCAGGTCTGCAAGAACGAGAGCTTCGTGGTGCGCCGCGGCGAGATCGTCGGCTTCGCCGGTCTCATGGGCGCGGGCCGTACCGAACTCGCGATGAGTGTCTTCGGCCGCTCCTACGGGGTGTTCGAGTCGGGCACGATCATCAAGGACGGCAAGGAGATCGTCCTGAAGTCGGTGGCGGATGCCATCGACAACGGCCTTGCCTACGTCAGCGAGGACCGCAAGGCGATCGGCCTCAACCTGCTCGACGACATCAAGACGTCGACGGTGGCCGCCAAGCTGTCCAAGATTCGGCACCACGGCGTCCTGAACGAGGTCGAGGAGTACCAGGCGGCTGAGTCGTACCGCAAGGAGTTGCGGACCAAGGCCCCGACGGTCGACGAGGGCGTCTCCAAGCTCTCCGGCGGCAACCAGCAGAAGGTCGTCCTGGCCAAGTGGATGTTCACCGACCCGGACCTGCTGATCCTCGACGAGCCGACGCGCGGCATCGACGTGGGTGCCAAGTACGAGATCTACGGCATCATCCAGCGGCTCGCCGACCAGGGGAAGGGCGTCGTCGTCATCTCCTCGGAGCTGCCTGAGCTGATCGGGCTGTGCGACCGCATCTACACCGTGTTCGAAGGCGCCATCACGGGCGAGATCGCCCGGGCGGACGCCACCCCGGAAAACCTCATGAAGCAGATGACCTCGACGAAGAAGATGGCCACACGATGAGCCGATTGAAGGACCTTCAGAAGAACCTGTTCGGCGGTAGCAGCTCCAACGCCCGGCAGTTCGGGATGATCTTCACCCTGGTGGCGATCGTCGTCCTGTTCCAGATCCTGACCGATGGCCTGACCCTGCAGTCGAACAACCTGATCGCGCTGTTCCAGCAGAATTCGTACATTCTGATTCTGGCCATCGGCATGCTCATGGTGATCGTCGCCGGGCACATCGACCTCTCGGTCGGCTCGATCGCCGCCTTCGCGGGCATCCTGGTGGCCAAGTCGATGGCCGACTGGTCGCTGCCGTGGCCCGCCGCGATCCTGTTCGGCCTGGTGATCGGTGCGATCATCGGTGCCTGGCAGGGCTTCTGGGTGGCCTATGTGGGGGTGCCGGCGTTCATCGTCACGCTGGCCGGCATGCTGCTGTTCCGCGGCGGCAACCAGTTCATCGGTAACGCCAGCACCATCCCGGTGCCCGAGGGCTTCCGGCAGATCGGCTCCGGCTTCCTGCCCGAGTTCGGTCCGAACACCGGCTACAACAACGCCACGCTGTTGCTCGGCCTGGCCGCGGCGGTGGCGGTGGTGTGGCGTGAGATCCAGGCCCGCAAGACCCGACGGGCCATGGACGCCGACCCGGCGCCCATGTGGATCTCCATCCTGCGGATGGCCATCATGGTCGGCGTCATCGCCTTCGCGGCGCTGCGCTTCGCCAGCGGTCGCGTCGGCACCAGCTTCCCGATCTCCGGCATCATCCTGCTGGTCCTGGTCATCGCGTACTCCTTCTACACCCGCAACACGGCCGGTGGCCGGCACATCTACGCGGTGGGCGGCAACTCCCGGGCGGCCGAGCTGTCCGGTGTGAAGCTCAAGCGGGTCAACTTCTTCGTCATGATGAACATGTCCGTCCTGGCCGCGCTGGCCGGCATGATCTTCGTGGCCCGTTCGGCGGCCTCCGGACCGCAGGACGGCAACGGCTGGGAGCTGGACGCCATTGCCGCCGTCTTCATCGGTGGCGCGGCCGTCGCCGGCGGTATCGGCACCATCAGCGGCTCCATCGTCGGTGGTCTCGTCATGGCCGTGCTCAACAACGGCCTGCAGCTGATGGGCGTCGGCACCGACCGAGTCCAGATCATCAAGGGCCTGGTCCTGCTGCTGGCCGTGGCGATCGACGTCTACAACAAGAGCCAGGGGCGCTTCTCCATCATCGGGAGCCTGACGCGGCCGTTCCGCCGCGACGACTCCGCCCCACCCGCCTCACCGCCGGACGCGGAGCGCGAGCCCGCCAAGGCAGCGGTGTCCGGCTGACGGCCACCGACCTCTCCACCCCGTCTCACACCCAAGAAAGGCAAGTCCTCACCATGCGTAAATTCTTCGGCACGTCGGTGGTGGCCATCAGCGCCGCCGCCATGCTGGCCCTCGCCGGCTGCGGCTCCGGCCGTGACGGCGACAGCGGCTCCGGCGGCGAGGCCGCCAAGGGCTTCGCGGCGAACTCGCTGATCGGCGTGGCCCTGCCGGCCAAGACCTCGGAGAACTGGGTCCTCGCCGGTGACCTGTTCAGCAACGGCCTCAAGGAGGCCGGCTTCCAGGGTGACGTGCAGTACGCCGGCGCGTCGACCACTGTCGCCGACCAGCAGGCCCAGATCACCGCCATGGTCACCAAGGGCGCCAAGGTCATCGTCATCGGCGCGACCGACGCCGCACAGCTGTCGACCCAGGTCGCGGCGGCCCACACGGCCGGCGTGAAGGTCATCGCCTACGACCGGCTCATCACCAACACGCCGGACCTCGACTACTACGTCGCGTTCGACAACTTCAAGGTTGGCCAGCTCCAGGGCCAGGCCCTGCTGGACGGCATGAAGGCCAAGAAGCCGAACGGCCCGTACAACATCGAGCTGTTCTCCGGCTCGCCGGACGACAACAACGCCGGTGTCTTCTTCAACGGCGCGATGGACGTGCTCCAGCCGGAGATCGACAAGGGCAACGTGGTCGTCGCCTCGGGTCAGAAGGACGTCAAGCAGACCGCCATCCAGGGCTGGAAGGCCGAGGGTGCGCAGGCCCGCATGGACCAGCTGCTGACCTCGACCTACGGCAACAAGGAGCTGGACGGCGTCCTCTCCCCGAACGACACGCTGGCCCGCGCCATCCTGACCTCGGTCAAGGGTGCTGGCAAGCCGACCCCGATCGTCACCGGCCAGGACTCCGAGGTCGAGTCGGTCAAGTCGATCGTCGCTGGCGAGCAGTACATGACGATCAACAAGGACACCCGCAACCTGGTGAAGGAGACCATCAACATGGTCAAGGCTCTCCAGGCCGGTGACAAGCCGCAGGTGAACGACACCAAGTCCTACAACAACGGCAGCAAGGTCGTCGACACGTACCTGCTCCCGCCGGTCGCCGTCACCAAGGCGAACGCGGCTGAGGCGTACGCCACCGACCCGAAGCTCGCGCCGCTCACCAAGTAATCACCGCACGGTAGGTAGTAACGCCGATGGGTCCCGGGTCTCCTCTACCGGGACCCATCGTCGTCCCTGCACCCCCGCACCAACCGGCCTCGACCCGGAAGGAGGTCTGACCGTGGCGACACCAGTACGGGCCAGGCCAGCCGGCGTCGGCCGCAACGCCGAGTCCCCGCTGCCGCCGGTCCCCGGCGCCAGCCAGGAGGAGATCCGGCGGCAGAACCTCGGCGCTGTACTGCGCTACGTCCACCTGCACGGACCGACGTCCCGCGCCGAGCTGACCAGCAGGCTCGGCCTCAACCGAAGCACCATCGGTGCCCTCGCGGCCGACCTGGTCACCAGCGGCCTGGTCACCGAGGAGGCGCCGACCACAGCCCGCCGCGCCGGCCGTCCCTCGCTGGTGGTCAGTCCTCGCTCCGACCGGGTGTACGCACACGCGTTGAGCATCGACGCGGACCGGCTGCGCGCCGCCCGGGTCGGCCTCGGCGGGCAGATCCTCGACCTGCGGGAGATCCCCCGACCCAGCGGCATGTCGGCGATCGACGCCGTCGGGCCCCTCGCCGACCTGGTCCGCGACATGGAACGCTCCGTGGCCGGTGACGCGCTGCTGGTCGGCGGCGCCGCTGCGGTCACTGACACCACCCGCGACCCGGACGGCAGGATCCGGATCGCCAGCATCGACGAGACGCTCGGCGCCGCCCTGGAGGCAGAGTTCAGCGCCGGCCCCGGTTTCGTGGCGGGTGACCTGGCCGACATCGCCGGCCTGGCCGAGCACGTCCGGGGCGTCGCGGCCGGCATCGACGACGTCATCTACCTGCACGGGGACCTGGGCATCAGCGCCGGCATCATCGTCGGTGGCCGCCTGGTGGTCGGCCACCGGGGTCACAGCGGCAAGGTCGGCCACATGGTCGTCAACCCCAACGGCCTGCCCTGCGGCTGCGGTTCACGCGGCTGCTGGGAGACCGAGATCTCCGAAGCCGCGCTGTTGCGGCACGCCGGCCGTGACCCGAGCGACCGCGCGGCGGTGGCCGAGGTGCTGCGCGCGGCGGCGGACGGCGACCCGACCGCCCGCGCGGCCGTCGAGCAGGTGGCGGACTGGCTCGGCTTCGGCGTGGCGAACCTGGTCAACGTGGTCAACCCGGACGCCGTGGTGTTCGGTGGCTCGCTGCGCGACATCTTCACCGCCGGTGCGGACGTGGTCGGGGACCGGCTGGACACCATGCCACTGCCCGCCTCCCGCGAGCACCTGCGGTTGCGCGCGGCGGCACTCGGCCGCGACGCGGTCCTGATCGGTGCCGCCGAGTTGGCGTTCGACAAACTCCTGGCCGACCCGCTGAACGTCGGCGTCGCGGGCCAGGTCGGGCCCGCACACTCGGCGTAACCGTCGCGTGCCGGCAGGAACGTCGCGGTGGCTGGCGGTGGTCTGGCCGCTCGTTGTCGGTGGTCGCCGTTAGGCTCGCCGGCGTGGGTGTGCACCGACTCGATCGGGCCCAGGCGCGACGGATCGCCATCCGGGCCCAGCTGCTGGCCGCTCCGCGTCCGACCGATCTCCTGACCGTGGTCCGCCAGCTGACCCTGGTGCAGATCGACCCGACCGCCGCCGTCGCCCCCAGCGCCGACCTCGTCTGCTGGAGCCGGCTCGGCTCGTCGTACCAGCCCTTGCACCTGCGGGAGGCCCTCGAACGGCGCCGGACGCTCTTCGAGCACCAGGCGATGGTGCGACCGATGGACGACCTGGGGCTCTTCCTCGCGGCGATGGCGGCGTCGCCCGGTCACGAGCGCCACAGCGAGTGGCTGCGCGCCAACGACTCGTTCCGGCGGGACGTGCTCGACCTGCTGGGCCGCTCCGGTCCGCTGCTCTCCCGCGACATCCCGGACACGAGCGCCGTGCCGTGGCCGTCGTCGGGCTGGACCAACAACCGCAACGTCACCCAGATGCTGGAGTTCCTGGCCCTGCGCGGCGAGGTCGCGATCGCCGGCCGTCAGGGCCGACAGCGGCTCTGGGACGTGGCCGAGCGGGTCTACCCGGCCGGCACACCCGTCGTCGAGCTGGAGCAGGCGCGCCGACTCCGCAACGAGCGACGGCTGCGGGCGCTGGGCGTCGCTCGGGCGAAGGCGGTGGTCGTGCCCGGCGAGCCCGCCGACGTCGGCGACGTCGGTGAGCCCGCGGTGATCGAGGGCGTCGCGGGGGAGTGGCGGGTGGACCCGGCCGCGCTCGGGCAGCCCTTCACCGGGCGCACGGGGCTCTTGTCGCCGTTCGACCGGCTGGTGCACGACCGGGTCCGCCTCGCGGACCTCTTCGAGTACGAGTACGTGCTGGAGATGTACAAGCCCAGGGCGAGCCGCCGGTGGGGCTACTTCGCGCTGCCGATCCTGCACGGTGATCGGCTGGTCGGAAAGGTGGACGCCACGGCCGAGCGTCGGCGCGGCACGCTCACCGTGCACGCCGTTCACGAGGACGTGCCCTTCACCCCGGCTGTGACCCGGGCCGTGCACGACGAGCTGCACGACCTTGCGTCCTGGCTGTCGCTGACCGTCGAGGGCCTCCGCTGACGGGTGCTCGCCGAGGCCCCCGCTCCCCGACGAGCACCCGTCGCCCAGCTAGGCGATCCGGCGGACCCGACGCACAGCCAGGTAGACCAGGAGCAGGGCGAGGGCGACGAAGATGCCCGTCTCGATGCCCTGGAACAGCCAGAACCGATCCGCCGGCTGGTACAGCTCCCAGTTGTACGCGCCCGGCTTGAGGCCCAGTTCGGCGCCGCAGGCACGGCCGTCCGGGCCCTTGCCACCCGGCGGGCACTGGATCCGGGTGTCCTCCGCCACCATCGCCCCGTCGGCGTTGCGGATGCCCACGGAGAGGACCCAGTCGCCCCGGTCCCCCTCCGGTATCCCGCCCCCGTCGATCGGGAATGTCTGGGTGAGGGCCGGCTGGTAGTGCGGTCGGGCCAGGACCGCGATCGCCGCCCGAACGCCGATGAACCCGGCGAGGGTGATGCCCATGGCAGGCAGCATCCGTTTCCACACGGTGCCGGCGAAGATGCCGAGCGCCACGGCGAAGAGGGTGTAACCGATCGGGACGACACCCTGCAGGTCGAAGACGATCAGACCGAACCGGCCCTCGCGCGCGGTCTGGGTGAGCGGCTCGACCCACCAGGACATGCCCAGCCCGTAGCCGACCGCGAGGACCAGCACGCCCGCGCCGACCAGGCCGAACTTCACAAGGGCCCACTGGTTCCGGCCGACACCCTGGGTCCAGACGAACCGGTGCGTGCCCTGCTCGACCTCGCGGGCGACCAGCGGGGCTCCCCAGAACAGACCGACAAGCACCGGCAGGGTGATCAGGAGTACGGCCAGCAGGTTGAGGCTGCCGTACTGGTTGGTGAAGCGGTGGAAGCCCGCATCGCACGTCTCGCGGGTCGTCTGCGCCACGTCGGCACGGGCGAGCTGGTTGACGCAGTCCGTCAGCCCGAGGTCGGCGAAGGTGTTCCGCATCGACAAACCGATCGGCACCAGCACGGCGGCCAGCACCGCGAACCCCAGCAGGGTGTAGAGCGCCTGCTTGCGGTGTTGCCGCCAGGTCAACCAGATCATGCCGCTACCCCCCACTCGCTGTGATTGGTCTTCGTGGTGCCGTCGGCCAGATAGGCCAGCACGACGTCCTCCAGGCTGACCTCGCGGACCGTCCAGGCCGGATCGGTGACCGGCCCGTCGGTGCGGACCAGCAACGTGGACTGCCGATCGGTGTGGCTGGCCCGGACCACTGCGGCGACGCCCCCGATTGCGCCGCCGTCGTGGCGCGGCCCGACGAGTTGCCGGTGCTCGGCGACCAGGTCGTCGACCGCGCCGGTGAGCTGCACCTGGGAGGCGTTGAGCACGATCAGGTAGTCGCAGACCCGTTCCAGGTCCGCCAGCAGGTGCGAGGAGAGCAGGACTGTGGTGCCCGACTCCGCGACGCTGCCCATCAACGACTGGAGGAACTCCCGTCGAGCCAGGGGGTCGAGGCTGGCGACCGGTTCGTCGAGCAGCAGCAGCCGCGGCTGCTTCGCCAGCGCCAGGGCAAGCGCCACCTGGGCCCGTTGACCGCCGGAGAGCTTGCCGACCGGCTTGTCCGGCGGGATGCCGAGCTGCGCCAGCCGCTGGCGGGCCAACGCCGCGTCCCACCGCTTGTTCAGCTTGCCGCCGGCGACGACCAACTCGGACGCCGTGAAGTCCCGGTACAGCGGGGTGTCCTGGGCGACGAAGCCGATGTCGGCCAGGCCCTCCGTGTCACCGTAGGGGGACCGGCCGAACACCCGGACCGTGCCCGCGTCGGGCTTGAGCAGCCCGACGGCCAGGTGCAACAGCGTGCTCTTGCCCGCGCCGTTCGGCCCCACCAACGCGGCGATCCGGCCGGCCGGTAGATGCAGCGAGCAGTCCCGCAACGCCCAGGTACTGCCGTACCGCTTGCCGAGCCGGTCTGCTTCCAAGACCATGTCCATCCGTTGTCCTCTCGTTCCGCTCATGCGTGCTCCTTGTGCGGGGCGTCGTCGGCGAGGGTGGCGCGCAGCGTCGTCTCCACCAGGGCGATGACGTCCTCGGCCGTGAGGCCGGCAGCTTGCGCCCGGTGCAGCCAGGCGACCAGGTCGTCGCGTAGCTCGGCCTGGTTGGGCAGGGACGCGCCGGCCAGGGTGCGCTGGACGAACGTGCCCACCCCGGGTCGGCCGCCGACCAGACCCTCGATTTCCAACTCCCGGTACGCCTTCAGCACCGTGTTCGGGTTGATCGCCAGGGATTGCGCGACGTCCCGGACCTTCGGCAACTGGTCGCCCGGTGTCAGCAGGCCAACCCGCAGCGCCTGTTTCACCTGCTGCACGAGCTGCATGTAGGTGTTCACCTTCGACCGGCTGTCCAGTACGAACTCGATCACTCCCGATGATCCTTCCTGTTGTCCTACGACAGTAGGACTAATAGACAGCTTCATCGGTGACCCACCGGCTGTCAAGTCCGTCTTGTTCGATGCGCCGCGTCCTGTCGGGCGCGGAGGCCCGACCCCGGTGGCACCGGCAGGCCAGCGGTTGGCACCGACGGGTCAGCCCGATGGGAAGGGACCGGCAGCGATCCGGGGGACGGGGAGGTGTTCGGTGGTCACCAACGAACTGACGACGTCGAGGGCGACTCCACTACAGGCCGCTCGCGCCCGGGGCCGCGTACGCGGGCGGCTGATCCTGCTCGGCCCGGCGTTCGTTGCCGCCGTCGCGTACGTCGACCCCGGCAACTTCGCCACCAACTCCGCCGCCGGCGCCCGCTACGGCTACCTGCTGGTCTGGGTCGTGGTGGTGGCCAACCTGATGGCGATGTTGGTGCAGACGCTCACCGCGAAGCTGGGTCTGGCCACCGGGCGCAGCCTGCCGGAGCTGTGCCGGGAGCGCCTACCCCGGCCGGTGAACCGGATGATGTGGGTGCAGGCCGAGTTGGTCGCCATGGCCACCGACCTGGCCGAGGTGATCGGTGGCGCGGTTGCCCTGTACCTGCTCTTCGGCATCCCCCTGCTGCCCGGCGGGATCATCATCGGCACGGCCTCGTTCGCTGTGCTCGCGTTGCGCTCGCGCGGCTACCGCGCCTTCGAGGTCGCCATCGCCGTCCTGCTCGGTGTGATCGTGCTGGCCTTCGCGGCCAACCTGCTCGCCTCCGGCTCCGACCCCGCCTCGGCCATGGCCGGTCTGGTGCCGCGCCTGCAGGGCACGGACAGCGTGCTGCTGGCCGCCGGCATCCTCGGCGCGACAGTCATGCCGCACGTCATCTACGTGCACTCCGCGCTCACCCGTGACCGCATTCCCGCCGCCGACGACAGCGAGCGCCGGATCTTGTTCCGCGGCCAGCGCACCGATGTGCTGCTCGCCCTGAGCGCGGCCGGCGCGGTCAACCTCGCCATGCTGCTGATCGCCGCGGCCAGCTTCCGGGGCGGCGGGCCGGGCGGTGCGGACAGCCTGGAGGGGGTGCACGCCGGGCTCGGCCAGACCATCGGCACCGCCGCCGCGTTCGGGTTCGCCGTCGCCCTGCTGGTGTCGGGGCTCGCCTCCACGAGCGTGGGCACCTACGCCGGAGAAGTGATCATGCAGGGCTTCCTGCGGCGGCGGGTTCCGCTGCTGCTGCGTCGGCTGGTCACCCTGCTGCCCGCGTTGGCAGTGCTCGCCATCGGCCTCGACCCGACCCGGGCGCTGGTGCTGTCCCAGGTCATCCTCAGCTTCGGCATCCCGTTCGCGCTGATCCCTGTGGTCGCCTTCACCCGCCGCCGCGACCTGATGGGCAACCTGGTCAACCACCCGCTCACCACCGCCGCCGCGTGCCTGGTGGCCGTGCTGGTGGTCGCGCTCAACGCGTTCCTCCTCTGGCAGGTCGTCGCCGTGGGTTGAGCCGACCGGTTGCCTGGGTCCAGGCACCCCCACGAGCGTGATGTCTGTGAGTCATATTGATGACTCACAGACATCACGCGTTGGGCGAGCATCCCGGGCCGGACCGTCGTGTGCGGCCAGGCCGGCGAGCGCGGGCGTGGTCAGGTGCGACGCCCCTCGTCGCGGGCCGGGATCTCCTGGCGCTGTTCGAGGGCGTCCGCCGGGTTGGCGTCGGCCGGCAGCGACGTCACCTCCTCGAGCGTGCCCGCCGGGAAGGCGCCCTGCTCGGCCAGGTCGGCCTCGGACGCCTCCGGGTCCACGTCACCCGACACCTGGTCCGGCGCCCCGACGTCGAACGCGTCCTGCCGTTGTTCCAGGGCATCCGCCTCCGGCGGAGGGAACGTGCCGCCCTGTTCATCCCGGTACGTGCTCATCGGAGCCTCCCACCCGGCGGGTGTCGACATGCCGCCGGGCCGCTGCCTACCCGCCACCGCCGCGCTCAGGCCGCCACACCGGGCAAGATCTGGGCAGTTTCCGGGATAGTGCTGCCTCCGCAGCGCCTGAGGCTGCACGTTCCCGGTGGTTGCGCGGATCTTGAGACGGCGGGGCAGGCGGAGCGACAGTACATCGACCGGGGGATCCGACGCGTCCCCCCGATGACCGCCGCCGGTGGCCGGGATCGGCCAGGATGGGCGGGTGGCCGGTCACGGCCGCGACGAGGAGGGTGGGCGATGCGGGTAGGCGGACGGTTGACCTGGGGGCGGCGTGTTCGCGCGGGGGCGGTGCTGACCGCGTTGCTCGCGGGCGTGGTGCCGCCGGCCGTGGCGCTGGTGCCGGCCGCCGCCACGGCGGGCGCGGCGGCGGGGACGCCGGTCTGTCAGGTGCGCGACGACCGGCTCCGCGAGATCTCCGGGATGGTCGCCACCGACGACGGGTACGTGGTGATCAACGACGGCGCCGACGACGAGGCGCGCCGCCGAATCTTCTTCCTTGACCAGCGCTGCGCTGTGGTGCGAACGGTCTCCTTCCCGTCCCGCCCCCGCGACACTGAGGACCTGGCCATCGGTCGGGACGGCACCGTCTGGGTCGGCGACATCGGCGACAACGACCGGTCCCGGCCGACGGTCGGCGTGTGGCGGCTCGCGCCGGGGGCGAAGCAGCCCGTGCTGCACCGCATGACCTACCCGGACCGCCCGCACGACGCCGAGGCGCTGCTGCTCGACGCGTCAGGTCGGCCGCTGATCGTCACCAAGGGCGGCAGTGGCACCGTCTTCCTGTACGCGCCGAGCACCGAGCTGCGGTCGGGCGCGACAACGCCGCTGACCGCGCTCGGCCAGGTGACAGTGCCGACGACCACGACCAGCAACCCGTTCTCGTTCCTGGGGCGTGGGGTGATCACCGGCGCGGCGAGCGCACCGGACGGACGGCGGGTGGTGCTGCGCAGCTACGCCGACGCCTTCGAGTACGACGTGCCCGACGGCGACGTCGTCCGCGCGTTGACCACCGGCACCCCGCGGATCACCCCGTTGCCGGACGAGCCCCAGGGCGAGTCGATCACCTACAGTCGCGACGGCCGGTCGTTGCTCACCGTCTCCGAGTCCGCCGGTCAAGCAGCCGGCACCCGCTCGACGATCCTGCGCTACCCGGCCACGGCCACCACGGTCACCGCCGCGCCCTCCACGGAGTCCGTCGACCCGGCGGCGCCCACGTCGGTCCGTCCGGCCGCCGGGGAGGTAGGCGGCGTGGATGGCCGGACCTGGCCGCTGGCGGTCGGCGCCGGGACGCTGCTGGTCCTGCTCGGGCTGGCCGGCGTGCTGTGGTGGAGGCACACCGTGCGCCGGTGACCGGTCCGGGCCTGCGGCAGGATGGGGCTATGTCCGTCCTGTCCACGTTGCGCCACCCGATCATCGCCGCCCCGATGGCTGGCGGCCCGTCCACGCCCGCGCTCGTGGCCGCCGTGTCCGCGGCGGGTGGGTTGGGCTTCCTCGCCGCCGGGATGATCGACACCGACCGGCTGGTCGCCGACGTCGCCGAGGTCCGCGAACGTACCGATCGGCCGTTCGGTGTCAACGTCTTCCTGCCCGACCCCGGTGGCGTCGACGAGGCCGCCGTCCAGGCGTACGCCGAACGGCTCGCCCCGCAGGCGGCCCTGCGCGGGGTGCGCCTGGGCGAGCCGGTGGGAGGCGACGACGCGTACCCGGAGAAGCTGGCCGCCCTGCTCGCGGACCCGGTCCCGGTCGTGTCCTTCGTGTTCGGGCTGCCCGACCGGGCGGCGGTGACCGCCCTGCGCGAGCGGGGCACCGAGGTGTGGGCCACCGTCACCCGCCCGGACGCGGCGACCGCCGCCGCCGACCTGGGTGTGGACGCGGTGGTGGTGCAGGGCACCGAGGCCGGTGGGCATCGCGGTGGCCTACCGGACGATGACGACTACGGGCTGCTGCCGCTGCTCCGGCTGACCGCCGCCCGCTGTGACCGGCCGCTGGTGGCCGCCGGCGGCCTCGTCGACGGCCCCGCGGTGGCCGCCGTGTTGGCTGCCGGCGCCGCCGCCGCGCAACTCGGCACGGCCTTCCTGCGCTGCCCGGAGGCGGGCAGCTCGCCGATGCACCGGGCGGCGGTGGCCGGTGCCACGCCGACCGCGTTGACCCGGGCGTTCACCGGCAAGCGGGCCCGGGGTGTGGCCAACGACTTCCTGCGCCAGCACGACGCGGTGGCACCGCACGGTTACCCCCAGGTGCTGCACCTGACGCGTCCACTGCTCGCCGCCGCCCGGCGCGACGGGGACGCGTCGGTGGCCAACCTGTGGGCCGGGCAGGCGCACCCGCTGGCCCGGGACCTGCCGGCCGCGCAGGTCGTCGCCGAGGTGAGTGCCGACGCGCGGGCCGCGCTGGCCACAGTTGTCGAGCGGTACGGCCGCTGGGGCTGAGCAGGCCGCCGGCAACCGGCTCGGGCGGGCGGGACAGGCCTGGCGGGCAACCCGTTAGAGTCTCGCCGTGATCGAGATCGGTGCGCAGGTCGACCTGTCCCACCCGCCTGAGCGGGTCTGGCTCGCGCTGACCGATCGGGAGTTGCTCGGCCGGTGGTTCGCCGAGGCCGAGACGGTCGAGGGCGTACCGGACCGGATGCTGCTGCACACGGCCGACCTGCCCGGCTTCGAGGCCGACGTCGAGGTCGAGGTGACCGAGCGGCAGGAGCCGGACCTCCTCGTGCTGGCCTGCGACGAGGCCGGCCGGCTCAGCGAGCTGACCTGCACGGTCACCGCCACGAAGCAGGGCTGCCGGCTGGAGCTGCGGGAGGTCAGCACGCACGGGGCGTGGTCCGCCGAGCAGCACGAGCCCCGCGAGCAACAACTCCGGCAGGGGCTGACCGTGCGGCTGCCGGCCATCCTCGACTGGCTCGCCTTCCAGCAGGTCGACCTGCGCCGCGCCGACGGTGGGATGACCACGGAACTGCCGCTGATCCGCGTACGCGACGGGGCCGGCCGCAACCCCCGTCGGCGTCGCACGCTGGTCGCCGTGGTCGCCGGGGCCGTGCTGGTGGCGGGGACGGCGGCGTGGGTGACGTTGCCGCCCGACCCGAAGCCGGCCGCCGCGCCCGCACCGACAACAACCGCGTCGCCGACCACGACGGCCGGCACGACCACAGTGGCAGCGCCCCCGGCGACCCAGTCGGCGCGCCCCACTCGGACCACCGCGTCGGCGACCACCCGCCCGAGCCGGACCCCGTCGGCGAAGCCCTCGCGGACGCCCTCGTCGACCGCCCCACCCCCGCCGCCGGCACCCGTGGTGGTGGCCCGCTACGAGACCGACTCCAGCCGCCTGTTCGGCTACACCGGCGAGATCGTTGTCGACAACCCCGGCAGCGCACCGGTGGCGGACTGGGCCGTGGTGGTCACCCTCGCCGAAGGCACCACAGTCGATGACGTCGACGGCGCGAGCGGCCGACAGGACGGACGGGCGATCACCTTCACCGGAGCCGCCGTTGCGGCTGGGAAATCCCTGACGATCAGCTTCGATGTGCGCGACAGTCGACCGAAGGCCCGGGAACCGGAGAGCTGCACGATCGGCGGGCAACCCTGCGCGGGCCTCTGACTAGGCTGCCGTCATGGCACTACTGCACAGGGCGACCCTGCGCCCCACGAAGCTGGACCTGCTGGCGACCTGGCTGCCCGACCAGAAGTGGTTCGCCGGCCCGGCCGGCGTCGAGGTGGTGAGCCGAGGCGCCTACCGCTTCGACGACCCGGCCGGCGAGGTCGGCATCGAGACGATGCTGGTCAGCGCCGCCGACGGGCCGGTCCACCATGTTCCGCTCACCTACCGAGCCGCGCCCCTCGACGGTGCGGACGCCTGGCTCGTCGGCACCACCGAGCACTCGGTGCTCGGCCGGCGCTGGGTGTACGACGGCTGCGTCGACCCGGTGTACGCCGCCGCGCTCGCCCACGCGATCCTCACCGGCAGCGGCCAGGCGGAGCAGTACTTCGAGGTCGACGGCCGGCGCGAGGTGCGTGAGCCGACGGTGACGCTCGTCGTCGACGGCGCGGCCGACGCTCCCCTACCGGCCGTCGGCGCGGTGCGACGGGTCGTCGAGGAGGACCGCACGCTCATCGACACCGACACCGTCGAGCTGGTCGTCGTACGTCGGCCGGGTGCCGGGGCCGACGGGCCAGCCGGCGTGACGCTGAGCGGTCGGTGGGACGGTCAGTCGACGACAGTGCCGCTTGCGTACGCCAGGACGCGCTGATCTGTGCGCGGTGGGCGGCCCGACGTCTCGGGCCGCCCACCGCTCTCACCACTGTGCCGGAGGCGGGGGCGGCGACACGGGCGGCCGGTCGTCGCAGGTGATGGTGTTGGGCAGCAGCCACGGTGCGAGCCACCCGCCGTCGTTACCGCCGAGGTCGGTCACTGTGAACTCCGAACCGGCCGGGGTGAAGTGGAACGATCCGCAGTTGTTGACGCCTACCGCTCCCACGTTGCGGGCGTCCACGTTGGCGAACGAGGCGGACCCGGCCGCGCGGGCGCTGACCACCGAGGTGCCGGTGCCGTCGACCCGGACGTTCCGGAACCGCGCATCGGAGATCGAGTAGAGATCCTTCACCGGCCAGTCGCTGACCAGCATGATCGCGTTGTACGTGTTGTCCAGGTACGCGTCGCCGGTCACCTCGATGGGCGCCTCGATGCTGCGATCCAGGGCGAAGACCCAGATGGCGCCGAGCCCGATGTTCCAGTTCAGCTCGTAGGTGCCGGCGCGGGCTGTGGTGTTGTTGGTGAACCGCAGGTGCCCGGTGAACGGCTCCGCGCCGAAGCGGGCCCCGGCGTGCAGGCCGCTACCCTCGCGTACCGGGTCGGCGACCAGGTTGTGCGAGACGGTGGTGTCGGTGCCGCCGTAGATGGCGATGCCGTTGGCCAGGGTCGGTGACTGCACTGTGTTGTGGTCGAACGTGTTCCGCGCGTTGGCCGTCTTCTCCGACCACATCGCCAGGCCGTCGTCGCCGGTGTTGCGGACGAAGTTGTGCGACACGAGGGAGTCGGTCACACCGGTGTGGAAGTTGAGCGCGTCGGCGATCTGGTCGACGACGATGTTGTTGGTGACGCGGACGTTGCGCATCGGGCCGTCGAACCACAGGCCCGCCTTGGTGTGGTGCAGGTACAGCCCGTCGATGGTGGAGTCGCTCATCGCCCCGCCGATCGCGTTAACCTGGTCGGTGTCGATGCGCTCCCGCACGTCGCCCTCGATGGCGAAGCCGGAGAGGTGCACGTTGCGGCTGCCGCCGTCGGCGGCGTCCCGACCGTAGAACCCGACTCCGGTGTGCACGGAGCCGTCCGGCGCGGGGGTCGGCAGGGCGACCTCGCGGCCCTTGATGATGGTGTACCAGTTGCCGGCGCCCTCGATGGTCACGTCGTCGACGATGACGTGCCGGTTGACCTGGTAGGTGCCCGGCGGGACGTACACCTTGAGGTGGGCGCGCCGAGCGAAGGCGATGGCCCGGTCCAGCGCGTCGGCCGAGTCCCGCCGGCCGGTCGGGTCGGCCCCGAAGGCGAGCACGTTCGCCGCGAGCAGCCGGACGTGTGGCGGCGCGACCAACTCGGAGTCGAGCAGGTCGATGACGGTCCAGGCGGCGGCGCTGCCGGGCGGCGCGGTGAGTCGGACCTTGTCGCCGGCCCGGTAGGTACGCCCGAGCAGCAGTCGCTGCTCGTCGTAGAAGTGGGTGGGCCGGAACGGCGTGCTGATGCTCGGGTACGGCGTGGTGGCCGACGGCACGCACTGGCACTCGGTGATCCACCAGTCCGGGTGCAGCAGCCCGGCCTGCGGGTCGTTGGTGAACGGGTACTGGTTGTAGAGCCACGAGTACTGCGACGTGAGCGTCATGGTGCGCAGGTGCTTGCCGTTGACAGCGACCCGCAGCGGCGCGGTGATCCCACCACCCTGCGGCGCGTCCGGGATGCTGTACCGCACGGTGATCCCGTTCGCCGCGCTGGGCAGGACGAACTCCACGTACTCACCGGGCGTGAGCCGGACCGCCCGGCGGCCGGAAGCCTCCGCGGGCAGTGTGTAGGCGGACCGGTCGGGCCCGATGATCTCGCCGTTGGTGCGGGCGTTCTCCGCTTCCTGCTCGAGAAAGTCGACGTCCGCGCCGCGTCCGGCGACCAGCGCCGGATCGAGGGCGGCCCGGGTGACCACCGGCTGCGCGCCGGCGGACGCCTGTGGACTGGCGGCGGCCACTGTGGGCCCGGCGACCAGCACGGCGAGACCGGCCGCGAGAGCGACGGCGGTGCCGCCGGGCCGGCCGGGGCGTCCCCGCGCCGGCGTGAGGCTGCGAAACATCGGTGACCCTCCTGGGTGGGTGGTGGTGGAGGTCCGTCCGGCGTCCCCCCGACGCCCGACATTGATCGTCATGATGCAGCACCGAACATGGCACTGCAAGACACCTATCGAACAACGAAAATAAACGACTATTAGGCCGCAAGAAATGGACGGACGTCGAGTTGAGGTGTCGCGCGTCGTCCGCCCCGGCCAGCTCAGGCCCGGCGTAGGCTGGTCCGCGTGGATCAAGAAGACCGGATCGCCCTCTTTCTCGACTACGAGAACCTCGCGTTGGGCGCGCGCGACCACCGCGGCGGCGCGGCCTTCGACTTCCGGCCCATCGCCGACGCGCTGGCCGAACGAGGGCGGGTGGTCGTGCGCCGGGCGTACGCCGACTGGTCCTACTTCGACGAGGACCGACGGATGCTCACCCGGTCCCACGTCGAGCTGATCGAGATTCCGCAGCGGATGGGCGCGTCCCGTAAGAACGCCGCGGACATCAAAATGGCCGTCGACGCGATCGAGTTGGCATTCGAACGCGACTACATCTCCACCTTCGTGATCTGTAGTGGTGACAGCGACTTCACCCCTCTGGTGCACAAACTGCGCGAGCTGAACAAGCGGGTCATCGGCGTCGGGGTCGAGGGGTCCACATCGGGGCTACTGCCCCCGGCGTGCGACGAGTTCCTCTACTACGACCGGCTGGAGGGCGTCGACATCCCGCCGGCCCGTGGTCGGCGCGCTCGCCCGACCACCCGACCGGCCGGCGCCGAGCAACGCCCAGCCGAGCCGGAGCGGGAGCAGGAACCGGAGGCGGACCGTCGGCCGGCGGGGGAGGAGCCCGGCCGCGACGTGGACGCCCTCGCCGTGCTCGTCGCCCAGTCGGTCGCCGGGTTGCAGGGCAGCGCCAACGGTGAGGTCACCGCCTCCCGACTCAAGCGCACCCTGCTGCGCAAGGACCCGACCTTCAGTGAGTCCGACTACGGCTTCCGCACCTTCGGCGAACTGCTGCGTCACCTCGCCGAGCGCAACGTGATCGAGTTGGGCGAGGGCCCGGCGAAGGGTGATCCCGAGGTCTCGCTGCCCGAACACGGCGACCGGGAGGTGGCGTTCGGCCTGCTCCGGGGCGTCGTGGCGGACCTGGGCAGCGGCGGCAACCCGGTGGCGTTGTCCGGGTTGAAGAACCAGGTACGCAGGGCCCGCCCGGACTTCAGCGAGAAGAAGCTCGGCTACCGCAGCTTCCTACAGTTCTGCAAGGCCGCCGCCACCGCGGGCGTACTGGATCTGCGCTGGAGCCCGGAGGCCGACGACTACCTTCTGACCACCCAACCCTGACCGCTCCGGCCCCTTCGGGGTGGCCTCCTGATTCGCAAGTCAGGAGCGGGAGAACCGCCCGTTATGGTTTCGAACCGTCAACGGTTGGGCCGAAATGCGCCTGGAATGTCGCTCTTGCCCAGGTCCGAGCATACCTGCGCCGTACCCTCGGCGCGGGAATTGCTATACGGTCGGCGAATGAAGGTGGAGGAACACTGGTGGAACGGAGACACGACCCCGCGCGGGCGCAGGGACGTGTACATCCGTACTGACGGGCAGGGTTGGGAGGTCCGCGCCCAGATCGGTGGGGCGTCGGGTCGTGAGCGGGTGCAGCAGTGCCCCAGCCGGGCCTCGGCGGCCATCCTCGCCGACGCCTGGCGCGGCACCCACCCATCCTGGCGCGAGCTAAAGCAGCGCTGATCCGGCACCGGGCCGGGTCGGCAACGCTCCCGGGCTTCAGCCCGGCGCACCCGCCGACCGGCCCGGCGCTCGGTAACGTTCGTCCGCCGCAAGCGCTCCGCGGTTCACCCGCCGCCCGTGCCAACCCACAGGTCACCGCTTCTGAAGCATGACGGAAGCAACGTCTGCCAGAAGCGCCAACGCCTAATCCAGTTGCGAGCAGTTGTCGCGACCTTGGCACTCAAGGCAACCGCCCGCTCGCCACGGCCTCTCAAGAGCCCGAGTCCAGTGGGTGTTCAGCACCCGTCCGGCCGTGAACAACTCCGTCGCCTTGGACACGGGTTCGTCGATCGGCATCATCGGCACCCCTTTCGCGAGACAGGCTCAGGCCCGCCCAGGGTCGACCTGTTCGCCGTCGCCCCTGGGCGGGATCGTTGATCCGGTCCGCCGTTTGCCGAACGAAGGAACCTTCACATGCCCATACCTACCGGCGGATACCGCGAGGTGGCCGAGGACCTTGCCGCTCGGATCAAGAGCGGCGAGTACGCGGCAGGGGAGCGTCTGCCCACCTACAACGAACTGTCGGACCTCTACGACGTCAGTGTGACCACGGTCCAGCGGGCGATCATCGTTCTTCAGACACGCGGCCTGGTGGTGGGTCTCCAGGGCCGTGGCCTCTGGGTCGCCGAAGACGTGGGATCTCCTCGATCACCTGATGAGGAGTAGTTCAACACCGTTGCGTTAGCGAGCGGTTGCTGGGTGCAAGGGCGCGGTGAGCACAGGTCCCCCACTCCAGAAACGCCCCGCCCGCGCCGATCTTGCAGTTTCGGTCGCCGATATGCGCCGATTGCCCTCTTGTGTCGCGACAGTAAACGCAAGATCGCGGAAGAGGGGCACCCCACCCTCGTCGATCATGGAGTTACGGTGCCGGGTATGGCTCGATCCGGGCACTTTGCCACCCACCACAAGTCCATGATCGACAAGAACAGCGCGGGGTTGACGAACAGCCACTCCGCCTAACGCAACGGTGTTGAGGAGTAGTTGCTGGCGGCTCGATTCAACTACTCATCATCACGTGATCAGGGGATATGGCGGACCTTCGTGTCCCCGCCGTCAGTTCGGGTACACGTACACGGATGTCTGCCAGTCGCGCCCGATGGAGGTCCCGATGTCGCAGGGTCCCGACGAGGAGAACCCCAGGCTCGACGAGGAGATCCGAGAGGCCGAGCGGCGGCTCGCCGATCTGGCCACATCGTCGGACGACGCGCTGACCGACGATGACGCTCGCGCGCCGGACGACGCTCGCTCCGAGCAGAACGCCGACTGAGGCCACCGGAACCGGACGGCGGGCAGATCCACTCGACTTCCGTGAAATTGCGGTGTTGGAGGCGGACTAACCCCGCGCTTTCACGGAAACCGAGTCGATCAATGTGCTGGCCGCCCAACCGCCGCCAACAGGGCCTGCCCGGCGTCGTGCCGGACAGGCCCCGAGGGCGGGGTCAGCGTTTGAGGGTGAAGGCGAAGTCCCCGGAGAGCTTGCCGGCCAACCGGGCCGCCGAGACGACCTTCCCCTCCGTGATCAGTCGGTCGACCTCGGCGCGGGAGAGGCCGCAACCCTCAGCGATCAGTCGGGCCGGCCGGACCGGGATCCGCACGGCGTTGCGGACCGCGACGTCGATCACGTCGAGGTCCAGGTGATCCGATCCGCCGGTGTCGAGACGCCAGGCGTCGGTCCAGTCCAGGACGAACCGGTTTCGGCGCTGAACGTCCGGATCCTGGAGCAGATCGGCGGTCAGGCCGGTGTCGTTGGCATGGAGCCGGTCCAGCAGTTCGGGTGGGATGGAGCGCACGGTCATCCGCTCCAGGACGGTGAGCTTGGCCGTCTCCCCGCACGCGGTGCAGAGCACGAGAAGCCAGACGTCGAGCAGCTTCTGGTTGGCGTTGACACGGAACTTGCCGCTCGCCCGAAGGCGTTGGGACACGCACGCGTGGCAACGGCGGCGAACGATCGGTAGGCAGGTGGGCACGACGGCCCAATTTTTGAGCACAGAAGTACACCGGTTTCAGTGAGAAGTCCGCAGCAAAAAGGAGCGCGGCGCAACTGCGCGACGCGCGACAGATCAGCTCTCGGGAGGTCTCACAGGGTGTACAACGGCACGTCCTTGCCTAGACGACCACGTTGCGCAGCACGGTAACGGCGCACGGCGGCGCCGCTCCACCGGTTTTCGGGCACGCCTCGGGAGCCCGGGTGGCGGGAGGCGCGCCGGTCGGGTGTCAGGCCCAGGTCAGGCGGTCGGGACCGGCAGCACCACGCCCTCGGTCGCCGACCGGTGCGCCAGCTCGATCAACTCGACAGTGTGGACCGAGTCCCGTGGGTCCACCGGCATCGGTGCGCCGTCGCGCAGCGCGGCCGCCACCTGTGCGTAGAAGCTCTGGTACGCGCCGGGCCGGGTCGGCACCGGCCGCAGGTCACCGTCGACGCCGAGCAGGCCGTAGCGCTCCGGCGGGACCTCGCCCCAGCCGGGCTGGTCCGGTCGACCACCGTCGTGCAGCGCCGCCTCCTGCACGTCCAGCCCGTAGCTGGTGTAGCCGGCCCGGTCGCCCAGCACCCGCAGGCGCGGCCCGAGTTGGGCGGTCACCGCGCCCATCCACAGGTGCGAGTGGACCCCGTTGGCGTGGGTCAGCGCCACGAAGGCGTCGTCGTCGACGGCCGCGCCCGCCCGGCGACGGTCCACCTCCGCGTAGACCCGGTCGACACTGCCAAACAGCTGCACCGCCTGGTCGACGAGGTGGGCGCCGAGGTCGAAGAGGGCGCCGCCGGCCTCCTCCGGACCGGCGAGCTCCCGCCAGCCCGGCTTGATCGTCGGACGGAACCGCTCGAACCGGGACTCGAAGCGCAGCACCTGCCCCAACTCGCCCTGCTCGACCAGGCGGCGGACGGTCAGGAAGTCGCCGTCCCAGCGCCGGTTCTGGAAGACCGTCAGCGGCACCCCACGCTCGGTCGCCTCGTCGATCAGGACGCGGCCCTCCGCGGCGGTCGGGGAGAGGGGCTTGTCGACGACGACAGGGAGGCCGGCGGCGAGGGCCGCGCGCGCCATCGGCACGTGCTGCCGGTTCGGCGTCGCCACCACGACCAGGTCCAAAGCGTCCGGGGTACGCCACAGCTCCTCGGCGTCGTCGACCAGGCGGGCGTCGGGGAAGTGCTGTCGCGCCTGCTCGCGTCGCTGCGGATCACGGGTCACGATGGCGTCGAGCCGCAGCCCGGGAGTCGCGGCGATCAGCGGCGCGTGGAACACCCGGCCCGCCAGCCCGTACCCCAACAGACCAACCCGCAGCGCCTTCGCCATGCCGTGCCCCCGTCTCCCTGGTCCGCGCCCTGACCTGGCGCCGGTACCGCTGATGAGGTGAATCTACGCGCGGGCCCGAGCCCGGCCGACGCTGGTCAGCTCACCGGGTCGGCGCGCAGGTAGGTGAGGACCGCGAGCACCCGACGGTTGGTGTCGTCGCTGGGCGGCAGGTCGAGCTTCAGCAGGATGTTGCCGACGTGCTTGCCGACCGCCGCCTCGCTGACGTGCAGCCGGCCGGCGATCGACGCGTTGGACCGCCCCTCGGCGAGCAGGGCCAACACCTCGCGTTCCCGGGCGGAGAGCGCGGCGAGCGGGTCGCGCGGGCGGTGCAGAAGTTGCCGGACCACGTCCGGGTCGATGGCGGTGCCGCCACCGGCGACCCGGCGCAGCGTGTCGACGAACTCGGTGACCTCGGCGACCCGGTCCTTGAGCAGGTAGCCCACCCGTTGGCCGTCGCCGCTGTCCAGTAGCGCCGTGGCGTACCCGGTCTGCACGTACTGGCTGAGCACCACGACCGGGAGGTCAGGTCGCTCGGTGCGGAGCGCGACGGCCGCGCGCAGCCCGTCGTCGCGGCGGCCCGGCGGCATCCGGATGTCGGTCACCACCAGGTCCGGTTGGTGGTCGCGGGCCGCCGCGAGCAGGTCCGGTGCGGTGCCGACGGCCGCGCACACAGTGAAGTCGAAGCGGGTCAGCAGCGCGACCAGACCCTCCCGCAGCAGCACCTCGTCCTCGGCGAGCACCACCCGGGTCACCGACGACATGGCAGCTCCACCCGGACCACTGTAGGCCCGCCGGGCGGGCTGGACAGCAGCAGCCGGCCGTCCACGGCGGCGACCCGGTCGGCGAGCCCGGTCAGGCCGGTGCCCCGGGCCGGGTCGGCGCCGCCGTGACCGTCGTCGGTCACCTCGACGACGAGGTCACCGCCGGCCCGGGTGAGGCGTACGTCGGCGCGGGTCGCCCGAGCGTGCCGGGCCACGTTGCCCAACGCCTCGGAGACCACGAAGTAGGCGGTGGTCTCCACGATCTCCGGCAACTCGTCGTGCAGGTCGGCGTGCACGGCCACCGGGATGGTGGCGGCGTCGGCCAACTCGCGTACGGCTCCGGCCAGGCCAAGGTCGGTGAGGCTCTGCGGGCGGATGCCGTGCACCAACTGCCGCAGCATCACCATCAGACCCCGGGCCTGGTCGTGGGCCACGGCGAGTGGTCGGGAGGCGGGGGAGTCCTCGGGTACGTCCAGCCGGGCCAGACCCAGCTGGAGGGTGAGGCTGGTGAGCCGGGGCTGCGCGCCGTCGTGCAGGTCGCGCTCGATGCGGCGGCGTTCGGCCTCGTACGCGCCGACCAGTCGGGTGCGGGAGCGGGTGACCTCCCGCAGGGCCGCCGCGTCCACCGGATGGGCCAGTGCCCACCGGGCCACGGCGGCCTGGACGGCGGCGAGCAGACCGGTGGCATACCAGAGCACCGGGATCAGCAGCACCCCCACGATCGCGTACGGAACGGCTTCGCCGGTGCTGTCGATCGGCTGCCAGATCACCACCGGCTGGTTGGCGTCGCCGGCCAGCCAGGGGCTGGAGATCATCCCGAGGTCGAGCAGCACCAGGATCAGGAACACCCAGTACGCGACAGGCGTGAAGCCGCCCAGCCAGAACAGGTACGCCACCTCCCGCCAGGTCGCGGGGCTGCGGTAGCGGGCGGCGAGGCCGGGCCACGGCGACGAGGGCAGCGGACGGTTGTCGACGAGCCGGACCCGCCACCGCTCGACGGCGGCCACCGCGAAGCTCAGGATCGGGGCCAACGCCACCAGGATGACGCTGCCGGTGATCAGGAACAGCATCAGCGCGATGCTCGGCGGTCGGCCGTGCCGCCGGAGCGTGCTGAAGACGGGCAGCATGGGGCCGCCGATGACGAGCAGCCCGACGGCGAGGAACCCGGCGATCGGCACGGTGGTGACCAGGTAGGCCAGCGCGCGCCAGGGCCACGCGGAGATCAGCCAGCGGCGGCGGCGCAGCGCCTCGGCCAGGTGCGAAGGGTGTTCCGTGGTCATGCAGCAGACGCTAATCGGGAGCGACCGGGTGCCCCAGCCGTCCAGATCCACTCTTCGGGGTATGCCCAGCACTACCGGCCGAACGGGTGTGCGGGGTCCGGAAACGGGAAGAACGGGCCGTCACGCGGCCCTGCGTGACCTGTGCGAGCGGCGGCTGGAGAGACATGGGTGCCAGAACCTTCGTGGTGGTCGGCGGGACCAGCGGTCTCGGCCTCGCGGTGGCCCGACTGCTCGTCGACGAGCATCAGGTCGTGGTGTTCGGCAACGTGCCGGCCGAGGTCGCCGCCGCGACCGACGAGCTGGGTTGCGACGGCGCGGTCTGCGACATCTCCTCGTACGAGCAGGTCCGCGACGGGTTCGCCGAGGTGGTCGAGCGCTACGGCACCATCGACGGGGTGGCTGCCTGCGCCTCGATGTGGGCGGGCGGCGACCTGGGGGACCTGTCGGTGGAGCACATCCGCCGGGCCGTGGAGATCAACGTTCTGGGCATCACCTACCTGCTGCGGGAGGCGGTGCAGCACCTGCACCGGCAGGGCCACGGCAACGTCGTCTACATCGGCGCGCTGGCGCTGGCGGCCCCCCGGCCCGGCATCCCCGTCTACCGGGCCACCAAGAGTTACGGCAACAGCCTTGTCGACTCGCTGGCCGAGGCCCAGCACAGCAACCGGGTCAAGGTGATGCAGCTGCATCCCGGGCCGATGCCGACGCGGCTACAGGAACGGGTCGGCGCGGAGTTCCTGGACGAGGTGTACGCGATGCCCGAACAGGTCGCCGCCGAGGTCGTCCGGCTGCTGCTGCTCGAACCCGACGACCTCTACGTCTCCGGTGAGCGCGTGCTGCGCGCGGACGGGCGGTGGTGACGGCCGCAGCCGGACCCACCGACCGTCCGGCCTCGGCCTGGGCGCCGCTGCGAACGGCGGTCTACCGCAACCTGTGGCTGGCCCTGCTCGCCGCCAACATCGGCACCTGGATGCAGACCGTCGGCGCCCAGTGGCTGCTGATCAACCACTCCAACGCCTCCACCCTTGTCGCGTTGGTGCAGACCGCCAGTCTGCTGCCGGTGCTGCTGCTGGCGTTGCCCGCCGGGGTGCTGGCCGACAGCTTCGACCGCCGGCACCTGCTGATCGCCGTGCAGCTGTTCCTGGTGGCGGTGGCTGTGGCGTTGACGCTGCTCACCCTGACCGACCGGATGCCGCCGGCGCTGCTGCTCACCCTCACCTTCGCGTTCGGGGTGGGGCAGGCGCTGACCCTGCCGGCCTGGGCGGCGGTGATCCCGGAGCTGGTGCCGCAGGACCAACTGCGGTCGGCGTCCGCGCTCGGTTCGATAAGCGTGAACGTGGCGAGGGCGGTCGGCCCCGCGGTGGCCGGCGTGCTGATCGCCCGTACCGGAGTCGCCCCGGTCTTCGGCATCAACGCGGTCGCCTTCGGGATCTTCGCGTACGCGCTGTGGCGTTGGCGGCCCGCCAACGCGCGCGCGGTCGAGGTGCCCGAGCGGTTCACCGCCGCGTTGCGCGCCGGCAGCCGCTACGTACGCCACTCGCCGACCGTACGCCGGCTGTTGCGCCGTGCGTTGGTCTTCGTGGTCCCGGCCAGCGCGCTGTGGGCCTTGCTGCCGTTGGTGGCGAGTCGGCGGCTGGGACTGGGCTCCGGCGGGTACGGGGTGCTGTTGGCCGCCCTCGGCGTGGGCGCCATCGCGGGTGGCGTGCTGCTGGCCGTGATCCGCACCCGGCTGTCGGCCAACCAGTTGCTGCTGATCGCCGGTGCGTTGTTCACAGTGACGCTGACAGTGGTCGGCACCGTGCGGGTGGTGCCGCTGGTGCTGCTCGCCCTGCTGCCCGCCGGGATGGCCTGGGTGACGGTGCTGGCCAACGTCAACGCCGAGATGCAGCTCTTCCTGCCCAGTTGGGTGCGGGCCCGGGGTCTGGCCGTCTACCAGGTGTGCTTCGCCGGTGGGCAGGCGGTCGGCGCGCTGCTCTGGGGGTTGGTGGCCGACATGGCCGGGCTGCTCCTCGCGTACCTGGCGGCGGCGGCGCTGATGCTTCTCGGCACCCTGACGAGTCGGATCTGGCCGTTGCCGGACCTGCGGTCGGTGAACCGGGAACCGGCGGCCTACTGGCCGCAACTGCACCTGGCGCACGAGCCGGACCCGGGGGTGGGGCCGGTGCTGGTGACTGTGCAGTACACCGTCCGGCCGGAGCGGACCCAACGGTTCCTGGCGGCGATGGACCTGGTGCGTGGCGCGCGGCAGCGGACCGGAGCGATGCGCTGGGGGCTGTTCCGCCCGGCCGAGACGGTGGACCGGTTCGTCGAGGTGTATCTGGTGCCGTCCTGGGACGAGCACCTGCGCCAGCACGGTGGCCGGTTGACCGGCGAGGACCGCGCGGCCGAGCAACGGGCCCGGGAGCTGACCGACGGGGAACCGGAGGTCCGACACCTGGTGCCCGCCGCCGCCGGTCCGACGCTGTCGGACGACCGCGAGGCGCTCTGACGCACACCGTGGCGACCGCGCGGGGGAGCAGGCCGGCGCAGCGCGGGCGTACGGCGTACGGCCACCTGGTTAGGATGGTCGCACCATGGCGAGTGAGCGCAAGTCGACCGCAGACCCGGCCCGCAGCCTGGCCCTTCTCTGGCGCACCCGGGAGCCGACCAGCCGCAGCGCCGGTCCGGCGCTCAGTGTCGACCGGATCGTCCGGGCCGCGATCGACGTCGCCGACGCCGAGGGGCTCGACGCGCTGACCATGCGCCGGGTCGGTGAGGCGCTGGGAGTCGGCACGATGTCGGTCTACACCTACGTGCCGGGCAAGGCCGAACTCGTCGCCGTCATGATCGACACCGCGTACGGCGAGATGCCGCGTCCCGCCGTCGAGGCCGACTGGCGTACCCGGCTGGAGCGGATCGCCCGCGACAACCTGGCGCTCTACCAGCGGCATCCCTGGATGCTGCGGGCCGAGACGACGCGCCCGGTGCTCGGCCCGCACCTGATGGCCAAGTACGACTACGAGCTCGGTGCGGTCGTCGACATCGGGCTCACCGACGTCGAGGTCGACGCGGTGCTCACCCTTGTGCTGGGTCACGTGAAGAGCGCCGCGCGCGCAGCCTCCGAGGTGGTCGACCTGGAGCGCGAGTCCGGCATGACCGACGGCCAGTGGTGGCAGTCGCATGCGCCCTGGCTGGAGACGTTCATGGCCGCCAACGCCTACCCGACCGCCTCCCGGATCGGCACCGCGGCGGGCCAGCAGCACGGCGCCGCGTACGGCCCGGAGTACGCGTTCGAGTTCGGTCTGCAACGCGTTCTCGACGGGATCTCGGTGGTGGTCGCCGAGCGGGCGGCCACCCGGTAGCCGGCCCGCTTCGGAAACGGCGACGCTAGCCTCGGGCCAGCCGGGCGAGTGAGCGCGCCGACGGGCTGCCCGGTTCGGCGTGATAGACCACCAGCGACTGGGTGGTGCCGCTGATCGTCAGCTTCTCGTAGCGCAACGCCAACTCGCCCAGCTCCGGGTGCTGGAACACCCGCACCCCACCGCCCGCGCGGGCGGTGACGTCGTGCCGGGCCCACAACCGCCGAAACCGTTCGCTGCCGGCGGTCAGCTCCTCGACCAGCTCGACGAGGCGGGGGTCGTCCACCTCGGGGCCGACCTGTGCGCGCAGGCCCGCCACCGCGTTGGCCGCGACCGCCGTCAGGGCCGGGTAGAGCGCTGGCACGCTCGGGTCCAGGAAGACCGCGCGCAACAGGTTCACCCCGGGGGTGAAGATCGGTGCCAGCGCGGTCGCGACGGGGTTGGCGAAGAGCACGTCCAGGTGTCGGCCGTGCACGAAGGCGGGCGTCTCGGCCCACGAGCCGACCAGCTGCCGGATGCCCACCGGCACCCGCTCCGATGGTCGCGCCGCCCGGCGGGCCGGCACCGGCCGGGCCAGGCCGTGCAGGTGTGCCGCGGCGTCCGCGTCCAGCATCAGCGCGCGGGCCAGGGCCTCGACCACCTGCGTCGACGGGTGCCGGTCACGCCCCTGCTCCAACCGCAGGTAGTAGTCGGCGCTGATGCCGGCGAGCAGGGCGGCCTCCTCGCGGCGCAGGCCGGGCACCCGCCGACGGCCGTGTGCGGGCAACCCGACGTCACCCGGCCCGATCAGCTCGCGCCGGGCACGCAGGTATTCGCCGAGCGGGCCGGCCGTGCTCACCCGCCCATCGTAGGAGCCGCCACCGGCCGCCCAACCTGGTCCTGCCACTACCAGGAAAAACAGGGAACCGGCTAGCACCTGCCGTCTGGGTGACAGTGTCGGGGTAAGCGTGATCGAGAGACGGGACAGCAATGACAGAGCGCATCACGACCCCCTTCGGTTTCGCCTCGACCGCCGACGAGGTCATCGCCGGCGTCGACCTGACCGGCAAGCGGGCCGTCGTCACCGGCGGCGCCGCCGGCATCGGCGTCGAGACGGCCCGGTCGCTCGCCGCCGCCGGCGCCGAGGTCGTGCTCGGGGTCCGCCGGGTCGCGGCGGGTGAGCAGGCCGCCGCCGACATCGCGGCCAGCATCGGCGCGGAGCGGGTCACCGTCCGGGCACTGGACCTGGCCGACCAGGATTCGGTACGCCAGTTCGTCGCCGGCTGGGACCAGCCGCTGCACATCCTGGTCAACAACGCGGGGATCATGGCGCTGCCCGAGTTGGAGCGCACCGCCGAGGGCTGGGAGATGCAGTTCGCCACCAACTTCATGGGGCACTTCGCGTTGACCGTCGGCCTGCACGACGCTCTGGCCACGGCCGGCGGCGCCCGGGTGGTGTCGGTCAGCTCCAGCGGCAACCTCTTCTCCCCGGTGATCTTCGACGACCTGCACTTCGCGTTCCGGCCGTACGACCCGCTGCTGGCCTACGGGCAGTCCAAGAGCGCCGAGGCTCTGCTCGCCGTGGAGGCCACCCGCCGCTGGGCCGGCGAGGGCATCTACTCCAACGCGCTGAACCCGGGCGCCATCGCCACCGGCCTGCAGAAGCACACAGGTGGGCTCAAGTCGCCGAAGGAGATGCACAAGACCCCGCAGCAGGGGGCCGCGACCTCGGTGCTGCTCGCGGCGTCCCCGTTGCTGGACGGCGTCGGCGGTCGCTACTTCGAGGACTGCACCGAGGCCCCGGTCGTCACCGAGCGGCCGGCCGACTACAGCGGCGTGGCCGCGTACGCGGTCGACCCGGGCAACGCCGAGCGGCTCTGGGACCTGGCAACGGACCTGATCTCCCGAGGCGGCGGCACCGCCGGGCGCTGACGACGACGGCCCGGCTCGGCGAAACCCACCCGGGCCCGGTCGACCGGGTGGTACGACTGGGGCGGCGGTGAGCAGCTGCGGGCCGGGGAAGGATGACGATGGCGGGCAGGCTTCCGGGAGGGCTGCTGCTCCGGCGGGAGAACCCGGGCAAGGCGTCGTTCCTGGAACTCTTCTTCGACCTGGCGTTCATCTTCGCGCTGACCCGGTTGTCCCGGACGCTGCTCGACGACCCCAGCATCAACGGTGGCTTCGAGGTGCTGCTGATGCTGGCGGCGCTCTGGTGGGTGTGGTTCGTGACCGCCTGGTCGGCGGACTGGTTCGACCCCCGCGCCCCGCTGATCGTCGTACTGCTGCTCTGGACGATGTTCGGTGGCCTGCTGATGGCCGCGGCCGTACCCACCACGTTCGACGAGCACGCCATGGTGTTCGCCATCGCCTACGTGGCCATCCACCTGGGTCGGGGGGCGATCCTGATCCCCGCGCTGCGGGGGCACCCGCTACAGGTGCGCAGCCTGCGGGTGGCGGTCTGGTTCGCGATCTCCGGAGCGCTCTGGGTGGTCGGGGCGGCCGTCGCTCCGGCCCGGGAGGTGCTCTGGGCGCTGGCACTGCTGCTGGAGTACTCCCTGGCACGGCTGCGCTGGCCGTTCCCGTGGCTCGGACGCAGTACCTGGCCGGAACTCCAGGTGAACGGGAGGCACCTCTCCGAGCGGTACCAACAGATCTTCATCATCGCCCTGGGTGAGCTGATCCTGATCGCCGGTGTCACCTACAGCGCGTCCAGCCTGGACCGGGACAGCACTGTGGCCTTCGCCCTGGCGTTCGTGACCGCGGTGGCCCTCGCCCGGCTCTACCTGGTGCCCGCCGGCGGGCGGCTGGGCGCCAGAATCGAGGCGGAGGGCACGTCCGGCAGCAAGTTGACGCTGATGGCGGGCTACCTGCACCTCGTCATGATCGCCGGTGTGCTGGCCACCTCGGTCGCCATGGAGATGACGATCGGCCATCCGGAGGAACACAACACGGGGCAGACGACAGTGGGCGTCATCGGCCCCGCGTTGTTCCTGACCGCCCGGATTCTGCTCGCCATGATGGTCGACGGCAGCCGGCCCTGGGCGCGCCTGGTCGGTGTGCCGGCCATCATCGTGGGCGGCCTGGCCACCGTGCGGTCTCCGCAACTGGTCAACAGCGCCGTCGTCGCCGGGGTGCTGCTGCTGATCGTCCTGTTCGACGCGATGCCGGGACTGCGGCGGTTCATTCGCCAGTCCGGCAAGAGCGACGCGTCCGACCAGCGGCGACACGGGTAGCTGCCCCGATGTCGGAGAGAAGACGGCAGCGGGGCGACCAACCGCGCGCACCCGACGTGGTGGAGTTGCGGGTGCACGGCGTGTCCGGGGCGGACCCCACTGTCATCCTCGACCAGGCGCAGGTCCGGCAGGTCGCCGGCGACGGCAGCGGGGGCTTCCACCGCGCCGCCCGGTCGGACGGCGGCGGCCCGGACGGGGTGACGCTGGAGGCGTACCGCTGGGGTGATCTGCCCTCGGGCACCGTCGGCCGGACCCTCGCCATGGTCTTCCTGCTGCCGTTCATGCTCAGCAACGTGGCCGTGTGGATGCGCCCCACGGGCCACCGCCGAGCCGGCTGGGTCACCGTGCTGTGTCGGCTTCTCGCGCTCAACCTCACAGTGCTGTACGTGGTGTCCATCGCCGGGGTCGCCCTCGACCTGCTCGCCTGGCGGTGTCTCGGCGCGGCCCCCTGCCGCGCGCCCTTCGACACCATGGCCGGGCTCGACGGCCGGCACGTCGGGCAGCGGCTGGCCGTGCTGGCGCTCCTGCCGATCGCCGCCATCGGGGTCCTGCGCCTGCTCGGCACCCGTCGGTCCGGCCCGGCCGACAATCCACTGTGGGCCGTGGAGCCGCTGGTGCACAGGCTGCGCGCGATCCACGTCGCCGCCGCGCTCGCCGTACTCAATGTCGTGTTGCTCACGGCCCGTCGCGCCGGCGGTGCGACGTTCTCCACGACGTTGCTGCTGGCGCTCAGTGCGGCGGTGTTGCTGGCCTGCGTCGGTCTGCTCGCCGTTCCGGGGATGATCGACCGGGCGGCGACCGCGCGAACGGCCACCTGGACCGCCCGCACGTTGGGCGTGGTGGCGGCCGGCCTGAGCGTGGCGACCCTCGCCACCGTGGCGGTCGACCGGCGCGCCTGGTTGCCGGCGGCCGGGCTGCCCGGCTACGGCGGGATCGCGGGTGTCGCGCTGTTCGGCCAGATGGTGCTGCTGGTGCTGCTCAGTGGGGTGGTGCTGTGGCACCACGGTCGGGTGGGCGGCCGGTCAGCGCTGCCCGATGGCCTGGGCGCGGCGGTCCTCGCCGCCTTCGCGGTCGGCCTGACCGGCGCGCTCTCCGCCGGCCTCGTCTACCAGACGGGGGAGTTGCTCGGTGGCTACCGCGGTGACGGTGGGCCACCGCTGCCGTATCGCTGGACGCTGCTGGCCTTCTTCCTGCACGTGGTCGCGGCGGTGCTGCTGTGTGGCGCGTTGACAGTGGTGTCGCTGCGCCGCCGGCGGCGTGCGGCGGCGGCGATCACCGCCCGGGACTTCCCGGTCGTGCCGCCGGAGGCGGTCGGTCGGCTGCGGCTGACGACGAAGACCATCGCCCAGGCGCGGTTCACCGAGTGGTTGGGTCTGCTGGCCGCCACCTACGCGGCGCTCGCGGTGGTCGGACTGGCGACGAGCCTGGTGGGGAGTACCGGGCGCGACCCGGAGGAGTTGACCCGGCAGCTGTTCGGGCTGCCGGTCGGAGCCGTCCAGATGGGGCTCAGCGGCGGCAGCTACCTCCTCGCCGCGTTGCTGGTCACGCTGTTGGCGGGTGGTGTGTTCGCCTACCGGACCGTGTGGTTTCGCCGGCACGTCGGCATCCTGTGGGACCTGGGCACCTTCTGGCCCCGGGCCGCGCACCCGTTCGCGCCGCCGAGCTACGCGGACCGGGCGGTGCCGGAACTGGCCGACCGGATCAGCCAACTGACCGAGCGACACGTCGGGGTGTTGCTCTGTGGGCACAGCCACGGGTCCGCGCTGCTCGCTCTCGCGGTGCTGCGGCTGCCCCCGCGCGTACGTCAACGGGTCGCCCTGCTCACCTACGGGTCACCGCTGGACCGCCTGTACGCCCGGCTCTTTCCGGCCTACCTCAACGAGGAGGTGCTGCGTGAGGTGGGGGAGCGCGTCCAGTGGCGGTGGCTCAACCTCTGGCGGGACACCGACCCGGTCGGCGGCTGGGTCTTCGCCGCGCACCGCCCCGGCGATCCGCCTCCGGACCCGGACGATCCGGCTAGCCAGGTCGACAGGCGGTTGCGGGACCCACCGGACCTGCTGCCGGCGCCGGGGGAGCGGTCCGCGACGCCGCTACGGGGACATCATCCGGGCGAGTGCGACAGCGAGTTCCGGGCGGCGGTGCGCGAACTCGCCGAACGCCTGCGTGATGCTGGCTGAGCCGTGCCGCCGGACCGAACAGTGCGGGGACGCGACGTGGCTCAACGTTCCATTTCGGGAATCCGGTCGGACTCCGCCACCGTCGCTCGGACCTTCCGCAGCGTGGCGTCCGGGGCACGGATGGCGGCACGCCAGCGGTCCAGCGTCCGAGTGAGCACCCGGACCACGAACTGCAACTGGTTGACCTGCTCGCGGAGCGTGCCCAGCTCGGACCGGGCGCTGAGCGCCTCGCCCTCCAACTGGTTGACCCGGGTCTGCAACGGCTGCACGAGGGTCAGGGCGGCCTCGGTGAGCGTGTCGGCGGCATCGGCCTTGAACTTGCCCCGCTGCACCACGACGGTGGCGATCGCGGCCAGGCCGGTGCCTCCGCCGAGGATGCCGAGCACGCTGAGCGCCACCTGCACCCAGTGCGGTGCGGCGGGCGCGGGTGCGGTGTTCACGTCACACCTGCCTGGAGCTGTTCGTACGGGACGGTTTCGCAGGCTCGGGCCAGACGACGCAGGTCGATGGCGATCTGCGCGGCCCGCCAGAGCGACCCGACCGTCACCGCCATCACGAACGCCGCCGCGACGATGGAATTTCGTCCCGACATCACCAACACGGCAACCGCGTACATGCCGGTGATCGTTCCGAGCACCAGCACCGACGCGAGTTCGAGGCCGAGCCCGGTGGAGAGCCGGCCGGGCCACAGGATGCCCAGTAGCCCACCCACGCCCACCGCGATCAATCCGAGCTCCCAGGCGGCCTGGATGGGCGCTGGCATGGACGTCTGAACAGACGTCGGCCGGACGTCGAGGGTCATCATCAGAATGCCGCAGAGAGGCGCCGCGACCAGGACAGCGATCTCGTACGGTTGGTGGCGGGATCGGATACGTAGGTTTCCCACGGCAACTCCTTGGTCCAGGACCGGCGTCCGGCAGCGGCTGGTGGACCACTGCCGTTCGGGGATCGAGACTGTCGGGCTGCGGTCCGTGCGGCGAAGCCCAGCGGCGCGTTGCCCGTGGACGGTCGTTGAGGCGAGAAGATGGAGCGACTCGACGTCGTTGGCTGCCGGTATCTGCCTGTGTATCACCGATGACCGGTTCGCGTCCACCTGGTGTAACGTCGTATTTCCGCAGGTCAGGAACCTTTTAGGCTTGTTTCGATGCCGTGGGCGCAAGAAGTGCGACCCGGTCACTTCACCACCTCGGTGGCGAGGAGAGTGTCGGATATCTTGCCGAGGGTGACAGTGGTGTGGCCGGGTCGCCGATCGATCAACGGGCGAGCAGGTCCCGCAGCGCCCGGAGCACCTCGGCCGGCGCCTCCTCGGCCATGAAGTGTCCGCAGCCGACCGTCTGGTGGTCCAGGTCCGGCGCCCAGGCCCGCCACACCGCCGCCGCGTCGTAGCCCAGCGCCGCGCCCCAGTCCTGCTGGAGCACCGTCACCGGCATCCGCAGCTGGTTGCCGGCCGCCCGGTCAGCGGCGTCGTGGGCCACGTCGATCCCGGCGGATGCCCGATAGTCGGCGACGATCGAGGGGACCGCGTCACGTGACGCGCGCAGGTACGCGGCCCGCACGTCCGCCGGCAGGGCCTCCGGATCACGGGTCCAGACGTCCAGGAAGTGCCCGAAGAAGGCGTCCGGGCTGCCGGCGATCAACCCTTCGGGCAGGCCGGGCGGCTGCGCCATCAGGTACAGGTGAAACGCGACAGCGGCGTTGACGCCGTGCAGCACGTCCCACATGTCCAGGGTGGGTAGCACGTCGAGCAGGGCCAGCTGAGTGATCGCCGCCGGATGGTCGAGGCCGGCGCGGAACGCGACCAGGGCACCCCGGTCGTGCCCGGCCAACGCGAACCGGTCATGACCGAGCGCGCCGGCCAGCGCCACGATGTCGGCGGCCATGGTGCGCTTGGCGTACCCGACGCCGTCGCTGTCGAGGGGTTTGTCGCTGTCGCCGTACCCCCGCAGGTCGGGGCAGATGACCGTGTGGTCGGCGGCCAGGTCGGCCGCGACGTGCCGCCACATGAGGTGGGTCTGCGGAAAGCCGTGCAACAGCACGATCGCCGGCCCGGAACCGCCCACGGCGGCGTTGAGCGTCACCCCGTCGGCGACGGTGACGCGTCGGTAGTCGAATCCGTTGATCCTGGGGTCCACGGGGAACCTTCCTGGTGAGCAGTGCCGGCGGGGGCGGTGGCCCGTCGCCGTCGTACCTCGTCGAGCCTGCCCGGAGGTCATCAGCAGCCGGTCAGCGTCGAATCAGTGCCGGCCGGACCACGCGCCTAGGGTGGTGCCATGACCAGGCAACTGACGGCGCCCGTCGTGGTGACCTTCGGTGTTCTCGGGCCGGTGATCGCCGCGACCGAGCGCGGCCCGGTCCCCCTGCGGGGCCACCGGCAGCGCCTGGTGCTGGGCCGGCTGTTGATCGCCCACGGTCGGGTGGTGCCTGTGGATCGGCTCGTCGACGACCTGTGGGAGGTCCCACCGGACGGCGCGGTGGGCGCGATCCGGACCTTCGTCGCCGACCTGCGCCGGGCCCTGGAACCCGATCGACCACCCCGGCAACCGCCAGGGATCCTGGTCACCGAGCCACCCGGGTACGTGCTCAAGGCCGCCCCGGAAACGGTGGACGCCGGACAGTTCGAGGCGGCCGTCGGGGAGGCGGGCCGACTGCTGGCGGCGGGACGCCCCGGGCCGGCCCTGGCCGCGCTGGAGACGGCACTCGGGCTCTGGCGGGGGCCCGCCTACGCCGACTGCGCCAACGAGTCCTGGGCGGTCGCGGAGATCAACCGGCTGAACGAGTTACGGATGCTCGCCGTCGAGCGACGGGCGGAGGCGCTCCTCGCGGTGGGCCGACCGGACGACGCCGCCGCGGACCTACCGGCGCACCTGGCCAGCCACCCGCTGCGCGAGGACGCCTGGCGGCTGCTCGCGGTGGCCCGGTACCGCGCCGGCCGGCAGGGCGACGCGCTGGCCGCGCTGCGGGAGGCCCGCCACGTCCTGGTGACCGAGTTGGGCGTGGACCCGGGGCCCGAGCTGCGGCGACTCGAAGCCGACATCCTGGCCCAGGCGCCGCACCTCACCCCGCCCCCCGAACGGGCCGCCACCCCCGACCTCCGGGAGGTCGCTCGACCCGTCGAGGTGGGGCAGCGCCCGTTCGTCGGCCGCGACGCCGAACTGGAGCGGCTGCGGCGCGCCGCCGCAGCCGCGTCCCGACGCCACCAGCCCACGCTCGCCCTGCTCAGCGGCGACCCGGGCGCCGGCAAGACGGCGCTGGCCGAGGCCCTGACCCGGCGCCTCGTCGCGGACGGCTGGACCACGGCGTGGGGACGCAGCCCGGAGTACGAGGGCGCCCCACCAGCGTGGCCGTGGACCCAGATCACCGACGCGCTCGCCGGGCCGGCCGCCCCCGTCGTCACCGTCGAGCCGGCCGCCGGCTCGGCGGGCCCCGCCGAGAGCCGGTTTCGCCGGCACCGTGCGGTGGCGTCGCTGCTCTCGGCGGTCGCCGACCGAGAGCCGGTCCTCCTGGTCCTCGACGACCTGCACCGCGCCGACGGTGACACCCTGGACCTGTTGACCGCACTGCTCACCGGCCCGCAGCCGGTCACCGGTCCGGTGCTGATCCTCGGCACCTACCGGGCCACCGAGATCAGCCCGGAGCTGACCGCCACCCTGGCCCGCGCCGCCCGACTGGAACCGGTCCGGGAATATCTAGCCGGTCTGCCCGCGTCGGCGACCGGTGAGCTGGCCGGCGCCATCGTCGGGGCCGAGCTGGACCCGGCCACCGCCCGGTCGATCCACAGGCGCAGCGGCGGTAACCCGTTCTTCGTCCGCGAACTGGCCCAGCTGTACGCGGCTGCGGGGGAGGCGGGTCTGGCCGCCGTGCCGCCCGGGGTACGCGACGTGATCCGGCACCGGTTGGCGCAGCTGCCCGCCTCGACCCGTACCGTGCTGCGGCAGGCGGCAGTGCTCGGCCGGGACCTCGACGCGGACGTGCTCGGCACGTTGGCCGGTGACCCGACGGCGGCGCTGGAGGCCGTGGACCGCGCCCTGGCGGCCGGGTTCCTCACCGAGAGGGAATCCGACGGGCGGCTGCGCTTCACCCACATCCTGGTCCGCGACACGCTCTACGCCGACCTGTCCGCACCGCGCCGCTCCGCCTGGCACGCGGCCGTCGCCGAGGTGCTGCGACAGCGGGAACCCGTCGAGCCGGCGGCCCTCGCGTACCACCTGCTGCGCGCCGGTGGGCCGGTCGCCGCCGCCCAGGCGTCGACGTACGCCAGGTTGGCGGCCGAGCGGGCCGAACGGGGCGGCAGCCCGCACGAGGCGGCCCGCCTGTGGGGCCAGGCGATCGAGGCGTACGACCGCGCCGGCGGGACCGAGCCGCGCGGGCGGGTGACCGCGCTGCTCGGACTGGGGCGGGCGCTGGCCGTGACCGGCCGGCTTGCCGAGGCGCGGCGACGGCGAGCCGAGGCGATCACCGCCGCCGAGTCCACCGGCGATCCCCTGCTGATCCAGGAGGTGCTCGCGGGCTTCGACGTGCCCGCCAGCTGGACGCGCAACGACGACGATCTGCTCTCCGGGCACATCGTCCGAGCCGCCGAACACGCCCTGACCGCGCTCGGCCCGACCGGTTCGGCGCAGCGCAGCCGGCTGCTGAGCACCCTCGCGCTGGAGCTGCGCGGCACCACCACCGATCGTGGCCGCCGCGCCGCCGACGAGGCCGAAACTATTGCCCGCGACATCGGCGATCCCGGGCTGCTGGCCTTCGCGCTCAACGCCCGCTTCATGCACGCCTTCGAGCGCGTCGGTCTGGCCGACGAACGGGCCCGGATCGGTGTCGACCTGGTCGACCTGGCCGCCCGGCACCATCTGGTGACCTTCGAGGTGCTCGGCCACCTCGTCCTGGTCCAGGCCCACTGCGCGCTGGCCGACCGGCCCGGCGCCGACGCGCACGCGCGCGCCGCCGACCGCCTCGCCGAACGGTACGAGCTGCCGTTGGTCGGCGTCTTCACCCAGTGGTACGCCGCACTGCGCCTCGCGCTCGACGGTCAGTCGGCCGCGGCGGCGGACGCGTACCGGGCGGCGGCCGATCGAATGCCCGCCGACGGTATGCCGGGACTGGCCCAGGGGTTGCTGCCGCTCGCCCTGCTCGGGCTGAGGCTGGCCGACGCCGTCAGCGACGACTCACCGGCAGGCGACGCCCGGTTGGTCCCCGAGCTGCGACCGATTCCCGGGCCGGACGACGAGGACTGGGCGCGGCTGGACTGGGGCCCGCACGAGCCCTGGGTCCGACCACTGCTGCTCGCCGCCGCCGGCGACCCCAGCGGCACCCGGGCGGCGCTGTGGGCCCTGCCGGACGGGCCGCACGACCTGCTGCGGGAGGTGCGGCTGTGCCTCACCGCTCGGGCGGCGCTGGCCATCGGCGACCGGCCAACCATGGAACGCGTCGCCGTCGCGCTCCGCCCGGCCGCCGCCGAACTGGCCGCCGGCAGCGGGGTGGTCACCGTCGGCCCGGTAGCCGGGCACCTCGCGGATCTGGCCGCTGCGCTGGGCCACGACGAGGAAGCCGCCGAGTACCGCCGTACCGCCAGGGTGCTCACCGCGCGCGTCCGCGCCGAGCACCCAACCTGAGCGCCACCAGGCGAAGGCTGCCCGATGCCAGGGCCGGCACCTCATTTACTGAACGGGCCGACGCTGGTGACCATGCCCGATGCTCTTCATGGCCAGCTTCCACAACGCCGAGGCGGCGCACTACCCCACCGCCTGGCAGCCGCACCGCTCCAGGGGCCACGTACTTCGTAGATCTTGGACACTTTCCGTTACGGCGTAACGGAAACTGTCCAAGATCTACGAACGACCGCCAAGCCGAACGCCGGGCCGCGCCTGTCGCGCCGCGACGGCCGGAATCTGTGAAGCACGGCCTTGGCCCGTACGCGTCGGGTAACGCTCCTTAGGCCCCGGTTTGCTGACCACTGTTGGTGCCGGGGCGACCCGCAGCCCGGCTTTGATCACGTACAGCTCACGCTTGGCCGTGGCCAGCCCTCGCGCGTCGAGGACGTACCCCGAAACCCACACCCACCCGTTGTACGGGTCGACCTCGCCGATGGACCCCAGCCGCATCATCAGCGCCCGGTCCCCGGTGAACTGCACCGAACAGTCCGGGCCGATGAACACGACGTCTCCGGCCTTCACGGCAACCAACCGATGAACCTGCGTCGGAGCACATCCGGGGGTGCCCAGCTCAGCCGATCGCATCCCTCGCACAGCCACAGTGGCAGGACCGGTGCGTGTGTGGTCATCGGCTTTCACCTGGCCAGTGGCCCCGGTTGATTGGGATCTTGTGTCTGGCACGACAGGGCAGCTCGTTCCCGCACTTGTAGACGTTGCGCCACCTGACCCACGACCACACCGGCTTATGCCTGCGCGCCAGGGTCATGGCTACTGCCGCGACGTACTCGTTGAAGCTCACCATCGGCACGTCTCCAACCTACGTTACTGGGTACGCTGGGTGTACCTACGATACCCCGTGTCGTCTCATGAATCCCCCTGCGTGTTCTCTGGAATGCAGGGAGGACGACCGATGGCTGAGCCGCTCTATCAACAGATCGCAGACGACATCACGAGACAGATTGAGTCGGGCGTGTTGAAGCCTGGCGACAAGCTGCCCAGCACATCTCAGCTCTGCGCGCTCTACGAAGTGAGTGAGACAGTCATCCGCTTCGTCATGATCCAACTTAAGGCTCGGGGCTTGGTGTATGGCCAGCCCGGCCGAGGGGTCTACGTCACGGCGCGCGACTAGCGCCGGCCACTGAACAGGTCTGTTAGCTGGGCAAGGCGCACGGCGAAACCACGACCCATGCCGAGAAGTAGCCCGTAGCTCTTCTCTCCCGGCTCACGCTTTCTCCCGGTGCCCGGTCTCGTGCCGCACGACACGCCCCTGCTCGGGCTACCCGGCGACTTGCCGGTTTCCGCCGGAACCCACCGCCGGGTGCGGTCAGATGGAACCGTCGGCGCGTCCGCCGTCGGCCATGGTCCGAGGGGGGAGTACGCGTGGAGGCGCTCATCCTGATCGTGGCGCTCGGCGTCACAGTCCTCGTCGGCACCACCCTCGGCGGTCGGTACCGGGTCGCCCCACCGGTCCTGCTCATCGCGTTGGGCGTGTTGCTCGGGCTCACACCGCCGCTGTCCGAGGTCACCCTGGAACCGGACCTGGTCCTGCTGATCTTCCTGCCGGCGATCCTGTACCGGGAGAGCCTCACCATCAGCCTGCGCGAGATCCGGGCGAACCTGCCGGTGATCGGGTTGCTGGCCGTGGTGCTGGTGGTGCTCACCATGGTCACGGTGTCGCTCGCGGCGCAGGCGCTCGGGGTGAACCCCGCCGCCGCCTGGGTGCTCGGCGCGGTCCTCGCGCCGACCGACGCCGCCGCGGTCACCGGCCTGGCCAAACGGTTGCCCCGGAAGCTGCTCACCACCCTGCACGCGGAGAGCCTGGTCAACGACGGCACCGCGCTGGTGATCTTCGCGGTGGCCGTGGCTCTGCTCAGCCAGAGCGCCGAGCCGGGTGTGCTGGGTATCGGCGAGGAGTTCGTCGGCGCCAGCGTCGGCGGCGTGGTCGCCGGTCTGCTGGTGGGGGCCGCCGTGGTGCTGATCCGCAAACGGCTCGACGATCCGCTGCGCGAGGGCGCGCTCAGCGTGCTGACACCCTTCGGCGCCTTCCTGCTCGCCGATTCGGTGCACGCCAGTGGTGTGCTGGCGGTGGTGGTCGCCGGCCTGGTGCTGGCCTACGCCGGCCCTCGGGTGATCCGCGCCCGGTCCCGGGTGCTGGCGTACGCGTTCTGGGACCTGACCACGTTCCTGATCAACGGCGGGTTGTTCGTCCTGCTCGGCACGCAGATTCCCCGCGCGGTCCGGAGCATCACCAGCACCTCGCCCGAGCGGGCTCTGGTGATCGTCGTCGTGGTCACCCTGGTCGTGATCGGCACCCGCCTGCTCTTCGTCTACCTGACCGCGCAGTCGGCCCGGGTACGCCGCCGGCGGATGGTGGACCCGAGCCAGGGGCCGTCGACCTGGCGGGTGGGGACGGTCGCGGGCTGGTCCGGCTTCCGGGGTGCCGTGTCGCTCGCCGCCGCCCTGGCCGTCCCGACGGTGACTGTCGACGGCCGTCCGGTGGTCGAACGCGACCTGATCATCTTCGTCACCGCGCTGGTGATCGTGCTGATCATGCTCTTGCAGGGCACCACCCTGCCACTGGTGGTGCGCTGGGCCGGTCTGAGCGGCGACCCGGAACGCGTCGACGAGGCCCGCAACGCCCGGCGGCGGGCCACCGAGGTGGGCCTTGCCGCTCTTCCCCAGGTCGCCGCCGAGGTCGGTGCCCAGGACGACTCGGTACGTCGGTTGCAGGCCGAGTACCAGCGGCATCTGGCCGACCTCGACGAGAGCGGCGGCAACACCGCCGAGGAGCGCCGGCTGGAGCGGCGGCTGCGCCTCGGCGTCCTCGCCCACAAGAGGCGGGAGGTCACCCGGCTGCGCGACAACCGGGAGATCGACGACCTGGTGCTGCAGGAACTCCAGGCCGCGCTGGACAACGAGGAGATCCGGCTGCTGGGGCGCGGGCCCAACGAGTGACCGTCGGCTCAGAGCACCTGGTCGAGAAACCGGCGAAGCCGCGGATGCTCGGCCCGCTCGAAGATCGCCTCGGGTGGGCCGGCCTCCAGCACCACGCCCCGGTCCATGAAGGCCACGGTGTCGGCGACCTGCCGGGCGAAGCCCATCTCGTGGGTCACCACCACCATGGTCATCCCGGCGGCGGACAGGTCGGCCATCACCCCGAGGACGCCCTTGACCAACTCCGGGTCGAGCGCCGAGGTCGCCTCGTCGAAGAGCATCACCTCGGGCCGCAGCGCCAGCGCGCGGGCGATCGCCACCCGCTGTTGCTGACCGCCGGAGAGCTGCGCCGGCCGGGAGTTCGCCTTGCCGGCCAGCCCCACCAGCTCCAACTGGGCGCGGGCGACAGTCTCCGCCTCGTCCGCCCCGAGCTTGCGCAGCCGGCGCAGCGCCAGCGTGATGTTGCGCAGCACGCTCATGTGGGGAAAGAGGTTGAACTGCTGGAACACCATGCCCACCCGCTGCCGCAGCGCGTCCGGGTCGTCGCCCAGCACACTGCGCCCGTCCAGCAGCACGTCGCCCCGGTCCGGTTCGATGAGCCGGTTGATGGTGCGCAGCAGCGTGGACTTGCCCGACCCGGACGGGCCGATGACGCAGGCCGTCGCACCACGCGGCACCGAGAGGTCGACGCCGCGCAGCACCCGGTTCGGTCCGAAGGCGAGGTGCACGTCGCGTACGTCGAGGCTGACCGAGGTCGTCGTGGCGGTGGTCATCGCCGATCTCCTTCCGTCGCGGCGTACGACGCGGTGTCGTCGTCCTCCTCGGTCGACGCGGTTGCCGGCCGACCGTTGCGCAGCCGCCTGTCGATCCAGTTGACGACGTGCGTCAGCGGAACGGTCAACGCCAGGTAGCAGAGCCCCGCCAGCAGCAGCGCCGACTCGTTGCCGGTGGTGGCCGCGTAGTCCTGCCCGATCCGGAACAGCTCCCGTTGGCTGGCCACCAGGCCGAGGAAGTAGACCAGGCTGGAGTCCTTGATCAGCGCGATGAGCTGGTTGACCCAGGCCGGCAGCACCCGTCGGATCCCCTGCGGGATGATCACCACCCGCATCGCGTCGGCCCAGGAGAAGCCGAGTGCCCGCGCGCCCTCCAACTGGGCGGCCTCCACCGACTGGATACCCGAGCGGAAGATCTCCCCGATGTACGCGGCGGCGATGAGCGACAGCGCCAGGATGCCCAACGGGTAGGGATCCGGTCCCCAGACCTGCATGCCCAGCGGGGCCAGCCCGACACCGATCAGCAGGATCGTCGCTGCGGCCGGTAGTCCCCGGAACACGTCGGTGTAGACCCGCGCCGGCCAGCGCAACCAGCGGCTGCGGGAGATCCCGGCGACGGCCAACAGCAGGCCCAGCACCGAGCCGAGCAGGGCGGCGGAGACCGCCAGGATCAGCGTGTTGGGCAACCCGACGGTCAGCATCTCGGGCAGCGCCTCGCGCATCGCGTCCCAGTCGAAGAAGGTCTCCCACAGGGTGCTCAACGGATCCATCGGTCGCCCCTCCTACCGCCCCGCTCGCTCGTCACCGGCTCAGGACGCGGCCGACGCGGACGCCGACGGCACGGCCGGCGCGGCCGGCGGCTTCACCGTGCCGCTGCCCGGCGTGAAGTCCGCCGGGATCGGTCGGCCCGGGTAGTACTGCGCCTGCAACCGGCTCCAGGTGCCATCGGCGACGACCTCGTCGAGGCCCTTGTTCAGCGCCTCGCGCAGCTTGTCGCCGCCCTTGGCGACGGCGTACGCGGTCGGTGCCGGGCTGAGCTGCTTGGCCGCCACGGTGATCTTGCCGTTGCTGTCCGTGGCGGACTTCTCGCCGATCTCCGCCGGGGCAATCCAGGCGTCGGCGGTACCCGCCTTGAGCTGGTTGATCGCACCGTTGTAGTCCGGCACCCGCACCGGGTTGAGCTGCTTGCCGGTGGCGTAGTCGTCCTGGACGGTGCCCTGCACCACCACTACCCGCTTGCCAGCGAGCTGGTCGAAGCTGGTGATCGGAGAGCCGGCCGGGACGTCCAGGCCGAAGTAGCCGAAGTCGTAGCCGTTGCCGAAGTCGACTGTCTTCTTGCGGGCCTCGGTGATGGTGATCGAGGAACTGCCGACGTCGAACTTCCGGTTGTTGACCTGGCTGAGCAGCGCGGAGAAGTCGGTGCCGACGAACTCGACAGTGAGGCCGAGCTTGCCGGCCACGGCGGTCAGCAGGTCGTTGTCGAAGCCGGTGAACTTGCCGTCCTTGAGATACACGTTCGGCGGGGCGTCGGTCAGCGTGCCGGCGCGCAGCACGCCCGGCTGCGCCAGACCGTACGGGTTGGCGGTGGCGTCGGACGAGCTGTCGTCGCCGCAGGCGGTGAGGGCGGTGGCGGCCAGGATCGTGGCAGCGCCCAGGGCGGCGGCGCGGGTCAGGGCAGGAAAGAGTCGCACGGGTGTCTCCGAAGGGTGGTGTCTCGGCGCGCACGGACGTGCGCCACCGACGGCGCGCCCGCTGGGCGTACCGGTGGGAAGGAGCTCGGGAAGGGGTGTGCTAGAGCGCGGTGCCGCGACGACAGGCGGCGCTGCACATTCGCATCATGTCCACGTGCCGTCGCCGGGTCAGTGCGGGCGACTGTCGACCGGTGCGGGAGGCCGCGACGTCGGTCGGTGGGGTGGTGCTGAGGATGCGCATGGTTCTCCCGGGTCTGTGCTGACCTGGGTGCCAGGCCACGCTTGCACCGACGTCGTGCCGGTGCCTGGTCTTCACCCGGGGCACCCCACCGCGGAGGAGGGTTGCCGGCCAGCGAGCCGGGGCTTCGCGCTGGCACTCATGACCTGCGCAGAGGCTAGCAGCAGGAACGGGTGGGTCGTCCAGTCGGTATGACCACGCTCACCGTGCGCGGCGGGCTGCCCGCTCGCAGGTCAGCCGGCGTGCACGTGCGGTCGACGGTGCGGGTCGGGCTCCTGGCGGCGCAGGATCTCCCGGGTCACCGAGGCGATGGCGCCCTGTCCGAACGCCAGGTAGCGCAGGAAGTTGCGAGTCGGGCCGCCCTCGGACCACTCGAAGTAGATGTGCGGGCGTCGCCGGCTGCGGTCGCGGATCTCCAGCAGCAGGGCGGCGAGCGCGGTGGGCACCGACGAGCTGGCCAGGCTGAGCACCGGGAAGCGGCCGTCGACCACGCCGCCCCGGACCAGCAGCTCGGCCTCGAAGTCGGACGGGTCGGTGACAGTGACCTCGACGAAGATGACGTCGCTGTCGTCGGGGAAGTCGTTGTCCGCCATGGTCTGGGCCAACTTGGCGCGGTACTCCGCCTCGTCACGCCTGTCGGGTTCGTGGGCGATGAGACGGATCCGCCGTCCGGCCCGTTCGTCGATCATCCGGGCCGCGACCGGGTCCAGCTCGACGTGGTCGACGCGCAGCTCGTAGGCCCGCATCAGCCGGGACAGCACCGAGACCAGGATGATCCCGCCGATGAAGCAGGCGGCGATCTTGACACCGTCCGGGCGCTCCACCACGTTCGCCAGCGTGGTGTAAACGAAGATCACCGCGATGACTCCGAACGCGATGGTGCTGCCACGCTGACGCCGCCGGAGCGCCGCGAGCGTCACCGCCGTCGCCGCCGAGGTGATCAACACCAGGACCCCTGTGGCGTACGCGCCGCCCTGCGCGTCCACGCTGGCCTCGAAGACGATGGTGATCAGGAACGCCACGGCGGTGAAGACCAGCACCAGCGGCCGGACGGCTCGCGCCCAGGTTGGCGCCATGCCGTAGCGCGGCAGGTAGCGCGGCACGAGATTGAGCAGACCAGCCATCGCCGATGCCCCCGCGAACCAGAGGATCCCGATGGTGGACAGGTCGTAGATGGTGCCGAACACCTCGCCGAGGTGGGCGTGCGCCAGGTAGGCCAGCGCCCGCCCGTTCGCCGGCCCGCCCGGCTGGAAGGCGTCCGGCGGGATGAGCACTGTGGTCGTCACGCTGCTGGTGATCAGAAATACGCTCATGATCACCGCCGCGGTGGTGAGCAGCCGGCGCGCGCCACGGATCCGGCCCAGCGGTCGTGCCTCCGAGTCCTGCGGGTCGCCCCGTACGCTCGGCATGACCGCCACCCCGGTCTCGAAGCCGGACAGACCCAACGCCAGCTTCGGGAAGACCAGCAGCGACAGCCCGACCACCAACCACGGATCGCCGTGCCCGGTGGTCAGCATGGTGGTCCAGTCGCCGACCGCGCTCGGATGCGTCACCACCCGCCACAGCGCGTCGGCCACCACCACCGCGTTCAGCGTCAGATAGATCGCGACCAGGACGACGGCGATCCCGATGGCCTCGGTGAATCCCTTGAGGAACACCACGCCCAGCAGCGACACGAGCAGCAGCGTGACCAGCACCTCGTGCCCCTTGAGCCCGCTCGGCCAGAACGGGTTCTCGTCGATGTGCGCCGTCGCGTCGGCGGCCGAGAGGGTGATGGTGATGATGAAGTCGGTGGCCGCGAAACCGAGCAGCACCAGCACCAGCAACTTGCCCGGCCAGTAGCTCAGCAGGCGTACCAGCATCGCGATGGAGCCCTCGCCGTGTGGGCTCTCCACCGCCACCCGCCGGTAGACCGGCAGCGCCCCCAGCAGGGTCACCAGCACCAGCACCAGCGTCGCCACCGGCGAGAGCGCCCCGGCCGCCAGCGCCGCGATGCCCGGCTGGTAACCCAGTGTGGAGAAGTAGTCGACACCGGTCAGGCACATCACCTTCCACCACGGGTGGTGCCGGTGCTCCGGCGGGCGCCCGTGTGGCCCCGGGTGCTGCACGGCCTGGTCCGAGCCGGCGGCGAGTAGCCACCCCCGCAACCGGCCGGCACGTCTGTCGACCTCCACCGGCGCGTCCCCCGTCATCCCGCCCACGGTCACCGTGAGTATCCGCCCGCCGGGCCGCCCCCGTCCGCCGGTGCGCGGAACCCAGCCGACGCCCCGGCGGGTTTCGGGCTCAGGACAGGGGGGAAGCAGCGCCCCGGGCTGGACCGGACGGCACCGGGGGAGGGGACAGGGCATGGTCGGCGGCCGTCGCTTCCGCCCGGGTGGTGGCTTCGGCCGCCAACTCGACGAGTACGAGACGACTGTCGATGTGCCGCCGTCCACGGAGCCACCCGCCCCGTCCCACGGCGGTCTGGTGGACAGCGCGGTCTACGTCCGGGGGCACCGGTTCGCCTCGCCCTCCGGCCTCGCCGAGACGTACCGCTGCCTCCAGGAGCAGGACGGCGCGATGGCCTGGATCGGGTTGTACCGACCCGACATCGACCAGATCACCTCGCTGGCCCGGGAGTTCCGGCTGCACGACCTGGCGGTCGAGGACGCGATCAACGCCCACCAGCGGCCCAAGCTGGAGCGGTACGGGCACACGCTGTTCGTGGTGCTGCGCGCCGCCCGCTACGACGACCTCCGGGAGGAGGTCGAGTTCTCCGAGTTGCACCTGTTCATCGGGCCGGGCTTCGTGGTCACCGTCCGACACGGTGAGGCGCCCGATCTGGCCGCGGTGCGGCGGCGGATGGAGACCGAGGCGCAGATGCTCGCCCGGGGCTCGGAGGCGATCCTGTACGCGATCCTCGACCAGGTCGTCGACGGGTACGCGCCGGTGGTGGCCGGGCTGGAGAACGACATTGACGAGATCGAGACCCAGGTGTTCGGTGGCGACCCGAACGCGAGCCGCCGCATCTACGGCCTCAGCCGCGAGGTCATCCAGTTCCAGCGGGCCGCCCGCCCACTGCTCAGCGTGCTCGACGCGCTGGCCGTCGGCGCGGGTAGCGACGACGAGGAGCTGCGGCGCTACCTGCGCGACGTGACCGACCACCTGACCCAGGTGGTGGAGCGGGTGGACGGTTTCCGGCACCTGTTGCAGAACATCCTCACCGTCAACGCCACCCTCGTCTCGCAGCAGCAGAACGAGGAGATGCGCAGCCTCACCGCAGCCAGCTACAGCCAGAACGAGGAGCTGAAGAAGGTTTCCTCCTGGGCGGCGATCCTCTTCGCTCCCACGCTCATCGGCACCGTGTACGGCATGAACTTCGTCCACATGCCAGAGCTGAACTGGCGCTTCGGCTACCTCTTCGCGCTGCTGTTGATGCTGCTGGTCTGCGGCACCCTCTACGTGATCTTCAAGCGGCGCGGCTGGCTCTGAGCCGGGCGGCCGGGATTCACTCGATGCCGCGCAGGATGTGCCGTTCGTCCTCGACGTCGTCGTCGCCGGCACCGATCCGGCCGAGCAGCACGGCGGCCGCCCAGATCGTCAGTGGCGTAGCCGCCCCGGTCAGCCCGCCGCCGGTCCGGTCGTCCCGGGTCTGGCTCCGCTCCGTGCGCGGTGGCCTGCGCTGAGCCTGCATGGGCCCTGCCTCTCCTCGTCGAAGCCGCCGTGGGCGGCGCGGGACGGACCCGCGCCACCGGCCGGGCGAACCGCCTGCGAGCAGCACGCCACCGGTACGACAGCCACTCGAACCTTCCCACGTCCGGCCACATCCGCACCGCTTGTTTTCGGGTTTCCGACTGTCGCCCGCCAAACCGGACATTACGGATTGACGGTCAGGGCAGCGGGTGGGCGATACCACGCGCGTGGTCGGTGAGCGCCGCGCCGACCACGGTCGCGGCCAGCGGTAACACCTCCAGGCAGCGGCGCACCGCGGCGGCCATCAGCGCGTTCGGCACCCGCATGGAGAGCGTGCAGTGCGGCACCCAGCGCCCCGGCTGGTAGTGCTCGGCGAGGGGGATGCCGGCGGCGGCGAGTCGGTCGTGCACCAGCCGGTGGTGCGCCAGCAGCTCCGGGGTGGGCGCCGGGCCGAGCCAGAGCACCCGACCGACGAACTGGCCGGCGTGCTGGAAGTCGAGCCGCAGTGGGGCGGCCACCACCGTCCCCTGTAGCGCCTCGGCGACCTGCTCCGTGTCGAAACGGGGCGCCACCGTGAGCGAGACGTGCGGACGGTGGCGCTGCTCCAGCAGTGAGCGCATGCTCTGCACGCCCTCGGCCTCCAGCGCGTCCCAGAGCACCCGGATCCGGCGGGTGGCGTCCGGGTCCAGGTACAACTCCACCGCGGCGACCATTCGATCACCGTAGCGGCCGAGGTTTGCGCGCCCGAATCCAGCGGTACCTGGTCGGAAAGCGACAAGAAAGGCGTACCCAGTGGATGTGAGTGACCTGCTGACCGAGGCGTACGACCGGCTGCCCGACCTCGTTCGCGCCGCCGTCGACGGCCTCAGCCCCGAGCAACTGCGCCACCAGCCCGGTCCGGGCGCCAACACGGTCGGCTGGCTGGTCTGGCACCTCACCCGGGTGCAGGACCACCACGTCGCCGACCTGCTCGACGCCGACCAGATCTGGGTCAGCGGTGACTGGGCTGGCCGGTTCGGGCTCACCGCCGACCCCGACGACACCGGCTACGGGCACTCGGCCGCGCAGGTCGCGGCGGTGCGGCCGGAGAGTGCGCAGGCGTTGATCGACTACTACGGGGCGGTCGCCGCGCGTACCGGAAGCTTCCTGGCCGGCCTGGGCCCGACGGACCTGGACCGCGTGGTCGACGAGGGGTGGGATCCGCCGGTCACCCTCGGCGTCCGGTTGGTCAGCATCGTCGACGACGACCTGCAACACGTGGGCCAGGCCGCCTACGTGCGCGGCCTGATCGAGGCCACCTGACGCGCTCCTCACCCGTTTCGGGTGAACCGCGCTCACCCCGACGCGGGTGATCCTGCGGGAAACCGTGGGGAGGGGACCCGATGGGCGCGACGGCGGAGCAGTACCTGCGACAGCTGGACACCGGTCGGCGGCCCGACCTGCCGGAGACCACAGCGGGAACGCTGCGGCTGGATCTCCGTGACGACGGCAGCACCGATCACTGGTACCTGACCATCGCGGACCAACACGTCCGGGTGACCCGCTCGGCCGACGACGCCGATCTGGTGGTGCGGGCCGACCGGACGGTCTTCGACCGGATGGCGCGCGGCGAGCTGCACCCGGGCGCGGGCCTGCTGCGCAACGAGCTGACCGTGCACGGCAACATGCGACTGCTGATGCTGCTGCGGCGGATCTTCGCCGGGCCGGGCGGCGCCCGCCATCCGCACGAGCTGGGCCGGGCCGCGTTGGTTGGCCGGGCCGCGTCGACCGCTCGGGATGAGCGGTCGTGAAGCAGGAACTGGTGCACGTCATCGCGGGCAACCTGTTCGCCATCAGCGACGCCCAGGGCGACATCGAGATCGATCCGCAGACCCCGGTCGGACTCTTCGCGTACGACACGCGCTACCTGTCCCACTGGGTGCTCAGGATCGACGGTGAACGGATCAATGCGCTAGCCCGCGACGACCTCACGTACTTCGAGACCCGGTTCTTCCTGGTCCCCGGTGCGGCGAGCCACTACGTCGACGCCGACATGTCGATCATCAGGCACCGCTCGGTCCACGACTGTTTCCACGAGAAGATCACAGTGCTCAACCACTCGTCGCAGCCCGCCGAATACACCGTCCGGATGGAGATGGCCAGCGACTTCACCGACATCGTCGAGGTCGGGCAGCTCCGGCAGCGGGCCGTCGAGGTCACCGCCGACTCGGCGGACCAGCGGCTCGTGCTGCGCTACCAGCGGGACCGGTTCGTGCGCGAGACCACAGTACGCAGCACCGTCCCCGCCGAGGTGGACGAGCGGGGAATGACGTTTCGGATCCGGATCGCACCCGAGGGGAAATGGGAGACCGACCTGCACGTCAGTGTGACCATGGGCGGCGAGGAAGGCCGGGATCTCCGCGCCGACCTGCAGTCGCACCAACAGACCGTGCGGACGGGGATGCGCGAGGACCTGGCGCAGTGGCTGGACCGGGCGCCGCAGCTGGTGGCCGAACGCAACGGCCTGGAGGAGCTCTACCAGGGCAGCCTCGCGGACCTGGAGGCACTGCGGTACAAACCGTTGTCGTACCGCGAGAGGGTGCCGATCGGTGGTCTGCCGTGGGCGATGGGGCTGCGCGGACGGGACGCCATCATCACCTGCCTGCAGACGATGGCGTTCACCCCCGAACTGGCCCCGGCGACGCTACGGATGCTGGCGCTCATGCAGGGCGGTCAGCTCGACGACGCGCTGGACGAGGAACCCGGCAAGATCCTGGCCCAACTCCGGTACGGCGAGACCGGGGCGTTCAACGACCGGACGAGCGCGCTGTACTACGGCGCGGCGGACACCACCCCACTCTTCGTCGTGTTGCTTGACGAGTACGAGCGCTGGTCCGGTGACGCGGACCTGGTCCGCGAGCTGCGCCACCCGGCCCGGATGGCGCTGGACTGGATCGACGAGTACGGCGACCTGACCGGGGACGGCTACGTGCGCTACCAGCGCCGCAACGAACGCGACGGCACGATCAACCAGTGCTGGAAGGACTCCCCGGAGGCCGTCGTCGACGCCCAGGGTCGGCAACCCGCCTTCCCTCGCGCCACCTGCGAGTTGCAGGGCTACGCGTACGACGCGAAGCGGCGGGGCGCCCGTCTGGCCCGGGAGTTCTGGGGCGACCCCGCGTACGCCGACCGGTTGGAACGGGAGGCGGCAGCGCTGAAGGAGCGCTTCAACCGGGACTTCTGGTTGCCGCACGGGGAGTACTACGCGTTGGCGCTCGACCCGTACGGCGAACCGGTCGATGCGCTGGCCTCCAACATCGGGCACCTGCTCTGGAGCGGGATCGTCACGGACGACCGCGCGGAAGCGGTCGCCGAGCACCTGGTCGGGCCGCGACTGTTCAGCGGTTGGGGGGTACGCACGTTGGCCACGGGGCAGCGCACGTACAACCCGGTGGGCGCACACCTGGGCGCGGTGTGGCCGTCGGACAACGCGCTGATCGCCGCCGGGTTGCGTCGCTACCGCCTCGACGCGCAGGCGGCCCGGATCGCGGCCGGCATCTTCGACATGGCACAGACGCTCGGTGGCGAGGCGCCGGAGGTGATCGCCGGCTACGAGCGAAGCCTGACGACCTACCCCGTCCGACTGGCGATGAGCTGCCGCCCGCAGGCGTGGTCGTCCGGAGCGCTGCTGATGCTGCTCGGCACCATGCTGGGCCTGCGACCCATCGGCGACAACCTGCTGGTGAACCCGGCGGTGCCGGAGGGGTTCGGTCGGCTGGAGCTGCTGGACATCCCGGGCCGTTGGGGTCACTCCGACGCCTACGCGAGAGACCGGACCACCGAACGCCAGCACCGCCTGCGCTGAGGCCGAGAAGCAGCGCTCAGCCCGCCACCGGCGGCGCTCCGAGGCCGGCTCAGCCCATGGTCCTGGCGCCGTCGATCGACTCCCGCAGGATGTCGGCGTGCCCGGCGTGCTGGGCCGTCTCGGCGATGAGGTGCAGCAGCACCCGGCGGACGGTCCAACTCGCCCCCGGCTCGAACCAGGGCGCCTGCGGCAGCGGATGCGCCGCGTCCAGGTCGAGGGTGGCGACCAACTCGTCGGTCTGGTCGGCCACCTCGTGGAAGCGCTCGACCAGCCCGGCGAGGGTCTCACCCGGCATCATCTGGAACTGGCCGACCCAGTCGATTTCCTCGCGGCCCATCGCCTCCGGGCCGCCGACGGCGAAGAGCATCCACCGGTGCTCGACGCCGGCCACGTGCTTGACGAGGCCGCCAAGGCAGAGGCCGCTGACGGTGGGACGGCTGGCCGCCTGCTCGTCGGTGAGCCCGTCGACCGTCTGCAGGAGGAAACCGCGGTGCCTGCGGAGCGCCTGCAGGAGGTCGGCGCGCTCACCCGTGAGCTGCTCGGTGCTGGTCATGCCGCCACCCTTCGTTGATGTCATCCGGTGCCACAGTAGGGCGAGGCACCGACACTTTCCGGGTTGCCGATCCGCGCCGGTGGCGGTCCACTGAATGACATGGGTGTGATTAAGGTGGGCACGTCGTCCTGGGCGGACCAGTCTCTGCTGCGCTCCGGGTGGTACCCACGCTCGGCCGGCACGCCCGCCCGTCGGCTGGGCTTCTACGCCAGCCAGTTCCCGATGGTCGAGGTGGACACGTCCTACTACGCCATCCCGGTGCCGGAGACGACCCAGGGCTGGGTGGACGCCACACCTGACGACTTCACCTTCGACGTCAAGGCGTTCAGCCTCTTCACCGGCCATCCGACGCCGGTCGCCGTGTTGCCCCGGGACCTGCGTCCGGCCGCCGGCCCGAGCCGGATCCGCCGCCGAGACCTGCCGGAGCGGGCGTACGACGAGCTGTGGGCCCGGTTCCGCGCGGCCCTCGACCCGATCGCGGCGGCCGGCAAGCTCGGTGTGGTGATGTTGCAGTTCCCCCCGTGGCTGGTGCGCAGCCCCGCTGCCGAACGCCGGATCGTCGAGCTGGCGCAGCGCTGCCGGCCGTGGCGGGTCGGTGTCGAGCTGCGGCACCGCTCCTGGTTCGACGACGACGCCGCGGCGGACACTCTGGACCTGTTACGCGCCCACGACCTGTCAGTGGTCTGCGTCGACATGCCACAGGGGCACCCGTCGTCGGTGCCACCGATCCTGACCATGACGGCGGAGCCGGCGATCGTCCGGTTCCACGGTCACAGCGACGCCTGGGGCGAGGGCGACAAGCAGGACAAGTTCCGGTACGCGTACGCCGAGGACGAGCTTCGGCACTGGGCCGGACTGCTGGCCGAGTTCGCCGGTCTCCCCGACGACCTGCACGTGCTGTTCAACAACTGCTGCGCCGGGCAGGCCCAGCGCGACGCCACGCGGCTGGCGCAACTGCTCGCCGAGACGATGGTCGCCGATCACGTCGTACCGGCGACCGGCTGATCATCGCGCGTGGGTCACCCCGCCGATAGTCGGTCCGCTCAGGACCGCCGTCCCCGGCTGCGTAGCGCGTCCTGGGTCGACTCGCCGATGTCCGCGTCGTCGGGGAAGGTCCGGCCGCTGGGGGCGGGATCGGGTGGGGCGCCCGGTCCGGCCATCGTCGTACGGGTCGGCTCGACCGAGCCGAAGCCGTGTCGTCCCGCCGGGTCCGTCCGGCCCGCCGGGGCACCCGCGCGCCGCTCACCGCGCCGCCCCTCGGGCACCGCGGTCTCCTCGCTGCCCTCGTCCATCGGTGAGTCGTCGTCCGCGCCCCAGGGGGCGTCGGCGTCGAAGCCGTCGCCGGTGCCCCACGGCTTGGTCGCCTCCGGCTCCAGCCGGTCGTTGTCACCGCTGCGTCCCTTGTGCGCCGTCATGGCCACCCCGCTCGTCGGTCCGCCGCTACCGGCGGACGATGTGCCGTTCTCGGGGCGGGACTGCCCGCCCGACCTCGTCGCATCGCTCCGGTACGTGCGCAGGGCCGGCCAGCGCCCCGCCGTCGAGGTGGCGGCGGGACGCCGGCCGGCCCGACGTTCAGCGTCCGGCCATCGCCATCGGCCGCTTGCCGTTGCTCATTCCCGCCATCTTGATCATGCCCTTCGACGCGCCCTTCATCCCACCGGCGCGACCGAGCATCCCGCGGAACACCTGGCCGGGCTTCTGCTGCTCACCCATGTACGCGGTGACCACGACCAGGGTCCCGGTCAGCGCCGGAATGGCCCACTGGAGCAGCTTCATCTGCCGCTGCGACGAGGCCACACTGGCCGGTGTCTGGTGGTTCGGCTCGGTGGCGCCGCTCACCGACGGGCCGCCGGCCTTCTCCAACCGCATGCCGACCAACCGGCTGTAGCCGGTGACCGCCAGCGCGCCGATGGTCAACGCCGTCTTGATGGCGCTGGCCCGGCCGACGCCGGACTGTGCCGCCACCCGTGGGCTCTCGGTCACCAGCTCGCCGACGGCGCCGGCCAGGTGGGCGCCGATCGCGGCCGCGTTGACCGGAGTCCACTTGGACCATCCGGCCGAGGCGACCGGAAGTCGCTGGGTCGAGTCGCTGATTTTCGCCGCTGCGCCGTTGACACCGAAGGCACCCATGAGGGAGCCGCCAAACCAGGCCGCCAGGCCCAGATCGTGCATCGAGCGCAGTGCGGTGTGCCGTTCGGACATGTGATCCCCTTCCGCCGTGTCGGGCGGTGCGGCTTACCCGCCGGTCGGGCGGCTAACCCCGCCCCGGGCGGGCCGACCCGGGCCGTAGCCGGCAGCTACGGGACATCCGTGCCGTCGGCGGGTCGGCGTCGCCCGGGCAGGAGTCGTTCGCTCGGTGGCGGGTAGATCCCGAGCGACGCCGACGAGAGGGGAACGCGATGTCGCAGCCGGACGAGAGCCGGGAGAAGACCCCCAAAACAGACGCGGTGCTCATGCACCCCGACAACGACCCACACCGGAACACCGCCGAGGTGGCGCCCCGCAAGGAGCACGCCGAGATCCGGGTCGAGCGCGACGGTGAGCTGGTGCCGCTGGACCAGGACGAGTGAGCCGAGCGGTGCCCGCCGACCGGCCGGTACGCCTCAGCGGGGCGGCAGGTCGCCGACGAAACCGGCGATCCGCCGCGCCAGCGGGGCACCCGCGCGGACCCAGGTGAAGTGGTCCAACGTCGCCCCGGCCTGCGCCACTGTGTACCGCTCACGGGTCACCGGCGCGTTGCCGAGCTTCGCGCAGAGGTGGTCCATGGTCTCGTGCGGGGTGAACTGGTCGTCGTCCACACTGACGGCCAGTACCGGGGTCCGCACCGCGTGGACCGCCGCCTCGGTGTCCGTACCGTCGAGCCGGGGGAACCGGCCGGTCCGCGCGGTGTACGCCCAGTCGCGGATCACCCCGCGTGCCTGCCGACCGCCGAAGCCCCAACCCGGCCAGACCCCGAGCAGGGCCGCCGTGGCGGCGATCCCCTGGGTGTAGGGCAGCACGCCGAGGCCGCGCCGGCCCGGGTAGGTCCGCCAGTACGGGATGCCGACCGCGATCAGCGCCAACCCGTCCACCTCGTCGCCGCCGTGCAGGGCGAGGTGCAGCAGTGCGGCCTGCCCGCCGAGCGAGTGCCCGAGAAGCAGCCGGGTGCGACCGTCCAGTCGCGGTTTGAGAGCGGCCTGGACGGCGCCGACGTCGTCGGCCAGTTCGGCGTAACCGTGCCGGTCCGCCCGACTCGGCGCGGGCGTGCTCTCCCCGGTGCCGCGCAGGTCGGCCACGACCACGGCCAGCCCGGCGGCGCGCAGCGCGGCGGCGAAGGGCCGGTAGTACCGGGCCCGGACCCCCATCGCGGGCCAGATCACCACCACCGGCGCACCCGTCACCCCGGCCGGCTCCGGGTAGACCTGGACACCCAGCCGGCCACGGTCGACGTCGACGAACTCCTGCGCGTACTCCGGGTCCCCGTTCACCGGCTCAGCCTACGGCCAGACGTTACCGGCGGGTAGCACCAGGCGGCCGGGCGACTGCCGCGCCGTGCGGATGCGCCGCGCGCTCGACGGACGCGACGGAGGGCCCCGCCGAACGGCGGAGCCCTCCGATTGGCGCCGCGGTCAGGAGACCGAGATCGTCCCGTTGCTGGCCCGGACGCAGGCCACCGAACGGGCACTCGTGGAGGCCGCGCCGCTCAGGCACTGGCCGAGGACCTGGTGCCCGGTGGCGTTCGGGTGCCACGACTCCTGGCAGGTCTGGAAGTAGCTGACGCAGGTGTTGGCGATCCGCTGGATGGCGATCTTGTCCTTGCCGGCGAGGCTGGTGACGAAGGTGCCGGTCGCGCCGTCCTGAAGCCGGATCGGAGTGGCCAACGCGCCGCTCGGGCTGCTGGTCTGCTCGCAGAGCCGGGCACCGTTGAAGGCCTGCTGCACGTTCAGGTAGACCAGGTCGTCGGCGGGAAACTCGGCGGCCAGCGTGTCCCGGGTGGACTTCACGATGCCGCCCAGACCCTGGGAGAAGCGGTGCCCCGGCGCCAGGCTGGCCCGGTGGATCGGGCAACCGGCCGCGTACCGCTCGGCACCCAGGTCACGGAACTTGTCCCGGGTGTCGTCGCGGCTGTCCTCCTCGTGGAACTGCTGGTTCAGGTCCAGCGGCAGCGGGTTCGTGTAGTCCTGGAACACCACCCGGTGCTGACCGTCCGCGTCCACCTGGTCGAGGGTGGTCAGGATCTGGCGTACGGCCGCTGTGGTCTCCGCGGTCGCGGCGCTGATCTGCGCGGCGGTGGCCAGGTCGGCGTCGCTGCACGGCTTCTGCTCCACCGGGCCGTTCAGGTACGCCCAGAACTCCCACCAGCCCGTCCACGCGTCGGCGATGAACCGGTTGGCGCACTTCTCCGCGACGCTGCCGAAGGTGAACGAGCTGTTGTTGGAACCGAGGCCGACCAGCACCAGGTCGATGTCCTGGGTCTGCGCGACGGCGCGCAGCTGGCTCAGCTGCGAGGCCACGGTACGACCGTTGGTCCGCGCCTGGGAGGCGTTGGCGATGTCGTGGGGCTGACCACCGGAGCAGGCCAGGTTGAACCGGTTCTGGATGCCCGGCAGGTTGGCCTGGTTGAGCGAGGCGTTCGCCGAACGGTGGCAGAAGAACGCGTTGTTGTTCGCCCCCGTCCAACCCGGGAAGCCCTGGCTGACTCCGTTGACGTCGACCACCGGGGTGTACGCCCCGGCGCCCTCGCCGCTGATGAAGCTGTCCCCGAGTGCCACCGCGGCGGTGGGCAACGCGGCGGACGCGGGTGCGGGCAGCGCGACGGCGGTCGACAACGCGGCCATGGCGATCGTTAGTCCCGCGGCGAGCGCGGTACGGCGGAACCTGGGCATGGGGGCCCCCATCCATCGAAAGATGAAAGATTCTCTGAGAGCGCGATCAGATCACCCCTGCGCGACAGGCGTCAATGGCCCGTAACAGATTCGTTCGACGAAAGACACGCGCCCGTAGACATGACGCCGTACCCGGGCGCGGAAGGGTGGTGTCTCTGCGTAGCCCCATGATCACCGGCCGGTTGTTCGTTGGCTCACGTCTGGACGGCCGCGCGCGGCGGGTCGCGTAGGTCCTCCGGTGGTTGTCCTAGCCTCGGGCTAGGCTCGCTGCGGCGCGCCACGCCGGCTGATGTCGCCGGTGACCGGCAGCACACCGCCGAGACCGGGGAGTACGACCAGTTGACCGCAGAGCCTGACACCCTGTACGGGGCCGATGACCTCACCCACCTTGAGGGGCTGGACGCTGTCCGCAAGCGGCCCGGCATGTACATCGGTTCCACCGACAGCCGTGGCGTGGGTCACCTCGTCAACGAGATCCTCGACAACTCCACCGACGAGGGTGTCGCCGGTCACGCTGGCCACGTCGAGGTGATCCTGCACGCCGACGGCTCGGTGCAGGTCGACGACGACGGCCGGGGCATCCCCACCGACGTGCACGCCAAGTCCGGCATCTCCGGCGTCGAGCTGGTGCTGACCCGGCTGCACGCAGGTGGCAAGTTCGGCGGCTCCGGCTACAAGACCTCCGGCGGTCTGCACGGCGTCGGCGCGTCGGCGGTCAACGCGCTGTCCCACCGCTTCGACGTGACCGTCCGTCGCGCCGGCAAGGTCCACGCGATGTCGTTCCGGCACGGCGTCCCGGGCATCTTCGACGGCGACGGGCCGGACGCCCGCTTCACCGCCGGCCCCGGGCTCCAGGTGATCGGCGCCATGAAGCGCGGCCAGCGCACCGGCACCTCGATCCGCTGGTGGCACGACGCCCGCTACTTCGAGACCGGCGCGGCGCTCGACGTCGACGCCGTCCGGATGAAGCTGCGCAACACCGCGTTCCTCGTCCCCGGCGTGACCTACCTGCTCCGCGACCTGACCGGCGAGACGCCCGCCGAGGAGCGGTTCCACTACCCCAACGGGCTCAGTGACATGGTGGAGTTCCTCGCCCCGGCCGGCGACCGGCCGGTCTCCGGCACCCTGCTGGTCAACGGCGAGGGCACCTACCGGGAGAACGCCGCCGACGCCAACGGTGTCATGCAGTCCAACGTGCAGCGGCGCGCCGAGGTCGAGGTGGCGTTCCGGTGGGGCACCGGTTACGAGCGCACCGTCGAATGCTTCACCAACACCATTCGCAACGCGCACGGCGGCACCCACCGCAAGGGCTTCGAGCGGGCCCTCGTCCGCGCGCTCGCCGACGCGATCCGTAACACCCGCGGTCTGCTCAAGGCCAAGGAGGAGCCGCCCACCCTGGACGACGTCCTGGAGGGTATGACCGCTGTGGTGCACGTGCGGATCCCCGAGCCGCAGTTCACCTCGCAGACAAAGGACGAGCTCTCCACCACCGGCATCACCAAGGTTCTCCAGTCCCTGGTCGACGCGCACATCAAGACCTGGCTGGAGGACCGGCGCACCAAGGCCGAGGCGCGCACCGTCCTGCAGAAGATCGTCGACGCCGCCCGGGTGCGACTCACCCAGAAGCAACAGAAGGACGCCGCCCGGCGCAAGACCGCCCTGGAGGGCGCGTCCATGCCGCCGAAGCTTGTCGACTGCCGGGCCACCGGCATCGATCGCAGCGAGCTGTTCATCGTCGAGGGCGACAGCGCGTTGGGCACGAGCCGGATGGCCCGTTCCTCGGAATACCAGGCGCTGTTGCCGATCCGCGGCAAGATCCTCAACGTGCAGAAGGCCAACCTCCAGCAGGTTCTGGACAATGCCGAGTGCGCCGCCATCGTGCAGGTCCTCGGCGCCGGCTCGGGGCGCACCTTCGACCTCTCCGCGCTGCGCTACGGCCGCGTGCTGATCATGGCCGACGCCGACGTGGACGGCGCCCACATCCGTACGCTGCTGATCACCCTGTTCGCCAGGTACATGCGGCCGCTGATCGAGGCCGGCCGGCTCTACGCCGCGATGCCGCCCCTGCACAAGATCACCACCAGGGGGCGCAGTCCGCAGACCGTCTACACCTACACCCAGGCCGAGATGGAGACGACGGTCCGCAAGCTGGAGAAGTCCGGCAAGCAGATCGTCACGCCCATCCCACGGTTCAAGGGTCTCGGTGAGATGGACGCCGACGAGTTGTGGGACACCACGATGAACCCGGCCACCCGTGCCGTCCGCCGGATCACCCTCGACGACGTCGACGCCGCCGAACGCATCCTCGAACTGCTGATGGGGGAGAAGGTCGAGCCACGCCGCAACTGGCTGATCGACTCCGCCGACCGCGTCGACCGGGATGCGATCGACGCATGAGCGCCCGTTCCGTTTCGATGGAGAGCTGAGTCATGGCACGCCGTAAGGAAAACAAGGTCGACCTCTCCTCGTTCGACCAGGCCGGCGCGCGGGTCTACGACAACCCGCTGGTCACCGAGGTCTCCGACTCCTATCTGGAGTACGCGTTCTCGGTCATCCACTCCCGCGCCCTGCCCGACGCACGGGACGGCCTCAAGCCCGTGCACCGGCGCATCCTCTGGTCGATGTACGAGCAGGGCTACCGCCCGGATCGCGGGCACGTGAAGTCTGCCCGAATTGTCGGGGATACAATGGGAAAGTACCATCCGCACGGTGACACGGCGATCTATGACGCGATGGTCCGCCTCGCCCAGGACTTCTCCCTTAACGTGCCACTCATCGACGGGCATGGAAATTTTGGATCCCCAGACGATGGACCGGCGGCATCGCGTTACACCGAAGCACGCATGTCTCGCGAGGCCATGCTGCTCGTCGGTGAGCTGGGCGAGGACACCGTCGATGTCGAGCCCAACTACGACGGGTCGCTGACCCAGCCGACCGTGCTGCCGGCCGCCTTCCCCAACCTGTTGGTCAACGGCGCGTCCGGGATCGCGGTCGGGATGGCCACCAACATGATCCCGCACAACCTGGCGGAGGTCGTCTCCGCGGCCCGCTGGCTGATCAACCACCCGGACGCCACTCTGGACAAACTCATGGAGTTCGTCCCCGGCCCCGACCTGCCCACCGGTGGGGTGCTGCTCGGCCTGGACGAGGTGCGCCGGGCGTACGAGACCGGGCGTGGCGTGGTGCGGATGCGCGGCAAGGTGGAGATCGGCCCGATCGAGGGCAGCCGGGGCCGTCAGGCGATCACAGTGGTCGAGTTGCCCTACGGCGTCGGTGCGGAGAAGGTCATCGCCGCCATCACCAACGAGGTCACCAAGACCAAGCGGCTGACCGGCATCGCCGATGTCAAGGACCTCACCGACCGGGAGAGCGGCACCCGGCTCGTCGTCGAGTGCAAGGTGGGGGTCAACCCGCAGGCGCTGCTCGCCGACCTCTACCGGCTGACCCCGCTGGAGCAGTCGTTCGGCGTCAACAACCTGGTCCTGGTCGACGGGCAGCCGCGCACGCTGGGCCTCAAGGCGCTGCTGGAGGTCTTCCTGGCCCACCGGTACGAGGTGGTCACCCGGCGCACCTCGTACCGTCGGCGCAAGCGCCAGGAACGGCTGCACCTGGTCGACGGTCTGCTGATCGCTCTGCTGGACATCGACGAGGTGGTCCGGCTGATCCGGGGCAGCGACGACGCGCAGGCCGCGAAGGACGGGCTGATGAGCCGGTTCGGCCTCTCCGACATCCAGGCGACGTACATCCTGGACACTCCGTTGCGCCGACTGACCAAGTTCGACCGGATCGAGCTGGAGGCCGAGCAGGAGCGGCTGCGCACCGAGATCGCCGAGTTGAGCAAGATCCTCGACGACGAGCGGGTGCTCAGGAAGGTGGTCTCCGACGAGCTGGCCGCCGTGGTCAAGCAGTTCAGCACCGAACGTCGTACGACGCTTGTCGACGGTGACCTGAAGGAGGTGCTGGCGGCGTCCGCACCGGCCGGCCCGCTGGAGGTCGCCGACGACCCGTGCCAGGTGATCCTCTCCGCTACCGGGCTGGTCGCCCGGACCGCGGCCGAGTCGGAGGAGAGCTCCGAGGGGCGCCGCCGCAACGGCCGGGTCAAGCACGACACGGTACGCGCCATCGCGCACTCCACCGCCCGTGGCCGGGTGCTGCTGTTGACCAGCGCCGGTCGGGCGTTCAAGGTCGACGTCCTGCCGCTGCCGGTGCTGCCCGAGCAGGCGGGCACTGTGTCACTGCGGGGCGGCATGTCCGCGGCCGAGCTGGTGCCGTTGGCGGCGGGGGAGACTGTCGTCGGCCTGGCCCCGCTCGGCGGGCAGGCGGAGGGCTCACCGGGGCTGGCGTTGGGCACCCGGCAGGGCGCGGTGAAGATCTGCGCGCCGGAGTGGCCGGTGCGCTCCGACGAGTTCGAGGTGATCGGTCTGCGCGACGGCGACGAGGTGGTCGGGGCGACCTGGCTGACCGACGGCACCGAGACGCTGACCTTCGTCACCTCGGAGGCGTCACTGTTGCGCTTCCCCGCCGGGTTGGTCCGTCCGCAGGGCCTCAAGGGCGGTGGCATGGCCGGCATCAACCTGCCGGCCGGTGCACGGGTGGCGTTCTTCGGGGCGCTGCGCACCGACGACCCGGGGCATGGCGAGCCGATGGTGGTCACCTCCACCGGGGCGACGGTCAAGGTGACGCCGTTCAAGTCGTACCCGGCGAAGGGCCGGGCGACCGGCGGCGTGCGCGCGCACCGCTTCCTCAAGGGTGAGACGGACGTGGCCGTCGCCTGGGTGGGCCCGCGACCGGTTGGCGCGACGGCCACCGGCGACCCGGTGGAGCTGCCCGCGGCGGACCCGCGCCGCGACGGCAGTGGCTTCGCGGTGATGCTCGGCCCAACTGTGGTGGGCCACCTGATCGAACGCGACTGACCCACCCGCGTTGTCGCGCCCGGCCCGTCTGGCGCCCCCGGCAACAAGATCTTGCTCGATCCTGGAAGTAGTGGTGTCACCGACGCGGTGATACCACTCGATCCTGGATCGAGCACGATCTTGGGCAGTGGGGGTGTCCGCCAGCGCGGTATGGTGGGGCCTCTGTTGTCGGTGAGGGTCCGGGTGCACCGCGAAGCGCCCCTCAACATGATTTCTTCTCTGTCCGGCGGAGTCGCCGGCGCGGCGTGAGCGCCGCCATCCGGGTCCGGCCCAGGCGTGAGCTGCGCGCAGCCCGCCGTCCCCGGCCACATCGCTGCTGGGGTCACCTGGTCGCCGCCCCACTCTGGCCGATGCACGGCGCGAACCTGGGCACCCTGTTGCGGACGTGCGACGCGGTCGGCGCCTGCCTCGCCGTGCCTCCGTTCCGCTGGGTGGACGAGGCCGTGGCCCGGGGCAACACGCTGCGCCGGCCGGGCTGCGTTCACCGGGTCGGCAGCCCGCTGAGCTGGCTGGCCGCCGAACGGGCCGCCGGCACGCGGGTCCTCGGGGTGGAGTTGGCCGATGAGGCCGTCCGGCTTGGTGATCTGCCCGCCGCTCGGGGCCGCACCGTCGTGCTGCTGGGGCACGAGGCGACAGGCATCCCGCCCGAGGCGCTCGACCATCTGGACGCGGCGGTGGAGATTCCCATGGTCGGCCATGGCCACAGCCTCAACGTCGCGGTGGCCGGCTCCCTGGTCCTCTACAAACTGGCCGGCCTCCTCTAGGACGGCGCCCGGTCGCCGCTGGATCAATGGCGATCAGGCCGGAGAACCGCAAGGTAGATCCGGATAACCGGACCCCCGCGTCCGGACCTACCTTGCGAGTCGCTGGTCACCGCGTGGCGGTCGGGCCACTCGCGATGCGTACCCGGTCAGACCGCCGGGTTGGAGTAGGCCTTGCGCCAGAACGCCGCCTTGGTCCCCGGCCCGGCGATGCCGTCGATGGCACCGGTGTAGCCTTTGAACTTCTTCAAGTTGGCCTGTAGCGACACGATCGTCCCGGCTCCCACGATTCCGTCGATGGCGCCCCGGTACGGAGAGGGCTGGTCGGGCCAGTTGGCCAGGTAGCGCTGCATCGCCTTCCAGCTGTTGGTCCCTAGCGCCCCGTCGATCGCGCCGTTGTAGCCGTACATGGTGAGGATCCACCGCTGGATCCGTTTGGCACCTTGCTTGTCAAGGCCGAGGTTGACCACGGCCGCGCTCGCCGGGCCTGCGAAACCGACCACCGCCACGCCCGATGCCGCCACCGCCAGCAGCCCGCCTCGGATCAGCCCGCGACGCGAGACGCCGTTCCGCCTGCTCTGCTCCATGCTCGTCACTCCATCTGTCGGTATTTTTCCCGGATCGGCGCACAGGCTGGCCCGGCATCCGCCACGTCGCGGTGCTGGCCGAGGTCAGCAGGTGCGGGAGTTGTAGGCGGCCCAGTAGGGCCCGCCGCCCTGCGGGTAGAACCGGTAGTTTCCGTCGGGCGAACGCTGCAGGACGAATTGGTGCGAGCCGTACGGGCTCCTGGAACCCGTCGCCCCGTGGTACACCACGTACAGCCAACCGTTCTGGTTGTCGTGCTGCACCAGCTTGTCGCCGGCCTTCGTCCAGCTGTTCCGGCCTGCGGAGCCATCCGCTGAGAGGCCCTTGTCGCGCTGGAAGTTCCTCGTCGCGGCATCGGTCTGGTCGCCGAAGACGCCGTCGACCCCGGACGAGGGCAGGTAGCCGTTCGCCCAGAGAATGGTCTGCCAGAGACAGGCGACGTTCGAGTTGCGGTGCGTGGTGACGTTGGTGACGCCTTCGTCATCGAAGTCGTCAGACACCCCGCCGGTGCCATGGACGTACGCCCTGCCCGTGTAGGAGCCGCTGGCCGCGGCCGGCGTGGCGATGGTGACGTTGATGCCGATGGCCAACGCCGCGCCGATGGCGGGCACGGCAACTCTCTTGAGGATGCGGCGGGTGGAGCGGAGCGACGACATGTGTCTCCTCTGGTCGGGAATCAGAAGGGGGCAACGGTGCTGGGGCGTCGCGGCAGCGTCGTGCAACCAGGGCTGGCGATCGGTGCGCGGGTAGGGGGCGGTGGGGAGGGTCCACCCGCCCCCACCGCTCCGAGGCCCCCCTTGGAGAAGGTACGGTGGGGCCGGTACAACCGCCGCACAACTCACGCATAGCTCATCTACTCGCCCGCCTGTCCGGGTGCGGTACGCGTGGCGGCACATGGCAGCGCCCACATGTGAGGTGCCTGGTTGCGTTTCGAACTCCTTGGCCCGTTCCGGGTGTACCGCGACGGCCGGCTGGTTCCACTGGGATCGGTGAAGCAGCGTCTGCTGCTGGCGACCCTGCTGTTGCGCCCGAATGAGGTCGTCGGCACCAACGAGTTGACCGCGATGCTGTGGGGTGACGACGAGCCGGCGTCGGCCGCCGCGAACCTGCGCACCTATGTGCGCGGGTTGCGGCGGTCGCTGGGCGGTGGGGTGACCTGGGACGGGATAACCGCTGCGGCCGGCGGTTACCTGCTGCGGGTGGGCCCAGGCGAACGGGACCTGGACCTGTTCGACGCCGCGGCGGCGCGGGGCCGCGAGGCGCTGGCCGTTTCCGATCTGGACCGGGCCGAGGCCGAACTCTCGGCCGCGGCGCGCCTGTGGCGTGGTGCGCCGCTGTCCGACCTGCCGCTGCGCTCGGCGCTGGCTCGGCGGGTGGCGCAGTTGGAGGAGCGCCGGCTGCTCGTCGAGGAGGACTACGCCGAGGCGGTGCTGGCCCTCGGCGCATCGGCCGACGTGGTGCACCGGTTGCGCGGCCTGCTCGACCGGCATCCGTTGCGGCAGCGGGCATGGGGCCAGTTGATGCTCAGCCTGTACCGGATCGGAGACGTAGCCGGCGCACTGGATGCTTTCCGGCAGGCCCGGCAGACGCTGGCGGAGGAGACTGGCCTCGATCCCGCGCCCGAGCTCGTCACGCTGTACGACGACATCCTGCATCACCGCCCGGGCCTGACGGCCCAACCGCCAGTGGGGCCGGACCTGCCGGCGCCGGAGACGACAGTGGGGCCGCTCATCCAGCACCCCGAGCAACTGCCGCGTGCGGTGCCGGAGTTCGTCGGACGCAGCGCCGAGTTGGCGGGCCTCGACGGGCTTCTGCACGGCAGGGCTGACGGGCCGACGGGCGTGGCCGTCTCCGTGGTGTCCGGGATGGCCGGAGTCGGCAAGACGGCCCTGGCGTTGCACTGGGCGCACCGGGTTGCCGACCGCTTCCCGGACGGCCAGCTCTATGTGAACCTTCGCGGTTACGACGAAGCCGGCGCGGTGTCACCGCCCGACGCCCTGTCCGGTTTCCTCGAAGCGCTCGGCGTGCCCCACGCCCGGATACCCTCCGACATGGAGGCCCGGACTGGTCTCTACCGCAGCCTGCTGGCCTCCCGCCGGATGCTCCTGGTGCTCGACAACGCTCGCGACTCCGCCCAGGTGCGCGCCCTGCTGCCCGGTGCGGGCCGTTGCATGGTGGTGGTCACCAGCCGTGACCGGCTCGGCGGCCTGATCGCCGCCGAGTGTGCCACGCCGTTGACACTGGACGTGCTGACGGTGGAGGAGTCGAGGAGCCTGCTGGCCAGGCGTCTCGGGGTCAGCCGGCTCGCCTCCGAGTCGGTGGCGGTGGCCGACATCATCGAGGCCGCGGGCCGGCTTCCGCTGGCACTGTCGATAGTGGCGGCGCGTGTCGCGACCCATCCCACGTTCCCGCTCAGCGCGATCGCCGCCGAACTGCACTCGGCCGAGGCGAGGCTGGACGCCTTGGCCGACGGCGACGTCCGGCGCGTCTTCTCGTGGTCGTTCCTGGCCCTGGGGGTGGACGCGGCCCGGTTGTTCACCCTGCTGGGGCTGCATCCGGGCCCGGACCTGACCACCGCAGCGGCCTCGGCGCTCGCCGGTGTGTCGGCCGCGGCCGTTACTCCGATCCTGCGGGAACTGACCCGGCTGCATCTGCTGGCGGAGCACGCGCCCGGCCGGTTCGCCTTCCACGATCTTCTGCGCGCGTATGCGGCCGAGCTCGCGCAGTCGTCGGAGCGTGGCGACGAACACGGCGCAGCCCGACAGCGCCTGTACGACCACTACCTGCACGCCGCCTATCCGGCCGCCCGGCTCCTTCAGCCGCAGTGGCCCCCGATCGAGCCGATGCCGCCGCTGCCCGTACCCGTCAGGCGGGCGGTGACCGATCACGACGGCGCGTTCGCCTGGTTCACGGCGGAGCATCGAGTGCTGGTCCGGGTCGTCCGACAGGCTGCCGAGAACGGCTTCGAAGCGTACGCCTGGCAGATCGCGTGGGCGCTGACCACCTTCGTGGCACCGCGCGGGCTGTGGCAGGACCAGCTCGCCATCCAAGAGGTCGCGCTGGGCGCCGCGGAGAAGATCGACGACATCGCCGGTCAGGCCGTCGCCAACCGGCTGGTCTCCCGCGCGCTGACCCGACTGGGCGACCGCACCACGGCCGAGGACCGGCTCAAGCGCGCGCTTGAGCTGCACGAACGTCTCGGCGACCCGATCGGCCAGGCCCAGACGCTGCACAACTACTGCGAACTCTGCTACCTGGACGGTCGGCTCGACGAGGCGCTCGCACACGGTCGCGAGGCGCTGCGGCTCTACCGGTCGGTCGGCAATCACGCGGGCGAAGCCCGGACGCTCAACGCGATCGGTTGGCTACTCGCCACCACCGGCGACTATGTTCAGGCCATCGCCAGCTGCACCGCGGCCCTCGACCAGCAACGACTGTCCGACGACCGCAACGGTCAGGCCGCGACGCTGGACAGCCTCGGCTTCGCCTACGACCGCCTCGGTGAACGCGACCGCGCGGCCAACTGCTACGAGCAGGCGATCGAACTCTTTCGCGACTCCGCCGACCGGTATCACGAGGCTGAGACCCTCATCCGACTCGGGGAAACCCGGGAAGGGATGGGTGACCGGAACGCCGCCGCCGTCGCCTGGCGCCTGGCCGCGCGGATCTATGAGGACGTGGGCGACCCCGCAGCCGAGGAGGTCCGCCGCCGCCTCGAACGTCTGATTCCGTCCTAGCCGAGCCACAGTCAGGCGACGTTGTGGGGGCGGAACTGGACGCTCACCCGCGGGCCGACGGGGCGGGTGGTCTTGGGGATGGCGTGTTCCCAGGTGCGTTGGCAGGAGCCGCCCATGACGATCAGGTCGCCGTGGCCCACCGGGAAGCGCAGGCTCTCGCCGCCGCCGCGTGGGCGTAGCAGCAGCGGTCGGGGTGCTCCGAAGGAGACGATCGCGACGATCGTGTCGGTGTGCGCCGAGCGGCCGATGGTGTCGCCGTGCCAGGCCACGCTGTCGCGCCCGGAGCGGTAGAGGCACAGGCCGGCGGTGACGAATGGCTCGCCCAGCTCGGGCGCGTAGTGCGCGCTGAGTGCGGCCTGCGCGGCGGTGAGCACGGGGTGGGGGAGTTGCCGCGCGCCGTCGTACCAGCAGAGCAGGCGGGGCACGTCGACCTCGGTCTCATACATGGTGCGCCGTTCGGCACGCCAGGGCACCTCGGTGAGCAGGGTGTCGAGGACCGTGTCGGAGCCGCGCACCCAGCCGGGGAGGTGGTCGACCCAGGCGCCTCGGCTGAGCTGGTGCCGGCGGATCTGGCCGGGCAGTGGCCCCAGGGTCGGCCCGGCGTCGGCCAGGTCGAGCATCGACGGCTGGTAGGCGGCAGGCGTCATGCAACCACCCTAGCAGCACTTTCGTACACCCGTGCTAGCCGTGTGTCGGGGCCGTGGCCGGCTGCGGTCAGCCGGTGACGGCGGCGGCGCGTACAGCGTCGAACACCGCGTCCACGACCCGCGCCCGGCCCTGCCCGTCGACAGTGGACCAGGCTCGCGCGGCGAGCGTCGTGCGCCGCTGCGGCGAGTTGAGCAGGCCGTGCAGGGTCCGCGCCGCCGTCGCGCGGGCGGCTCGTCCGGCGACGCCGCCGGCGGTCAGCTCGGGAAGCTCGCCGAGGCCGGCGGCCAGGCCGTGTCGCACCACCCGGGTGTACGACTCACGTTGGTTGTCGACCACGCAGACCAGTGCAGTGGGTGCGCCGAGGCAGCAGAGTTCCCAGGTGGACGTGCCGGCGGCGCTGACCACCAGGTCGGCTTCGGTGATCAGTGCCGGTAGCGAGGTGGTGGGCGGGACCGGTCGGATGATCTGCCCCCGGCCGGGGGTGACGTCCTCGACCTCGGCTTCGATCTCGGGTCGCCCCACGATGACTGTGAGGTCCATCGGGTGACCGGTGGCCACCAGCACCCGGGTCAGGACCGGGGCGGCGCCGACCGCGTCGGTGCCGCCGAAGAAGGCCAGCACCCGGGGGCGGCCGACCGCCGTGGCGGGCGGGGCGACCGGTGGCCGGGCGCTGATCACGGTGTCGCGCAGCAGGGCGTACCCGCTCCCGGCGAGCAGCCGGCCGGGCAACCCCACCCCGGCATCCGGGCCCGTCTCGGCACCCGGGCCCGGCAGTTCCGCTCCGAAGTTCTGGTCGAGGTAGAGGTCCGCGACCTGGCCTCGGCTGTCCCCGTCGATGATGGCGAGGGTGTTCACGCCGGCGGCGCGTAGGGCGCCGGCACCGGCCGGGTCCAGCTCGTAGGAGTCGAGGACCATTACGTCCAGGTCGTGTCGGCGGGCCGTCTCGACCAGTTCGGCCGCCGAGTCCGGGCCGGGGAGCAGCGGCATGCCCCGGGCGGCCAGCTCCGCGGTGGCCCAGTCGAGGCGTTCGACGGTGCCGAACACCGTGACGTCGGCGCCCCGGGCGAGGAACTCCTCGGCGAGCGCCAGGCAGCGGACGAGGTGGCCGACGCCGCGCCGTGGCCCGGCGTCGCAGCGCAACCCGACCCTCAGGGTGCTCAGGACTCCTCCAGCTGCTTCTGTCGTACGTCGGCGTTGAGCGAGCGCAGCCGGGGCTGACCGTCGAGCCAGTCGGCAAGTTTGGCGAGCGGCACGCTGACGTCACCGAAGTGGTCGATGATCGCGCTGACCAGCGCCCAGTCCTGCTCGGTGTCGAGGGTCAGCCGCAGCGCGGAGCGGTCCGGCGTGAGTGTCACCCCGAGCACCCGGAACAGCTCCGGGTGGGTGTACGCGTACGAGGTCACGTGCACCCGGTGGTGGTCGGTGGCGAGCCGGCCCAGGGTGCGGAGGGTCTCCGCTCGGATGATCTCGACGTCCAGCCCGCGGGGCAGGGTCCGGGCGATCGACGTGCTCGCGTAGTCCAGCCCGGGGACCGCCCGGTACACCGACGCGACCAGTGTGATGATCTCCGGGTCGAGCAGGGGGCAGTCGGCGGTGAACCGCATGACGGCGTCCCCGGGGTGTGCCGCGAGGGCGCCCAGGAAGCGGTCCAGCACGTCGTCGACCGACCCGCGGTGGCACGGCACGTCGAGCCGCGCGCATTCGACGGCCACCGCGTCGTCGACGGTGTCGGTGCTGGTGGCGACCACCAGGTCGGCCAGGACGCCACTGTCCCGGGCGGCGCGTACGACCCGGCCCAGCACGGACCGTCCGGCGAGCGGGCGGAGCACCTTGCCGGGCAGTCGGGACGAACCCATGCGCGCCTGCACGATGCCGACGATCCGTGGCCCGGAGTCGTCCGTGGGGAGTACGCCGGTCACTGCTGCTCCTCCTGCTTGGGGGCGAGCACCGCTGTGGCCCGGCGTTTGGCGGCGCGGGCGCCCCGCTTGGCCAGCCGGGCCGGGGTGATGGCGAGCCGGCCCACCCGGTAGCTGAGCGACCCGCTGAGCAGGCCGATCGTCGTCTCGGCCCGGCGCAGTGCCCGTTCCCGCGAGGTGAGCAGTTCCTCGGTCCACGCGGTCAGCGCGGCCAACCGGGTGAGTTCCTCGCGCTGGCGCAGCCACGCCTCGCGCAGCTGTTGGTAGCTGTGCCCGCCGACCGGCGGGTCGGTCGGCGCGACGGCGTGCAGCTCGGTGGCGAGGTCGACAGTGCCGCCGGCGTCCAACCCGTGTAGCGCGGCGGCGATGGCCGCCTCGGCCTCCACCGCCTCGTCGACTGTCGCGCGGTCGAGGTCGTGGCCGGCGAGGCCGCCGAGCACCACGGTCAGGCCCGCGACGTCGAGTGTGGACGACCACGGATGGGCGTACCCGCCGGTGAGCAGGCCCGCGGCGAAGCGCCACAGGCCGCGGGCGAGCACCACGTCGGCGGGCAGCGCGGCGGTGGCCCGCCAGCTGGGGTCGAGCACCGCGTACCGCTCGCCGTCGACCACGACGTTGTCGGTGCCGGCCAGCGCCGCCGCGCCGGCGATCCGACCGTCGGTGTCGGCCTGGTCGGCGAGCCAGCCCGCGTACCCGTGCAGCAGCGCGCGCAGGGTGGCCAGGTCGCGGCGCAGGGCCGCGTCGAGCAGCAGGGTACGCAGCAGCCGGCCGGACGGCACCGGCCCGGACAGCGCGTCCACGTCCCGGTAGGCAGCCTCGCGGCTGGCGAACGGCGCTCCGGCCGGCGTCGTCGCGTCGACGGCCGGGATGAGCCCCCAGCGCCAGCCGGAGGGGCCGTGCAGCACCTCCAGCACGCCGATCCCGGGGCGACCGGTCTGCACGAGAGCCACCGGCAGGTCCGGATCGGCGGTCGGCGTGGTCGGGTCCGTGGGGTCGGCGGGCCGGCGGGCGAGGGTCAGCCAGCTCGGTGCGAGGTCGGCGGCGCGTCCGGCGTGCAGCGCGTCCACCGCCAGCCGGGCCGGGTCCTGGAGCACTGTGGCGCTGGTGAAACCCCCCGCGCAGGCGCCGTGCAGCACCGCGTCGAACAGACCGGAGCCCGCGTCCCGGTCGAGGTGGTCGGCGTCCAGCAGCGCCGTCGGGGTGTTGACATCGGGGTACGCGGCCCAGCACGCGGCCGGCCGCAGCCCCACCGCGCGGAGCCGCTCGCGCAGCTGGTCCCGGTTGGCCGGGTGGGCGCGGTCCAACACGCCGCCGATCATCCAGGCGGAGTCGTCCCGGAGGGCGTACCAGGGGGTGGTGTCGACGAGCCGGTGCAGGCCCAGCGGGTTGTCCAGGCGCAGCAGCAACGCGCCACCCGGTCGTACCGCGGCGGCGAGTCGGGCCAGCACACCGTCCCAGCCGAGCCGGGCACCCTCCACCGACTCCACCGGGTCCAGCCCGGCGGCCGCGATCACCACGTCGTACGTCTCGTCGTCGGGCAGCCCGCCCGGGCCACCCACCACCACGCGGGCCGCCCGGTGCGCCAGCGCCACCGCGTCCGGGTGGCTGCGCAGCAGGCAGGTCACCTCGGCATGGGTGAGCCTGTCGAGCAACGCCGGGTCGTGTGGACCGGCCACCAGGACCCGGGCGCCGGGCGGCACCAGCCGGGCGGCCAGCGCGGCGAGGGGTCCACCGTTGGCCAGCCGCTCCTGCGGCAGGTCCGACCAGGCCAGCATCTCGCCGCCCGGCAGGGTGATCCGGCCGGCGGGTGCCGTCTCAGTCGTCACGGTCTTCCTCTTCCTCCTGGAGGTGCGCCCAACCGAGCAGCTCGCGGAGCTCGGCGGGCGTGCAGCGGTGGTCGGTGCCCAACTCGGCGCGGGCGATCTCGACAGCGGTGGGCAGGTCGACACTGGTGCCGTGCAGCTGTGGCCACTGCCGTCGGATCCGGGCGGTGCCGCCGAAGGTGGGGTCCTCGTTGGACAGGATCATCGGGTCGCCGTAGACCGCCGGCTCGCACCCTGCCGCGATGCCGTAGAAGATCGCGCTGGTCAGCCGGTTGGATGCTACCCGGCGGTGACGGCGCAGCTCGGTGAGCTGTCGGTCGAGGAACTCCGGGTCGGTGTCCTTCCACCAGTGTCCCCGGTAGCCGTGGCAGATCACCCGGAACCCGGCGCGCTCGTAGAGCCGGCGCACGTTGCGCATCCGGTACTCGTGCCAGTAGAGGCAGACCGTGACCGGACCGGGCTCGGTGTCCTGGATGAGGGCGATCAGTTTGCGGTGGTCGCCCTTGACGTGCTGACCCTCCCAGCCGTGGAACGGGTACCAGATGGTGCCCTCCCGTTCCTCCGCCGGGGGTTCCTCGGGTCGCAGGGCCAGCAGGTAGCTGAACGGCGCGCCGATGACGACCACGTTGCGTCGCCCCACCGACCAGGCCCGGCGGCGGGTCTGCTCGGACCAGAGCAGGCTGGGGGTGCGTTCGGCGTACGGGTGGCCGGGGGCGAGGCCGTCACCGATGTTCCAGCCGTGCTGCACGTACCCGTTGATCCGGGGTGGGTGCCGGTCGCCGAGGCCGGCGTACCGGGCCAGCACGTGCGCGTGGCCGTAGAAGTGGTTGGCGTGGTGCATCAGGTTCCCATCAGGCGGCGGAACGCACCGAGCCGACCCGCACCGCGGCGGTCAGCGCGTCGATGACGCGGTCCTGGTCGGCGTCGCTGAGCCCCGGGTAGAGCGGTAGCGACAGCTGTTGGGAGTAGAACGACTCGGCCACCGGGCAGGATCCGCGCCGGTAGCCCAGGTCGGCGAAGGCCGGGTGCCAGTGCACCGGGAGGTAGTTGACCTGGACCCCGATGCCGGCGGCCCGCATCCGGTCGTACACCTCGCGACGGCGACCGTCGAGCACCCGGATCGGGTAGAGGTGCCAGGCCGGGTCGGCCCACGACCTGCGGGTCGGCAGCAGCACGCCGTCCAGGTCGGCCAGCGCCTCGTCATAGCGGGCGACCAGGGCGGCGCGGCGGGCGGTGAACTCGCCGAGCCGACGCAGTTGGCTGCGGCCCAGGGCGCAGAGCACGTCCGGTAGCCGGTAGTTCAGCCCGAACTCGTGCACCTCCTGATGCCAGCCACCCTCGTCGGGGAAACGCAGGTCGTCACGTTCGCGGACCACGCCGACGCCACGGAACCGGCGGGCCCGCCTCAGGATCTCCGGGTCCAGCGCCGCGACGGCGCCGCCCTCGGCGGTGGTCAGGTTCTTGGTGGGGAAGAACGAGAACGTGGTCAGGTCGGCGAGCGAACCGACCGGCCGACCGTGGTACGTCCCGCCGATCGAGTGCGCCGCGTCGGCGAGCAGCAGCGCGTCGCTGCCCTCGACCGACGTGCGCAGCGCGTCGTAGTCGGCGGGGTGCCCGGCGTAGTCGACAGCGGCGACGACCTTCGTCCGTGCGGTGACCGCGGCGGCGGCCGCCGCCGGGTCGAGGCAGAACGTCTCGTCGTCGACGTCGGCGAACACGATGGTCGCGCCGAGGGCGACCGCGCTGCTGGCGGTCGCCACGAACGTCATCGGCGGGACGACCACCTCGTCGCCCGGTCCCACTCCGGCCGCCGCGTACGCCACGTGCAGCGCAGCGGTGCCGTTGGAGACGGCGGCGACACCGACCCCGCCGGTCCACCGGGCGAGGTCGGCCTCGAAGGCGTCGACCTGCGGGCCTGTGGTGAGCCAGTCGCCGCGCAGCACGTCGGCGACGGCCGCGACGTCGTCCTCGCTGATCGACTGCCGGCCGTACGGGAGCATCCCCGTCATCCGTTGATGCCGAGCATGTCGCGCAACTGCTCGACGGTGAGCCACTCGTCGTTGGTGTCCGACTGGTAGGCGAAGCCGTCCGGCACCGGGTCGCAGTCCACCGGCGCCTGGTAACCCCAGGTGGCGATGGTGGGCTGGACGATGAACCGGCCGTCGGCGCGCAGCGTCCGCCGGCTGTCGTCGGGCGCGATCATCTCCTCGTGCAGCTTCTCGCCCGGCCGGATCCCGATCTCGTGGGTGGTGGCGTCCGGGGCCACGGCCTCGACCAGGTCGAGGATGCGCATGCTCGGGATCCGCGGCACGAACAGCTCGCCGCCCTGCATCTGGTCGAACGAGTCCATGACGAACTGCACGGCCTGGTCCAGGGTGATCCAGAAGCGGGTCATCCGCTTGTCGGTGATCGGCAGGCTCTTGCCCTCGGCGGCCAGCCGACGGAACAGCGGGACCACCGAGCCGCGGCTGCCCACCACGTTGCCGTAGCGCACCACCGAGAACCGGGTCGGGTGCTGGGCGGCGTAGTGGTTGGCCGAGACGAACAGCTTGTCGCCGACCAGCTTCGTCGCGCCGTACAGGTTGATCGGGCTGGACGCCTTGTCGGTGGAGAGCGCGATGACCTTCTTGACGCCGGCCTCGATCGCCGCGTCGACGACGTGCTGGGAGCCGGTGATGTTTGTGGCGATGTACTCCGAGGGGTTGTACTCCGCGGTGTCCACCTGCTTCAACGCGGCGGCGTGCACCACGTGGTCCACGCCGTGCATGGCCCGGGTCAGGCGGTGCCGGTCCCGGATGTCGCCGATGAACCAGCGCAGCCGCGGGTCGTCGCCGAGTTGCTGACGCAGCTCGTACTGCTTGAGCTCGTCGCGGGAGAACACCACCACTCTGGCGGGGTCGGCCTCGTTGAGGATGTGCCGGAGGAACGTCCTGCCGAAGGAACCAGTTCCTCCGGTGATCAGAATGGACGATCCATTCAACTCACTCAATGTGGGGCTCCCGTGTTCGTGGATGAACGAGCGGCCCTGGGCCGGCCGACCGGGGTGACACGCTAGCCATGGCGGGTTAACTCCTCGGCGCTCGCGGGTGAACCGCAACCTCTGCTCCCGTGAATGCCGGACACCGCGTAGGCGAACACTTCCGACCGCCCCGGATGTGGGCTGACCTGGCCGGATCGGGCCGCTACAGTGACCGCGCGAACGACCCGGCGGCCCCTGCGCCCAGCCGGGTCCCGCGTTCACCCGACATCCACACCGGCTCGGTGCGAGCGGGTCACCCCGTGCGTCACCGACGCCGGCCGGCGGGCCCGTCGGGTCGGCGTGGGCCCGGTCCGGCCGGCAATTCTGGAGGCGTTGATGGCACCCGGTAGTGACGTGATCGAACGGCCGGTGGTGGCGGCCGAGACGCCGAGCGGCCCGACCGCCCGGCGTTGGCTCGTGCCGCTGCTGCTGGTCGTCGGTTGGGTGCTCAGCGTGGCCTGGCGGCTGTGGTGGTCCCGGCACATCGTGCTGCCGATCGCGCACACCGACGAGGACAGCTACCTGAACACCGCCCGCGCGCTCGCGGGCGGCCCGGGGGGCTTCAGCAGCGAGAACGACCTTTTGCGCCGGGTCGGCTACCCGATGCTGATCTCGCCGGCGTTCCTCGGGGACCGGGACTTCACCGACAGCTACCGGATCGTCCAACTGATCAACGCGATGGTGAACTCGACGCTGCTGCCGCTGGCGTACCTGTTCGGTCGCCGGCTGTTCCAGCTGCGCCGCTCGTACGCGCTGCTCGGCGCGGTCGGGGCGGCCACCCTGCCGGCCACCGCCTTCTACGCGGGCGTCGCCATGATCGACGCGGTGATGGCGCCGCTGGTGGTCGCCTGGCTCCTCGCCGTGCACCGCTGGATCTCCCGGCCCGGCCCGCTCGCCGCCGCCACCGTCGGCCTGCTGGTCGGCGGGTTCCACCTGCTGCACTCCCGTGGCCTGGTGATCGTGGCCGTACACGCCGGGCTGGTCCTGCTGCTGTTCATCCGTCGACGGATCAACCCGCCAGTGGTGCTCGCGGCGCTGCTGCCGGTCCTCGCCATGGCGCTCGTCAACGAGGCCGCCATCCGCCACCTCGGCGGCAAGGTCTACCTGCTCGGCAGCACCCCCGGCGGCAGCACGCTCGAGGCGCTCGCCTCCGCCCAGGGGGTGGCCCGGGTGAGCGCGGCGGTCACCACCCAGCTCTGGTACCTCGTGGTGATCACGTTCGGAATGGCGGGGGTGGCCTGGGCCGGAGCCGTGCGCGAGCTGTGGCGCCCACGGCACGGCGACGCGGCCCGCTGGACGATGGGCGTGGCGCTTGTGGTGACCGTCGGGGTGGCCGGCGGCGCGTCGGTGATCCTGTCCGGCATCACCGGCAAACCGCTGGACGCGATCTACGGCCGCTACGTGCAGATGCTCGCGCCGTTCTGGCTGCTGGTCGGGCTGGGAGTGCTGTTCACCGCCGGGTGGCGGGTGGTGCTGCGCCGGGCGGCCGTCGCGGTGGCGCTGCTGGTCGGTGGCGGCGCGCTTGTCGCGGCCCGACTCGCGTACGTGGCCAGCCAGGGCCACCAGCTGCGCTACGGCGGTTTCAGCGCGCCGGACCTGGTGGCGTTGACCGGGGGCTGGCGGGAGCTGCGACCGGTGGTCGGCTCACTGGTCGGCATCGCCGGCTGTGCGCTGCTCGTCGCCGCGGTCCGGGTGCCCCGCCTGCGGCTGCCGATCCTCGGCGCCCTCGTGGTGGTCAACCTCGTCACCATGCAGGTGATCGACAAACGGATCGTGCAACCGGCCGCCGCGAGCACCGCGCCGACACCCCGGGTGGCCGACGTCGGCGTACGCCCCGGCGAGCGGGTGTGGGCCTCGACCGGCGTGCACTACGTCCTGCGGTTCAACCTCAGCCACCAGGTGACCTGGACCGACGTCCGGTGGTTCGGCGTCGGGCAGCCGCCGGCCGCGGCGCAGGTGGTGTTCGCCCGCTGGGCACCCGGGCAGGCCGACGACTGGAACGGCACGGCGTACGGCTTCGTTCGACTCGGTGGCAACCCGGCGCAGCACTGGGCGGCCTGGCGGCGGGTCTGATCCGCCGCGCCCCGGTGGACACCGCTATTCGTGAACGGCGGATGTCCACCGGGAGCACGGCCGGTTAATGGTTCCGGTCCATTGCGGAGAAGTGTCCGGCAATCAGCGCTGACGGCGGTCTGCCCGAGCCAGGGAAATCGGGATGACGGTGATTCCCCGACCGTCGGACAACTCCTGTCGTGGGGTGCCCTCGACAAATCGGAAACGTCGGTTCATCTGTCGTACGACGGTATTGTGGCCGAGCACCTCGCCGTCGAGCCGGTCCAGGTGCAGCCCGTCGAAGGCATACTCGACGGCCTCCCGCATGACCCCCAGCCAGGCCGGCAGCGTCTCGTCCCGCCCGGCCAGCCCGTCGGCGTCGAGATAGAAGCCCCACGCGCCGGTGCGAGGGCCATCCAACCGCAGGTCGAAGAAGGTGACCACACCGCAGGGCCGGTCGTCGCGGACGTACACCAGGACTCGCCGGGACCTGTCGTCGCGGACCGTCGACCACCACCGGGCGTGCTCCTCGGCGGTGATCTCGTGACTGGTCTTGCTGACCTGTCGATTGGTTTCCTGATTACGCCAGGACAACATCAGATGAACGTCGTCCGTCGTCGCTTCGCGCAGCACGTACGTCTCGCTTTCCTCGCCGTTCACGTCGGGTCGAGGCACCTTACCCGGGCCTACCGGGAAATCGGATATCCATTCGTTGGGTTGTAGACTGCGGCGCATGAACGAATTGAGTCGCGCGCAGATCCGCGACCTCATGGCTCAGGTGCTGAAGAACCAGGACAAGGAGCTGCCCGCGGACGACGCGGCGCAGTTGCGGGAGATCGGCTTCCGGTCGCTCGACTTCTCCGAGCTGGCCCTGCGGGTGGAGGACGAGACGGGGGAGGAGCTCAACTTCGACGCCCCCGGGCTGCGGCGCATCGCCACCGTCGGGGACGTCCTCGACTTCCTCGTCGAGCTTCAACACCAGTGACCGTCGCGACGTCGCGCCACCCCGCGCCCGCGCACCCGGAGCCGGCCGGAGTCGACAATCGACTCGTCGTCGGTGGCGCCGAGCTGACCTGGCGCTCGCTGCCGACGCCCACACTGCCCGACCCGGCGGCGGTGCTCGCCCACTCCGCCGTGCACGCGCTCACCGCGGCGCGGCAGCACGCCGTGCACGGCACCGAGCTGCTGCTGAGCACCGCCAGTCGGGTCGACACCGCGATGCGTGCCGAGCTGCTGGAGGCCGGGTTCACCGTCAGCGTCCTCGACGACGACGGAGTGCGCCCGAGTGTGCCGGCCCGGCCGCGAGCCGCCGAGCCCGGCCGGCTGTGGCTGCTGACCTCGGGCTCGACGGGGCGTCCGAAGCGGGTCGGGCACACCCTCGACACGCTGACCACCGTCCGGGCGGACCAGCCCCACCGGACCTGGCTCTGCCCGTACGCCCCCGGCACGTACGCCTGGTGGCAGGTGGTCACCCTGTCGCTCACCCAGCCCGGTCAGCACCTGGTGGTGGTCGAGCCCGACGAGTTGGACGACTGGCCCTCGGTCGCGGCCGCGCACGGGGTCGACGCCGCCTCCGGCACCCCGACCTTCTGGCGGCGCACCCTCTACCGCGACGCCGACGCGCTGGCCCGGGTGCCGCTGCGTCAGATCACCCTCGGCGGAGAACCGGTGGACCAGGCGATCCTGGACCAACTGCGGGAGGTCTTCCCGGCGGCCCGGATCTCCTGGATCTACGCGTCCTCAGAGGTGGGGGCGTCCATTGTGGTGCACGACGGGCGGGCCGGGTTCCCGGTCGACTGGCTGGACCGGGAAACCCCGGGCCGGCCGACGCTCTCCGTCCGCGACGACGAACTGGTGGTCACCTCCCCGTACCACGGTGCCGGTCTCGCCGGCCCGATCCGCACCGGCGACCGGGTGCAGGTGCTCGACGGCCGGGTGCTGATCACCGGCCGACTGGACTCCGACGAGATCAATGTCGGTGGCAGCAAGGTCTCCGCCGGTGTGGTCCGTGGCGTGCTGGCCGGTCATCCGGCGGTGGCCTGGGCCCGCGTGACCGGCCGCCGCGCCCCGGTGCTCGGGCGGATGGTGGTCGCCGAGGTGGTCCTCGCCCCCGCCGACCCGGCGGCCCCCGCCGACGCCGGCGTGCCGGACGAGGCCGCGCTGGTCCGCTGGTGCGCCGACCGGCTTCCCGAGCACGCGGTGCCGCGCCGCATTCGCGTCCTGACCGACATTCCCGTCAAGGAGACCCTGAAGAGCGATGTCTGAGCCCGCCGACACCCAGCTCGTCCCGCCCAGCTCCGTGGTCCTCGTCTCCGGCGGTTCCCGCGGCCTGGGCCTGGCTATCGTCACCGACCTGCTCGACGCCGGCGTCAAGGTGGCCGCGTTCGCCCGCACCATCACCCCGGAGCTGGAGAAGCTCGCCGCCGAGCACCCCGACCGGGTGCACGTCGGCGCGGTGGACGTCACCGACCTGCGCGCCGCGCAGAGCTTCGTCCGCGAGGTGGAGCAGCGTCTCGGCCCGATCGACGGCATCGTCAACAACGCCGCCATGGGGCAGGACTCCCTGCACGCGCACACCGCCACCGACGACATCGCCCGGATCATCGAGACCAACCTGACGGCCCCGCTGCAGCTGACCCGGCTGGTGATCCGCCGGATGCTCGCCAAGGGACTGCGCGGCCGGATCGTCAACATCACCTCGATCTGCGGACAGCGCGGTTTCCCCGGCCTCGTCGCGTACTCGGCCACCAAGGGCGGCATGGACGCCGCCACCCGCTCGCTCGCCCGCGAACTGGGCGGCCGGATGCTGGTCAACTCGGTCGCGCCCGGCTTCTTCGCGTCGGAGATGTCCGCGGTGCTCGGTCCGACCCAGCTCGACCAGATCGTGCGCCGCACCCCGACCGGTCACCTGACCGAGCCGGTGGAGGTCACCCCGGTCGTACGGATGCTGCTGCGCGAGCACACCAACATCAACGGCCAGGTCATCGTGGTGGACGGTGCCGCCGCCATCTGACCTGGACCGGCTGGTCCGGCCCCGTCCGGTACCGGGGTTGCTCGTCGCCGCCGAGCGGCACCTGCGCATCGGCCCTCCCGCCGACCTGGCCGACGCGGTGACCCGCAGCCACCTCGACGACGGACGGTGCGTCGGCTGGTACGGCCCATCGGCGCCCGGTTGGCGGGTGGCCATCGACGCGGAGCGCGCCGACGCCCCGGTGCCCTCGGCGCTCGCCCGCCGGTTCGGCGTGCAGGACTTCTGGGCGCGGTGGACCCGCGCCGAGTGCTGCTGCAAGCTGACCGACGTGCCGATGGCGGTCTGGTGGCGGCGCCACGGTCTGGGTACGCCGGCCGACGGATCGGCGGTCTGGCGGACCCTCGCCGTGGCCGACCTGGTGGTAACCGTCGGCTTCGCCCCGACCCTCCCGCCCCGCGATCTTGCACTTTCTGACGCCGAATCGCGGCTTACACGCCTTTCGCCGGGACAGTAAGTGCAAGATCGGCGGGGAGAGGGTTACGGGTTAGATCTGGTCCCAGCTCAGGGGGGTGCCGCGGGGGACGTCGGTGGTGAAGGCGCGGCCCAGGACCCGGTCGATCTCCACGGGGGCCAGCCCGCCGGCCGGCCGGATCGAGCGGACGTTGTGCGAGGTCACCAGGTCGCCGGCCCGGACGTCCTCGACCACGAAGAGCGACCGGCGGAACCGTAGCCCCTCCCGCTCGGCGGGGGTGGGGCCGATCGCGGTGCCGCCCAGTGCCGCGTACGCGCGGCCCGACTCGGCGACCAGGGCCGTGAGCTCGGCCGGGTTCAGGGAGAAGTCCGAGTCCACGCCGCCGTCGGCCCGGTCCAGCGTCACGTGCTTCTCGATGAAGCAGGCGCCGAGCGCCACCGAGGCGACCGCCACCCCGATGCCGGGCGTGTGGTCGGAGAGCCCGACCGGGACGTCGAACGCGCCGGCCAGCACCGGCAGCCGGCGCAGGTTGCTGTCGGCCGGCGGCGCCGGGTAGGACGCGGTGCAGGCCAGCAATACGATGCCCGCCGCGCCACCGGCTCGGGCGGTGCGTACGGCGGCGTCGATCTCGGCGACCGTCGCCATTCCGGTCGAGATCACCATCGGCTTGCCGGTGCTGGCCACGAGCCGGATCAGTGGCAGGTCGACCAGTTCCGACGAGGCGATCTTGTACGCGGGCGCGTCCAGCGACTCCAGCAGCTCCACGGCTGTCGCGTCGAACGGCGACGAGAACACGGTCAGGCCACGCTCGCGGGCCCGTTCGAAGATCGGGGCGTGCCACTCGTACGGGGTGTGCGCGCGCTCGTACAGGCGGTACAGGTTTTCCCCGCCCCACAACTCGTGCCCGCTGGAGATCCGGAACGCCGGGGTGTCGACGTCGATGGTGATCGTGTCCGGCCGGTACGTCTGGAGCTTCAGCGCGTGCGCCCCGCTGTCGGCCACCGCGTCGACGATGGCCAGCGCCCGGTTCAGATCGCCGTTGTGGTTGCCGGACATCTCGGCGACCACGAACGGTCGCTCCCCGGCACCGACCGCGTGCGGTCCGATCTTGATTGTCGCCGTCATTCCGACCTCTGCTCGGGTACGCCCACACCGGGGTGCGGTGGTGCTGTCGTCGTCCACCCGGCGGGCGGACGACCTGGAAAACGAGGGCGCCGGGAGCCGCCCCGGCTCCCGGCGTGCGGTGTGGTGGGGCCGTTCACGGCAGCCGGCCCGCGGCCAGCACGTCCCGTCGCTCCGGCGTGAGTCCACCGTCGCGTGTCGGCGCGGCGCCCGCCCCTCGGCCCGGGTCCTCGTCGGCGGCGACCGAACCGTTGTCGGCGCCGACCACCGGGCCGGGCCGACGCAGGCGACCAGCGACCCGGTGGGCCTGGCGCAGCGCCGAGTACGCCAACCAGTCACCCCGCCCGACGAGGCGGTGCTTGAACCCGGTCACGCCGGGGGGCAGCGGGTAGCCGCCGGTGGGCAGGTACCGACGGTAGTGCGCGGCGGCCCGGTGGAAGAAGGCGCGCCGCAGGTGTGGGTGCAGCCGGCCGTCGTTGCCCACCACCACCAGGTAGTGGCTGATCATCAGCTCGAACAATTCGGCCTGCAACCGCTCGTCCGGGTGCTTCCGTGCGACCCACCCCATCAGCCGCTCGTACTGGGCGAAGGCGTCGAAGTGCCGGCCGCTGCGGGTGGAGGTGATCGCGCCCTGTCGGCCCTGGCGGTACAGGTAGCAGACCCGGTCCAGCACGGAGACCTTCTCGGCCCCGATCAGCAGAGGGTGGCTGAACGGGATGTCCTCGTACCAGCCGGGGAAGAATCGCAGCTCCAGCGCGTCCATGAAGTCCCGGCGGACCACCTTGTTCCAGGCGGTGTGTTGCACCCGCAGCAGCTGCGGCTGGTCGGCCAGCCGGGTCACGCCGGTGATCCCGCGCAGCAGCGGGCTGCTCGCGTCGACCTCCCGCCGGCCGTCCTCGTGGACCCGCAGGTGGTCGAGCATCAGCACGTCGGGCTGGTGCTGGCGCAGCCGGTCCAGCACCGCAGCGATAGTGCCCGGCGGCAACCAGTCGTCGCTGTCGACGAACCAGACGTAGCGGCCGGTGGCCACGTCGAGCCCGGCGTTGCGGGCCAGCCCCAGACCCACGTTGCTGCTCAGGTGCACGACGCGCACGCCGTCGCGGCTGACCGCGTACGAGCGGAGCATGGCGCCGCAGCCGTCCGGGGAGGCGTCGTCGACGGCGATCAGCTCGACCGCGTCCGACTCGCCCGCCGGGATGTCGGCCCGGATCGACTCGAGGCACTGGTACAGGTACGCCTCGACGCCGTAGACGGGCACGACGATGCTCAGCAGCAGTGCGTGCGTCGGCTCATTGACCACGTCCGCCACCTTCGACGACCCGGGTGGCCGGCCCCGGAACCTGACGTTGCCGCCGATTGTGGAATCTCTGAACTCCCGCCCAGCGGAAGGTTAACGCCGTCCGGAGGCCGGTTCCCGGCCCGGGGAACGAGGGGCTGGTGGGGCGGGTGGGATGCGTCCGGTTCACCCGGGAGTGACCCGGTAGGGTGCCTCGGTGCGGCCCTGCCGGGCCGTCGCGGGCGTCGCCGTCGCGGCGTCCGACGCCGCGCCGAGGAGGATACGACAGTGCTGGTGACCCTGCCGAGCGTCGGGATCCCGGCATGACGAGCGTCGCCGCGGTGTCGGCCGTCCGGCCCGCACCGGCCCCGCCCCGGCTGCCCTCGCTGACCGGGTTGCGGTGGATCGCCGCCCTTGTGGTTTTCGGCTTTCACGCGGGCACCATGCGGATCATCGCCGAGCCGGACTACAAGGCAGTGGTCGACGAGCTGTTCACCCTGGGCCTCTCCGGGGTGCAGTTCTTCTTCATCCTCAGCGGGTTCGTGCTGGTCTGGTCGGCCCGCGAGGGGGACTCCCGGCGTACCTTCTGGCGGCGACGGATCGCCAAGATCTACCCGAACCACCTGGTGCTGTTCGCGGCGACGCTGGTGGTCGCCTGGTGGTTCGCCGACCCGGTCCTGCCGGCGGCCGCGCTGGAGAACCTACTGCTGTTGCAGGCGTGGGACCCCCGGCCGGGCTGGTTCTACAGCATCAACACCGTCAGCTGGTCGCTGTCCTGCGAGTTCTTCTTCTACCTCTGTCTGCCGCTGGCGCTGCCGCTGCTGCGCCGGGCCCGGCCGAAGGTGCTCTGGGCGCTGATCGTCGCGCTGCCGCTGCTGATCCTCGCGCTCTGGCCGGCGCAGGAGTTGGTGCCGGAGGTGAGCCGGTGGTGGTTCACCCAGATCTTCCCGCCGGCGCGGTCGCTGGAGTTCTGGTTGGGCGCGGTGGCGGCCGAGTTGATGCGCCGAGGGCTCTGGCGCGGTCCCAATCTGACAGTGGCCAGCGGAATCTTCCTGGTCACCTGGGTGACGGCCGCGCAGTGGATCCGCGCCGAGCTGTGGACCACGCTGCTCGCGGTCGTGTACCTGTTGGTGATCACCGCTGCCGCGGACGCGGACGTGCGGGGTCGGCGCTCGCCGTGGCGGTCCCGGCCGCTGGTCTGGCTCGGTGAGGTCTCGTTCGCCTTCTACCTGGTGCACGTGCTGGTGATGACGAGCGTGCTGCGCTGGAGCGAGACCTGGGGGATCGGCTTCGCGGGCTGGCGTGGCCCGGCCGTGGTGCTCGGCTTCCTGGTGGCGAACCTGGTCCTCGCCGGGCTGCTGCACCGCTTCGTCGAGACCCCGATGATGCGCCGGCTAGCGCCGCGCCGTCCGGCCCGTCCGGCACCCGTCCCCCGACCACGCACGGCCGGCCACGACGACGCACAGGCCCCCGCGAGCAGCGCCCGCGACGAGGCCGACGGGGCCGCCGACGAGGTCGGTCCGGCCGGGGGTCGATCAACGTACGTCGACAGGCGCTGACAGCGTCCACCCTGGTCAACGGGGTCGGCGCGGCGTGATCCGACACGCCCGTGGTCGGTGCGTCCGGGTCGGCGCGACGGTAGCGTGGGGACGTGCTTCCGGTCGCGTTCACCTGTCCGTTGTGGTGGGTGGCGCGCTGGGCGACGCGGGTGCTGACCAGCCTCGCCGTCGTCGCGGCCCTGACGCTCGGCGCGGGCCCGGCCACGGCCGCCGCGCCAACGTCCAGCCCGGTGCCGGCCCCGAGCGCGATGCCAGCCGGCGGGCCGCTGGCGGCCTCCTTCCGGCACGTGGGGGCGCACAGTGCGGCGATACCGCCGGAGGCCGCCGAGGACTCGGTGCCTGCATGGTCGGTCGACACGTCGGCGGTGCTCCCCGCTGACCGGGGCACCGCCGCGGCGGGGTTGCTGCCGATCCGCGCGGCCGAGTCCGACCGGCTGCCCCTCGTCGACGCTGCGAGCGGCCGGGCCTCCCGGGCCCCACCCCGGCGCTGAGCCACCGGGACGACCGTCCCGTCACCGCGCCCTGTCGACCCACCCGCTTCCTACCCCGCCGACCCGTGGTCCTCCGTGGCCCGCTGGCCGGCGCGGCTCCCATCGCACTGCTCTCTCCCCGAGGTGCCGACCATGGAGACCGTCGTCTTCTACCAGTTCGTGACCGAGGTGCCGCAGGCCGCCGCCATCTGGTCGACCCTGTTCCTGTTGACCCTGGGCCTCCTCACCGTGCTGGCCGCCCGCCCCGAACGGGACCAGCCCACCGACGACCCGCCCCCGGCCGTACCCACAGCGCGGGAGTTGGCCGCCGCCGAGGCCGTCGACAGGCGTCGCTACGCCGAGGAGGTGGCCGTCGCCGCGGCCGGCGCGGCCACCACCGCCCGGCGGCGACGCGCCGCCTGGCTGACCGCTCAGGAGCAGATGGAACGGGCCTGGATCGGGTACGACGAGGCGGACATCGCCGCGCGTCGCTTCGCGGGCGCCGGCGCACTGCCCACTCCGCAGACTCCGCACACCCCCTCCGAGTACGCGGCCCGGGAGCGCTATCTGCACCGCGCGGCGATGGCGGCGTACTGGCGGGGCGATCTGACCATGGCTCAGCTCGGCGACGTGTTCGGGCACCGGCACGGCTGGGATCCCCGACGACACCCGGTCGAGCAGGAGGCGCTGATCAGCCGGGTGATCCGGGATGCGCGGCTGGTCGACTACCAGGTGGCCACCGGCCGCGAGCGGGCCGCCTGGCGCGACGCCGAGTTGGCCGCCGAGTCGGCTCGCACCCTCGCCGAGGAGGCGTACGCGGCGGAGGCCCGGCTGCGTCCGACCCCGGCGCCCACGCGCCAGACGGTGGCCAGGGCGTTGCGTCCCGCCGTCGTGGCACGGTGGCGGCCGGCCCGGGTGGGTTGAGCCCGATCCGTGATGTGAGGCCGGTCACCGGATTGCTGAACCGGACGTCCGGCGCGATCGGCGTCATTGTTCCCGCGATTGTGGTCGCGTTCTTTGCGGCCTGTCCGGTTGTCGCCCGGAGGCGTCACCGTAACCGGTTGTCCCATCGAGTCACATCATCTGCAATACGCGCAGAAATTGGCGCGTCAATTGGGGTTTACGCAGGTGAACCTGGCTTGGCAGGGCGCGAAGTGGCCAGTAGTGTCGTCCCGTCCGGTGCGGTAACCGATCGCAAGACGCGACGCCGCATCGACCCGCTCAATCGTGATCTACGAACCGGGGACCCATCAGTAAGTCCGGGGTGAATCCGCGAGCCACGGCCCGCGGTAGGGCGATCTTCCCGCCCGAATCCGTCAGCTAACCCGGTAGGCGGTGTCGGAAGGAGTCAACTCCTCGTGCAGCACCTTTCCACCCCTCGGTTGTTCCCTCGCCTCCACGGCGCGGCGGTGCGCCCGCTCATTCGTCCAGTGACGGTGAGCTGACCCCCGGGTCATCGCCTTTCCCGCCCGGCCACTCCGGGCGTTCCCCTGAGCGGTTCACCATCCGCGGGCCACGGTCCGCGCGCTGGCGCCTGCCCGGATACCGGTCCGGCCCCGGTGTGCCGCTCTCCCCCCGATCCGTGGAGGACCCGTGAAGCACACCCTGCAGCGTCAGCTCCGCCGCCTCGCCACCGAGCGTCCGTACCAGATCGTCGCCGCCTCCGCCGCGGCCCTCGCGATCGCCACCACCACCGGCGCCCTGCTCACCACGGCCGACGACGCCCCGGCCGGCCAGCGCACCGCGACCACGGTCGCCGAGATGCGCAGCGACGTCGCCGCCTCCCGCGGTGACGTTCGGGACGCGTCCCCCTCGGCCAGCGCCGCGCCGAGCACGGCCGCCCCGGCCACCAGCGCCGCGTCACCCGCCGCCAAGGCCAGCAGCAACCCGGACCTGACCCGGAAGCCGGAGCGGCCGAAGCCGCCCGCGACCAAGGTGCTCGACTACGACTACGAGGCGCAGAACACCTACTACAACTGCGGCCCGGCGGCCACCCGGAACGCGCTCAGCGCCGCCGGCATCGACCGCACCCAGGAGGAGCTCGGCGCCGAGCTGGGCACCACCGAGATGGGCACCAACTCGGCCGAGGACACCACCCGGGCGCTCAACGCCGAGGTGAAGGGCTCCCCGTACCGGACCAGGATGTTCCCCGGCGCGCCCAGCCCGGCACAGATGGACCGGCTCCAGGCCGACGTCGTGAAGGCCATCACCGACGGCCGGGGCGTGGTGGCGAACGTCGTCGGCGACGCCACCGACACCGACGGCGGCTGGCACTCGTACGGCGGTGGGCACTACATCGCCGTCGTGGGTTACAAGGACAACGGTCGCACCGTGCGGATCGCCGACTCGGCGAACCCGGCCGACCCGTCGTACTGGGTCACCACGATCGACCTGGCCAACTGGATCACCAGCCGGGGCTACTCCGCCTGACCCGGGCACACCGACCGCCGCGGGCGTCGTCTCCCACAAGGAGCCGGCGCCCGCGGCATCTTCGCGCGGTGGCAGCCGGGCGTGCGCCGTCGTCGACGACTCTCGTGGCGGGCCGTGAACCGTGGGAGACTGCGGCCGTGGTGGAGAAAACGGGTGGTCACGCCGGCCGCAGGCCGGTCCTGCTGCTACTGCACGGCATGGGCGCGACCGGCGACGTGTGGTTGCCCTGGGCGCCGTACCTCGAGCAGCACTGGCCCGGTCGGTGGCTGGCACCGGACCTCGCCGGCCACGGCTGGGCGCCGCCGCTGCCGTCGTACTCCTTTGTGGGCTTCGCCCAGCAGGTCGCGCAGGCCCTCGCCCCCGACGACCGGCTGGTCGTGCTCGGGCACTCGCTGGGTGGGGTGGTCGGCCTGGCGCTGGCCGCCCGTGACGCCGGAACGCCTGTGGACGCGGTGGTCGGGCTGGGCATCAAGGCGCTGTGGTCACCCGCGGAGCTGACCCGCGCCGCCGAGGTCGCCGCCCGCCCGGTGAGCTGGTTCGCCAGCCGCACCGAGGCGGCTCGCCGCTACCTGCGCGTCTCCGGACTGGCCGGCCTGCTGTCACCGGACCACCCGGTGGTGGACGCCGGTCTGCGGCAGGTCGACGGCCGCTGGCGTCTCGCCATGGACCCGACCGCCTTCGCCGTCGGCGAACCCGATGTGGCCGCGCTGCTCGCGGCGACCGACGTGCCGGTGGTCCTGGCGCGCGGGGAGAACGACCCGATGGTCACCGACGAACAACTCAAGGAGTACGGCGTACCTGTCGCCACGCTGCCGGGTCTGGGCCACAACGCGCACGTGGAGGACCCGGCGGCGGTGCTGGCGCTGCTCGACAGGTACCGCTGAGCGGCTAGGCCGACGCCGACGCGGTAAGTGTCTCCGCGGGCGCCAGCTCCCGGCGGGCGGCGGTCAGGAACATCTCCGCGTACGACTCGGCCGGGAAGTCACCCAGGTAGCGGCGGCGGGTGGCCCAGCGGGCCTCGGCCAGCGGGTCGGTGTCCAACAGTGCGGTCAGCACCTCGTCCACGTTGGACATGTCCCGGCGCAGCACGTAACCCGACCCGGCCAGCGGGAACCGCTCCACGAACCGGTCGCCCTCGTCGCCCATGTCGGTGACCGCGTACGGCTTGCCGGAGTAGAGGAAGTCCGAGATCACGCCGGACACGTCGGAGACCAGCGCGTCGGCGGAATTGACGCACTCGGTCAGGCTCAGCTCCCGGGCCGCCGCGCCGACCACGTGCTGGCGGCCGGTGCGGGCCCGGTCGGCGACGAGCAGCTCGGTCAGGCGGCCCAGCTGGCGGGCCGACGCCGGGTTCTGCCCGGTGTACGGGTGGGCCCGCAGGATCACCGTCGCGCCGCGCTCCAGCAGCCGGTGCAGCAGCTCCTCGGCCACCGGTAGCGAGCAGTAGTCGGCGTCGGCGTGGTGCCCGGTCCAGGTCGGTGTGTACAGCACCGTCGGGTGCGCCAGCCCAGGAGCGGGCTCCGGGCGTACCTCGATCGACTCGACCTGTGGGCGACCCACCACCACGAACTTGTCCGCCGGGATCTGCACCCCGGCGCGGCCGTACCTGTCGATCGCCGCCTGCCCGGCCACGAAGATCCGGTCGAAGATCCCCGACACCGGGTTGGCGCTCGGTGCCTTGTCGCTGTCGCCGTGGTGCAGCTGGATGTGGGTGAGCTGGGTGAAGCGGACGCAGTGGCTGTTCTTCGCACCGTGGTTGACGTAGAACGCCACTCGCAGGCTCGGCACCAACGCCTCGTCCAGCGCACCCAGGGTGGGGCAGTAGACCACCGGCGCGTCGGTGGCCGCAGCGATCGGGGCCAGGAACTCCGGCTCGCGCAGCACGACCAGGAACGGCCGGCCGATCCGTTCCAGGTACGGCAGCCACATGGTGACCTGGTATTCGGACCCGGGAGGCGCGGAGAAGTAGAGCAGGAACTCCGGCTGGTACCGGCGCAGCGCGGCGGCCACCGACCCGCCGCCGGCCCTCGGCCGGAACCGCCGCCGGGCCAGGTCCAGTGCGACCGCGCCGGCGCCCGCGCCGACCAGCAGGCTGGCGGCGAGCGCCACGCCGGCCGGCAGGGCGAGCGCGGCGGCGAGCGCCAGGGCGGCGAGCAGCCCGAGCAGGGCCGTGCCGAGCCGGTCGGCGATCAGCGGCGTCCACGCGCGGACCGGCAGGTTGACCGTCCGGATCTCCAGGCTGCCGGCGGTACGCAGCGGCCCCACCAGAAGCACCAGCCCCAGCAGGACCAGCCCGGTGGCGACCAGCGCGAGGTTGAGCCCGTCATCCAGTCGTCGGGAGTAACCGGCCAGGATCGCGGCGGCGATCAACGTGGTCTCCGCCACGAGGTCGGCGCTGGGCCGGATCCGTTGCTCGGCGGCCGAGGCGGCCAGCGCGGCGACGGCCAGTGCCAGCCCCCAACCTGTGGCGCCGGTGAGCGCCAGCACGACAAAGGCCAGCACGGCCAACCCGGTGGTCAGGCACCGGGCGGCCAGCTTTCGGACCAGATCGCCGCGCATGTCGCTCCGTTCGTGGTTCCGCCGGCCGTCGGCGTCAGTTCGTGGACGTCGCGCCGGCCGGTGCCTCGACCCGACCCGACCCGGCCTGGGTCGGCACGCTCGGCGTGGGCCCGTCACCGGGCGCCCGGCGTACGTCGATCACCTGACCGGTCAGGTCGGAGATCAGCACGTCCAGCGACGACTGGGCGACGGCCTCCGCGGCGAGCAGGGTGTGCTCCGGCTCCTCGCCGAAGGCCCGCGTCCGCATCGGGGTGGCGGTGCGCTCCGGGTTGATGCAGTTGACGCGGACGCCGACGTCGGCCCACTCGTCGGCGAGCGCCTGGGTGAGGTTGACCAGGGCGGCCTTGGTGGCCGAGTAGAGCGCGTAGCGGGCCCGGCCCCGGGTGTAGGAGCTGGAGGTGTAGAGCAGCAGCTGACCCTTGGTCTGCTGGAGGTAGGGGAGGGACTGGCGGGCGATGGTCACCGGGCCGACGAAGTTGACCTGGAGCAGTCGGTCCATCGTCTCCTCGTCCATCTCGGCGAGGGCGCCCTTCTCCAGGATGCCGGCGGTGACCACCACGTGGTCGATCCGGCCGGTGGCCTCGAAGGCGGTGGTCAGCGCGGCCTCGACGTCCTCGGCCCGCTCCACGTGGGTGCCGGTGCTGGAACGGCTGAACGGGAAGACCTGGGCGCCGTAGCGTCGGGCCAGCTCGGTCAACTCGTGGCCGATGCCGTAGCTGCCGCCGAACACCACGATGGTGCGGCCGGTCAGCTCCTCGCTGTAGCTGCGGTGGTCGGTCAGCCGGGGCGCCTGCGCCGCGGCGAGCTGGAAGAGCTTGTCCGCCAGGTGCACGTCGACCGGGTGGGTGACCTTGATGTTCTCGTCCGAACCGTCGATCACCTTGATCGGGGTGCCGGGGAGGTAACGCAGCACCACGCCGCAGTCGTCGGTGGCGGCGAAGTCCGTGTCGTCCTCGGCGATCCGGTACGCGGCACGGATCGTGGGGGAGCGGAACGCCTGCGGGGTCTGGCCCCGGCGCAGCCGGGAGCGCACCGGGATGTCGGTGATGCAGTCGTTGTCGTCGACCTGGATGATCGTGTCCGCGGAGGGGATGGCCACGTCAACGGCGTCGTAGCTCCAGAGCGCGTTGACGCACTCACGCACGATCCGGCCGCTGAGCAGCGGGCGCACCGCGTCGTGGAAGAGGATGTTGCAGTCTTCCGGGCCGACCGCGTCCAGAGCGATCCGGGTGGTGGCGTTGCGGGTGTCACCGCCCTCGATCACCTTGGTGACCTTGCGCAGGCCGGCCTTCTCGACGATCTGCCGGGCGTCCTCGACGTGGCCGGTGGCCATCAGCACGATGATCTCGTCGATCTCCGGTGCCGTCTCGAAGACCGCCAGGGTGTGCTCGATGATCGGCTTACCGGCGATCTTCAGCAGCTGCTTCGGGATGCCGAGACCCAGCCGCGTTCCGGTGCCTCCGGCCAGAACCACCGCCACTGTCCGCGAGGGCCGCCACGGCGTCGGGGTCTCCGCTTCGGCGTCCGGGCCAGTGGTCTGGTCCTGCGTCATTGCCGGATCCTCACTCTCAGGGATGCGTTAACGGAAGGTTCCGCCCGAGCGGCGACGGAATGAACCTTAACGCGCGGACCGCGCCGCCCCAACGCGGGCGACGCGGTCCTCGGGTGCCATGTCGATGCCGGACGTTCGCCGGAACTCTACTTGCTGTTCGCGTACGCCTCGTACGCCCGGATGACCTCGTCGGTGGGGCCGTCCATCCGGATGACGCCCGATTCCAGCCAGATCGTCCGTTCGCAGGTGTCGCGTACCGAGGAGAGCTGGTGGCTGACCAGGAACACCGTTCCCGCGCCCTCCCGCAGCTCCCGCACCCGCTGCTCGCTGCGCCTGCGGAAGCCCTTGTCGCCGGTGGCGAGTGCCTCGTCGATGAGCAGCACGTCGTGCTTCTTGGCGGCGGCGATGGAGAACCGCAGCCGGGCCGCCATGCCGGACGAGTACGTCCGCATCGGCAGGCTGGCGAAGTCACCCCGCTCGTTGATCCCGGAGAAGTCGATGATCCCCGCGGCCTGCTTGGCCACGTCATCGGGGTGCATGCCCATGGCCAGGCACCCGAGAACGACGTTGCGCTCCCCGGAGAGGTCGTTGAGCAGGGCGGCGTTGACGCCCAGCAGCGACGGCTGCCCCTGGGTGTGGATGGCGCCCCGGTTGACCGGCAGCAGGCCGGCGATGGCCCGCAGGATGGTGGACTTGCCGGAGCCGTTGCTGCCGATCAGCCCGATCGCCTCGCCCCGGTACGCGGTGAAGGAGATGCCCTTGACCGCGTGCACCTCCCGGACGTTCGGCGCGTGGGTGCGCTTGACCAGCCGGCGCAGCGCCGCCACCGGCGTGGTGCCACCGGCCGCGCCCTGGTGCACCCGGTAGATGATGTGCGCGTCGTCCACGACCACTGTCGGGATGCGCTCCTGCGTCCGGGTCATCGTCGCGCTCGCCTCGATGGGGGCGTCGAAGTGCTCAACCACGGCCGTACTCCTGTTCGCCGCGCCAGAAGTAGATGAAACCGCCGATGCCGGCCACCAGCGCCCAACCGGCGCCGACCAGCCAGAGCTGGGTCAGCGACTCGTTGAGCAGCGGTGCCTCCTCGAGCAGCGTGTACCGCGCCAGCTCGATGTAGACCAGGAGGGGGTTGTACTGCACGAGCGTCGTCGCCCAGCCGGGCAGCCGGTCGAAGAGGCTGACGCTGTAGAGGACGCCGGAGCCGTACATCCAGGTCCGCATGATGAACGGCATGACCTGCTTCAGGTCGCTCGACTTGGCGCCCAGCCGGGCCACGAGCAGCACCACTCCGGCGTTGAACACCGCCTGCAGCAGCAGCGCCGGCACCAGCAGCAACCACTCCCAGGTGAGCGGCTCGCCGGTGACCAGGACGATGCCGATCAGCACCACCATCGAGGCCAGCAGTTGCTGGAACTGGGTGATCGTGGTGGACAGCGGCAGGCTGGCCCGGGGGAAGTGCAGCGCCCGGATCAGCCCCAGGTTGCTGCTGATCGACTGGGTGCCGGCCAGGACCGCGCTCTGGGTGAAGTTGAAGATGAACAACCCGGTGGTCAGGTACGCGATGAAGTTCGGGATGCTGTTCTGTGCGAGCACCACCCCGAAGATCAGGTAGTAGACCGCCGCGTTGGTCAGCGGGGTGAGCACCTGCCAGAGTTGACCCAGCTTGGCGTTGCTGTACGAGGCGACGAGCTTGGCGTTGGCGTACGCGGCGATGAAGTGCCGGTAGGCCCATAGTCGGCGGCTGTACTCGACGAGGCTGGGTCGCTCACCGGCGACCCGTAGCCCGTGCCGAGCGGCCAGCTGCGCCTGGGTCAGGCCCGTGGCGGGGTCGACCAGCGCGGTGGTGGCCATGGAAATGGCGCTCCGATCTTTCGTGCAGACGGGGGTTGCTCGCGACGATCGAATCCTAGTGGGAAATTTGCGCGGGGCGCCGCCTCGTCGCTGCGAGGACAGTAGTCCGAAACACGTCGGGACGCAACCGTACCGTCGTTGCGCTACGCTATCCGGCGTGACCTGCGATAAGAGCCCTCGATGACTCCCGAAAAGAGGCGGGCGCCGGCCGGCGCGGCGGTGCTGCGGGACGAGATCACCACGGCGATCCGCCGCGCGCTGATGCAGGAGCTCGCCGCGGTCGGCTACGGCCGGCTCTCCATCGAGGCGGTGGCCCGGCGGGCCGGCGTCAGCAAGACGGCGGTCTACCGACGGTGGAGCTCGAAGCTCGACCTGGTGCTGGAGATGGTCGCCGCCGCGGCACACGGCAAGCTCCCCGCTCTGGACACCGGCACGCTGCGCGGTGATCTTGCGCTGCTGTTCCAGGCGGTGGCGCACGCGCTCCGGCACCCACTGGCGTCGCAGATCATCCCGGACCTGCTGGCCGAGGCCGCCCGCAACCCCAGCATCGACGCCACCCTGCGTCAGGTGCTGCACGCCCGGCAGCAGGAGATCGGCGGTCGCCTGGTGACCCGTGCCGTGCAGCGTGGCGAACTGCCCGCCGACACCGAGCTGGACGCCGCCATCGACCTCATCGTGGGTCCGCTCTACTGGCGGCTCGCCATCGCCCGTCTCCCGCTCACCGACGGTTACCTCGACAGCCTGGTCGAATCCGTGGCGGCCGGGCTCGGCGCCGACGGCGTCCTGCCCCATCCCCGGGCGGCTCCGATGTCGGGCTGACCAGCACCCCGACACTCGGCCACAGCTAACAGCGGTGCCCCTGCCCGATTCCGCTACGCTGCCCCCTTGACACCCGGCCGTCATCCTGCCGATGCCCCTCATCCGCCTGACGAGTAAGGACGCCCGTGGCCAACGTCGACAGCATCGCCGTAGCGCCCGCCAAACCGGATCCGACGCCGCCGACCGGGCCGGCATCCCGGCCCGCCGGCGCTCGCGCGGGGCTGTCCCGGGTACGCACGCTGGTGGCCGTCGCCCCGGCGGTGCTCACCGATGGCGCCGTGATCGCGTTCGCGCTCTTCACAGTGCTCTACCACCTGGCCTTCCTGGGGGACCTGCGTCCGTCGGTGACCTTCCGGATCTGGCTGCTGGCCTGTGTGGTGCTCGCGGTCGTGGCCGTGCTGCGCGCCCGCCGCCGCGCCGGCGCCCCGGCCGACACCACCACGGCCGACAGCGCTCCGGCGGCGCAGGATGCGCCCGGCGGCGCACGTCCCTCAGCCGACCGCCGCCTGCTGATCGGGGTTCTGGTCGCCGCCGCCGTGGCCGCCATCTCCGCCGGTGTGGCCGGCACCGGTGTCAGCGTCTCCTGGTGGATCCCGGCCGTGGCCGGCCTGCTCGCCGCCGTCGGTGGGCTCCTGCTGGTGCGTCAGGCCTGGCTGAGTGGCCCGGCGCCCACCCCGGCCGCCCCGGCGCCCACCACCGTGCAGTCGGCGTACGCGCTTGTCGTCTCGGTCCTGGTAGGCATCTCCTCGTTCTTCCTGGCCCGCAACACCCCTGACGACGTCTACTACGTCGGCAAGTCGGTGTGGATCGCCGAGCGCGACCTGATCCCGCTCAACGACTTCCTGTTCTCCGAGAACGTGCTGCCGGCCATGGGCTCGCAGCCGCCCATCCCGTCGATCGAGGTCTTCGACGGCGCGTTCGCCAATGTCGTCGGCATCCATGCCAGCTCGGCCCTCTGGTACGTGCTGCTGCCGATCATGGCGGTGCTCGCGGCGCTGGCGCTGTGGCGGCTGACGCACCGGTGGGCCCCGCGCCGTCCGCTGCTCGCCTTCACCGTGGCGATCGCGTACCTGTACCTCGTCGCCGGTGGCGATGCCGCACTGGGCACGTTCCACCTTCCCCGGCTGCACGAGGGCAAGGGCATGTTCGTCTCGGCGGTCATCCCGCTGATGTGGCTCTACCTGACCGAGTGGTTCGACAACCGATCGCGGCGCAGCCTGCTGCTCATCGTGGCGCTCTCGATCACCGCGATCGGGCTCACCAACACCGCGGCGATCATCCTGCCGATGCTTGTCGGCGCCGCCGGCTTCGCCATGCTGCTGGTCGGCCGCTGGAAGGCAGCCGTCGTCGCGGCGGTCGCCGCCCTCGCGTACCCGATCGGTTCGCTGGTGGTCTCCCGCCTGCTGCTCGGCGGGATGACCGCGACCGGCGCGGACGACGCCTTCTTCGACGCGGCGTACACCTACAAGCGGACCCTGCTGTTCGGCGTGGTCGGCGTGATCAGCGGCCTCGCGCTGTGGTGCGGTGCGTTGCTCGCCCGTCGGCGTACGCCCGCGCTGCTCGCCGCCGGCGCCACCCTGGCGTTGAGCGTGTTGTTCGTGCCCGGCGTGCTGGAGCTGCTGAGCGCGTTGAGTGGCATCTCGGTGGTGCTGTGGCGGGTGCCGTGGCTGCTCGCCCTGCCGACGCTCATCGGTCTGCTCTGCACCGTGCGCGTGCCGGCGCCGACCCGGGCGCTGCGCCGGGTGGCGTCCGGGGGGATCGCGGTGCTGCTGGTCGCCTCGTTCGCGCTGTTCGCCACCCCGATGTGGTCGCCGAAGAGCTGGGTCGACGTGCACGACCGCCCCACCTGGAAGCTCCCGCAGCAGCGTCAGTCGATCGCGTTCTGGATCAAGGGCCTGGACCGCCCGCAGGGCCTGCTGCTCGCCCCGAAGACGATCATGCGCACCACTCCGATCGTCACCAGCGAGGTGAGGGTCGTCCTGCCCCGCGACTTCTATCTCGTCGAATACGACCTGAACTCCCAGTTCGCCAAGGACAGACTGCTGCTCTCCGGCTTCGCGGACGGCGCCGCCAGCCCGACGCCGGCCGAACTGAAGCCGGCACTGGACCGCCTGGACGTGGGCACCATCTGCGTCTACAACGGCAACCGTTACGCCCGCGACACCGCGCCGCGACTGGGCTACCAGGAGTTCGCCAAGCGCAAGGCACCTGGCGCGATGACCTGCTTCCGGCGGGCCGACTGAACGCTCTTCCCGCACCGGGCGCCCGACCCCCTGGTGGGGTCGGGCGCGCCACCGCACGGAGCTTTGCCCGAAATGGTGCCGGATACCCGAGCGACACCGAGCTGTCCCCTCGCGTTAAGGTCGCAGTCACACGCAGCCGGCCTCGATTGAGTCGCTGCGCTACGGGGGAGTGACGTCCGTCCATCACGGGCACCGCCCGCAATGAAATCTCGTAGGGAGCGAACTCGTTTGTTCGGCACGTTGACAGGACGCCTCGGAGTGGCCGCCCAGAGTGCGCTACTGGTACTGGCCTACCTGGTCATGCTCGTCGGCGGCGTATTCGGCTGGATCGGCCTGTTCGCCGTCGCCGGGTTGGCCGCCATCATCGGCGAGTTCGCCGTCGCCCGCTGGTCACCGCCGTCGCAGCTGCTGTTGGAGAAGGTGGGCCTGCACTGGTCGTACCGACAGCTGACCCGGGACCTCGCCGCCGTGTTGCTGGTCGTCGCCGAGGTGCGGCTCAGCGGCGGCGAGCTGACCCTGCTACTCGTACTGCCGGCCGCGGTGTGGGTCGTGTCGGTCTTCGCCGGTGCGTTCTCCACCATGATCGAGCGTCGTAACCCGCTCTCCGCCATGGTGCGCAACATCGAGCTGGGTCCACTGTCGAGCGCCCCCCAGCCGCCCGCCTGGGCGGCGGCGGTCGCCGGCGACCGGATGCCCCTGCTCAACCTGCTGCTGGTGCCGGCCGGCGTGGCCGCCGCGGTGCAGCACGATGCGACGCCGTTCTTCGTGGCCGGCGCGGTGGCGGTGGTGGCGACCGGTCTGGTGGGCGCCATCATCGCGCTGACCTGGCTCCGGGGTCGGGGCGCGGGGCAGGGCCCGCTGCTGCCGGCGGTCCAGCGTTGGCTGGACAACTACCGGCCGGAGGTGGGGCTCTACTTCGCCGGTCCGGCAAAGGACGTCTACCAGGCGAACATGTGGCTCGCTCCGACCGAGGCGCTGCAGCAGCGCGCGGTGGTGCTGATGCGCAGCCGGGAGGCGTTCATGGAGCTGGCCGACACCCGGCTGCCGGTGATCTGCGTACCGGCCGGGGTCGACTTCATGAACCTCGACCTCGGCGGCCTCCGCGCGGCGCTCTACGCCGCCAACGTCGGCGCGAACATCCACATGCTCCGCGAGCCGGGTACGAAGCACGTCTTCGTCGGGCACGGCGACAGCGACAAGCAGGCCAGCGTCAACCCCTACAGCAAGGTGTACGACGAGGTCTGGGTCGCCGGTCTGGCCGGTCGGGAGCGCTACGCGCGGGCCGGCGTTGGTGTGCTCGACTCGGACATCGTCGAGATCGGTCGGCCGCAGCTCGCCGGGGTGCACACCTTCGGCGCCGAGTCGGTGGACCGGCCGTTCACAGTGCTCTACGCGCCCACCTGGGAGGGCTGGCTCGACGACGACCCGTACCACACCTCGCTGGTGCTGATGGGTGAGCGGATCGTCAAGGGGCTGCTCGCCACGAATCCCCGGGTCCGCCTGATCTACAAGCCGCACCCGCTCACCGGGTCGCGGTCCAAGGCGGCGAAGGCCGTGCACGAGCGGATCCTGACGGCGATCCGCGCCGCCGGCGGCAACCCGGACGCGTCCTCGCTGGACGGCACCGCGCACCTGGTGGTCACCGGCCGCACGCCGGCGCTGTTCGACTGCTTCAACCAGACCGACCTGCTGATCAGCGACGTGTCCAGTGTGGTGTCCGACTTCGTGCAGAGCCAGCGGCCGTACGTGGTTGCCAACCCGGCCGGCCTGTCCGAGGACGAGTTCCGCCGCGAGTACCCGACGGCTCGGGCCGCCTACCTGCTCTCCAAGGACTGCGGCGAGCTGGAGAAGATCGTGACGGTCACCCGGGCCGGTGACGACCCGATGACCGAGGCCCGCCGGGACCTGAAGACCTACCTGCTCGGCCCCGCCGAGGCGAACCCGATGGACCGGTTCCAGCAGGAGATCGACAGGCTCTGCCACTGAGCTCCGTCTCCACGGCATCGCGCCCGGCCCGACACTGTCGGGCCGGGCGCGTCCGTGTCAGGCGGCTACCTGCTCAGCCCAACAGGGCGGCTACCGCGTCGGCGGCCGGAAGGTCCGCCGGCAACGCCCGCGCCTCGACCACCGCCGCGACCGGCAGCGGGCCGTACACGTGGGGGAAGAGTTGCCCGCCGCGCGACGGCTCCCACCGCAGCGCGTCACCCAGTCGCTCCTCCTCGACGCTGAGCACTGTCAACCCGGTGGCCCCGGTGAAGTGCCGCCGCGCCGTCTCCACCACCTGGTCGCCCCCGGAGAGGTGGATGAACCCGTCCTGCCGGTCCACGGCGGAGCCGGCGAAGGCGCCGGCGGCGAGGGCGTCGTCCCATTCCGCGTTCGACAGCAGTTTGTAGATCATCACAGCAGCGTACGGGGCCGCCGGGGGCGCGCTCGCCCGGTTTTCGCCGGTACCGCCGCGCCCGTCGCCTCCCGCCGGGCATGCTCAGGTCAAGGGCCGCGGAGGGATGGGCGATGCAGAGCTACGACGATGACTGGACCGACAGCCAGCGCGCGCTGTACGACGAGTGTTACCGGGCCGGCGGCGAGTGGGCCGAGGACCCGGACACTCCGTCCGACGACGTACAGCACGTGATCAACCTGGCCGAGGCGGACGACGACGCCTTCCAGGACGCCGAGATCGACTTCCCGCCCCTGGTCGACGCGGTCACCCAGGCCGGCGGGGTCAACGTCACAAGCGTGCCGGCCAGCCACGAGGACCCGGGCTTCCGCGGGTTCACCGACGGCGTCCGGGACGCCACCGCCGAAGACGTCTTCGGTCTGTAGCGGCAGGTAGCCCGCCCAGCGCGGGCGGGTGGCCTCCCGGTCCGCGCGCGCTTCTGCCACCATTCGCAGAACAGCGCTGCGACGGACGGGGGCACGGGTGCGGATCCTGCTGGTGGAGGACGACCGCCGGGTGGCCGCCGCGCTGTCCTCCGCCCTGACCCGCCGGGGGTACGAGGTCGAGCACGCGGCCACCGTCGCCGCCGCGCTCTCCGCCGCCCCGTGCGACCTGGTGCTGCTCGACCTGACGCTGCCCGACGGGGACGGCACCGACCTGTGCCGGGAGCTGCGTCGGCGCAGCAGTCAGCTCGGCATCATCGCGGTGACCGCCCGGGGTGAGGAACGCGACCGGGTGCTGGGTCTGCGCCTCGGCGCGGACGACTACGTGGTCAAGCCGTTCTCGATGGTGGAGTTGCAGGCCCGGATCGAGGCGGTGCTGCGCCGCGCCGCGAACGCCGCGCCGGAGCGGCACCTCATCGAGGCCGGGTCGGTCCGCATCGACGTGGCCGCGCGGACGGTGACCGTCGACGGCCGGGCCGTCGCGTTGACCCGCAAGGAGTTCGACGTGCTCCTCTCGCTGGCCCGCCAGCCCGGGGTGGCGGTGCCCAGGGACCGGATCCTGCTCGACGCCTGGGGCACCACCTGGGCCGACCGGCACACCGTCGAGGTGCACGTCGGGTCGCTGCGCGGCAAGCTCGGCGACGCCCGGCTGGTGGAGACCGTGCGCGGCGTCGGCTACCGGCTGCGCGACGCGTGAGGAGCTGACGTGCGCCGTCGCCTGGTGATCAGCTATCTGCTGCTGATGGTCCTCGTCCTCATCGCGTTGGAAACCCCGCTGGCCGCCACCATGGCCAGCCGCGAGACCGAACGGGTCCGCGCCGACCGGCTCGCCGACGCCACCCGGTTCGCCTCGCTGGCCGGGCCGGCGTTGCGTGACGGCGGGCCCGGCCCGATCGAGTCGGAGCTGACCAGCTACGACAACCTGTACGCGATCGGCGCCGCGATCGTCGACCGGGACCGGAAGATCCCGGTCTCGTCGCCGAGATGGCAGCCCAGCCCGGGGACCGCGACGGTGCTGGACGTCGCGCTGTCCGGGCAGCAGACCAGCGCCCCCGAGTCGGTCTGGCCCTGGACGACCGACCCGGTGGTGGTGGCGGTGCCGATCAACGACGGAGGTGAGGTGCTCGGCGCGGTGGTGATCGTGACCCCGGCCGGCCCGATTCGCCGAGCTGTCGTCGCGTGGTGGCTGCTGCTCGCCCTGGCCGGCCTGCTCGCCGTGCTGGCCTGTGTGCTCACCGCGTTCGGGCTGGCCGGTTGGGTGCTGCGCCCGGTCACCGAACTGGACGCGGTCACCCACGAGATCGCCGAGGGCGACCGGGGCGCCCGGGTGCAGCACCGGCTGGGACCGCCCGAGCTGCGCCGCCTCGCGGCCAGCTTCAACCACATGGCCGACGTGGTGTCCGACGTGATGGACCGGCAGCGCGCCTTCGTCGCGCACGCCAGCCACCAACTGCGCAACCCGCTCACCGCGCTGCGGCTGCGGGTGGAGGAGTTGGGGCCCAGCCTCACCGACCCGGACGGTCGGTCCGAGCATCGGCTGGCCCTGGAGGAGACCGACCGGCTCGCGCTGGTGCTCGACGCCCTGCTGACCCTCGCCCGGGCCGAACGGGAGGAGAACGAGCGCGTCACAGTGGACGCTGTCGCGGTGGCCGCCTCCCGGGTGGCCGCGTGGGCGCCGCTGGCCCGGCACCGGTCGGTCGCGTTGCGGCTGGCCACCACCGACGCCCCGGCGTACGCCCAGACCGTGCCGACCGCCGTCGACCAGGCGCTGGACGCGCTCATCGACAACGCGGTGAAGTTCAGCGGGGCGGGCGGGGCGGTGACGGTGACAGTGGCCCGCCGCGACGGCGGGGTGGCGCTGGAGGTTCGCGACTCCGGTCCCGGCATGACCGAGAGTCAGCTCGGCCAGGCGACCGAGCGGTTCTGGCGTGCCCCGGACGCGCAGAACGTGGACGGCGCGGGGCTCGGCCTGACCATCGCCGCCGTGCTCGTCGACGCGTCGGACGGGCGGTTGACAATGCGTCCGGGGGAGTCGCGGGGGCTGGTCGCCGCCCTGTGGTTCCCGACGCCGGCCCTGCCGGTGGAGCCGGCGGAGGAGGAACCGGCCGCCGACCTGCGACCCAGCCCGGCGCTCTGAGGCCAGGCCGTCACGGTTTGGTGGCCCGGTACCAGGCGGCGGCGCCCGGGTGCAGCGACAGCGGCGCGGTGACGATCGCCGAGCGCGGGCTCATCCGTCCCGCCGCCGGATGGGCGGCGGCCAGTTCGGCGCGGCGTTCCATCAGCAGCCGGGTCACCTCACGGACCAACGGCTCCGGCAGGTCGGCCCGGACGATCAGATAGTTCGGGTCGGCCACAGTGGTCACCGCGTCCACCCCGTACACCGAGCGGGGGATGTCCCGGGAGACGTAGACCTGGCCGTAGCGCGAGCGCAGCGGCTCGGTCCACTCGCTGAGGTCCACGATCCGGATGGCGCTGGCCTCGGCCAACTCCTCGATGCCCCGGACCGGCAACCCGCCGGAGAAGAAGAACGCGTCGATCCGCCCGGAGCGCAACGCCATCACCGAGTCGTCCAGACCGAGCCGTTCGCGGCGCACCTCGTCACCACCGAGGCGGGCCACCTCCAGCAGTCGGGTCGCGGTGATCTCGGTGCCCGAGCCGGGCGCGCCGACGGAGACTCGCCGGCCGCGCAGGTCGGCGACCGTGCGGACCGGGCCACCGCTCGTGGTGACCAGGTGCAGTTGGTCGTCGTACACCCGGGCGACGGCGTCGACAGTGGGGCTCCCCACCGTGCTGGTGGGCAGCACGTCGGCCTGGGTGAAGCCCAGCTCGGCCCCTCCGGAGCCGACGAGCTGGACGTTCTCCGCCGAGGCGGCGGTGATCACCACGCTGGCCCGTACGTCGGGGAGTTCCCGGTTGAGGATGGCCGCCAGGGACTGCCCGAACGCGTAGTAGACAGCGGTGGGGCTGCCGGTGGCGATCCGGATCGACGTCGGCTCGGTCGGGGTGTCCCGGCAGCCGGCGACGGCCAGGTTCGCGATCAGCAGCACCGTCGACAGGGCGGCCAGGCCGGCGCGGCTGGACGGGGTACGACTCACGCGGTGCACTGTGCGCCGTCGGACCGGTGCGCGCAAGCCCGGGTCGGCGACGTCCCGGACGATCGGAACCCGATCAGCAGGCCCGGCGACCCGCCGGCGCCACGACCGCGCCCCGCGCCGAGGCCGGGCTCACCCCGCGCGCCGGCTCCAACGCCGCGCTGCGCAGGATCCGCTGCCGGTCCGGGCCGTCGGCCACGCTGACCAGGAAGCAGCCCGTGCCGGGGCGGAGCCGGGCCGGCACGTCGAGCACGGCCGCGCCCCGGATCAGCACCGCGGCCAACTCCCGGTCGGTCAGCCGGACACCGAGGATGTGCCGGCGGACGTGCCGCCCGGCGGCCAGCAACGCGGAGCGCCAGGCCGCCTCCGCCAGCCGGGTCACCAACCGCCGGCGGGCCGGCGAGGCGCCGGGCAACGGCCCGCCGAGCAGCTCGCGCCGCCCCTGCCACCAACCCGCGTCCAACATCCGGGTGTACGCGCCCTGGTGCTCGCGGGGCACCCACAGCCGGTGCAGCTCGTAGCGGCGGCGCAGGCCACCGACGGCCACCTCGTGGGTGACCGGGATGTCCAGCCGGTTGAGCAGTTGCCGCATCCGTTGCGCGGCGTCCTCCCTGTTGAACTCCACCCCCGGGGTGTGCTCGGCACGGACCGCGCTCGGCCGGGCGGCGGTCGGCGGCGGTGTGCACCGCAGCAGGCAGGCGGCCTCGAACGCGTCGCCCAGTGTCAACCAGCCCAGCGGGGATGGGGGTGTCGGGGAGTGGGGCCGGTCGAGCAGGGCGGGTTCGCGGGTCAACGGAGGCTCCCTTGTCGGAGTCTGGGTTGCCCTACCGTGGCCCCTGCCACGCCGTTATGGAACCGGTCCGGCCCAGCCTTGAGCAAATCTTGCGGCTGAGGTGCCGCTACAGGTCGCTGACCACCAGATCCACCTGCCGCACCCGGCCCGCGGCGGTGGCCTGCTCCAGCACTGTGTGCTTCAACTCCCGCAGGGTGCCCACCAGTTCCGCGGCGGTGCGCGGCCGGGCGCCGGCGACGAGCAGGTCCCGGACCAGCCGCCCCTTTGTCGCCTTGTTGAAGTGGCTGACCACCGAGCGGACCGGCACGCCGTCGACCTCCCGCTCGTGCAGTACCCGTACGGTGACCGTCCGTTCGGCCAGCTCACCGCGCGGCGCCCAGGTGGCGGCGTACGCGCCGGAGCGCAGGTCGAGCACCGGGCCCCGCCCGGCGGCCTCGTCCACCGTCGGCGTCAGCACTCCGCGCCAGTACGTCGACAGCGCCCCGACGTCGGGCAGGCGAGCGCCGATCGGGCAGCGGTACGGCGGGATCCGGTCGGCGAGCCGGACCACGCCCCACAGCCCGGAGCTGATCAGGATCGACCGGCGGGCCGCCCGTTGCGCCGCGGCCGGCAGGGTGGCCAGGTCCAGCGCCTCGTAGAGCACCCCGGTGTAGAGCCGCTCGGCCGGCGCGGTGGCGGCCTCCCGCAGCCGGGCGTTGCGCCGCAGCTCGCCCCGCTGGCCCGCACTGAGGCCGAGCGCCGCCCGCGCGGCCTCCTCGTCCGGCCCGGCGCTCAGCGCCACCAGGGCGTCCAGCACCCGCTCGCGGGCCGGGTTCAGCGCCGGTAGCGAGAGCCGGTCCGGCGTCCAGCGCCGTCCCGTGCCGGCGTCGGCCTTCCCCTCCGAGGGCGGCAGCAGGATGAGCATGGGTCTCCTCGACGGGCGAAACGGCGGCGCCCCACGCGCCGGCCCGGCCAGCGTACGACCAGCCCCTACCGCCAGGGCCGTACCGGGGTGTCGGGGTGGTACACGCGATAGCCGCCGACCTCCCGCACCGGCGAGGCGTCGGCCCGGTCGGCGAGCAACCGGCGCAACCGCCGGTCCATCGGCGAGTCGACAGCCACCACGTAGCCGGGCCGCTCGGCCCGTCCCACCTGCCGCCAGTACGGGCGGTAGCGGTTCTGCCCCGGCGACAGGTCCCCGTCGAGCACCCCGCAGATCACCGACTCGTCCGTGTTGAAGATCAACCGGTTGCAGGTCCAGTAGTCCCCGTACACCTCGTGGGGTCCGTCGGCGCGCAGCGCGGCGGCCAACTCCCGGGCCTGGCGCTCCTCGGTCCGCGACGCGGCGGTGCCGGTGGCCGCGAAGAGCACGGTGACCACGAGCGTGGTCACTGTCAGCGCGGCCAGTACGGCGGCGGACAGCGCGCCGGTGAATCGCCCCAGCACGCTGCTGGTGCCCCGCCAGGCGGTCAGCGCCGCCACCCAGAGCGGCCAGAGCACCGCCGGCAGCGACAGTTGCAGCACCGACAGGTAGCGGGCGTTGTCGAGCGGGCTGGTGGCGGCGAGCGGGCTGCGCACGTACGACAGCAGTGTCAACGCGGCGCCGACGATCAGCGCGAGCTGCACGACCGGCCCGACCCGCTCCCCGCGCGGCGCCCCGGCCGCTCGGCGGTACGCGAGCACCGCGAGTGCCGCGCCGGCCACCAGCAGCACCGGGTACAGCACGCCGAACCACTGTTGCCAGCGTCCGCAGCCGTCCACCGGGCAGAGCCCGTGCGCCAGCGGCACCCCCTCCAGCAGGCCGCCCCGGATCCGGTCGGACCACTGCGGCTGCGGCCCGGCCTTGGTGCTGACCTCCCGGAACACCGTCAGCGAGTCGTCACCGGGCCCGGCCCGCAGGTTGTCGACGATCATCGGGGCCACGCCGACGACCACCCCCGCCACCAGCAGCAGGCCGGACCAGCCGAGCACCTCCCGCCGCACCGCCCACACCAGGGCCAGCCCGGCCACCGCGAGGTACGGCAGGATCAGCCAGTCCGACCAGACGGCCAGCCCGACGAGCAGCCCGAACAGGCCGACCGCGAGCCGTCGGCGGTGGACCGTGCCGGCCGCCAACCCCACGGTGATCAGCAGCATCAGCAGCACCGCCGGCTTCACCTCCGGCCGCCCACCGACGACGGTGAGCTGGTCGCGCACCACCCGCTCCGGCCCGAGCGCGAGCAGACCCACCACGAAGGCGGCGAACCACGGGGTGCAGAGCCGGCGGGTCAACCGGTGGATCAGGTAGAGGAAGACCGCGTACAGGGCGAGCATCGGCAGCCGCAGCACCGGCCAGCTCGGCCCGGCCACCGCCACCAGGGGAGCGGCCAGGTACGACTCCAACATCCCCATGTAATGCTGGCCGTAGAGGAAGACCGGGTGTTCCCGACCCCGCGCGATGTGCAGCGCGGCGAGACCGAAGGTCGCCTCGTCGCTGTTCGACACCGGCACCGTGAAGAGCGTCAGGACCAGCCGGTAGACGACACCGGCGAGCCCGAACAGCAGCGCGACGAGCGCCGGCCGGTCGAGTCGCGGACGCCGTCGCCCGCGGTGCTGCTCTGGATGCGACACGACCAACGCCCCCGTCGTCGTCCCGACCGGAGTGTTTCACGTTCGGCGGGGCCGCCGAGGTGGATCGGCGCAGCCCGAGTTGGCTCGCGTGGCCGTGGCTCTCGACGTGTGGCAGGGTTGGCGCCGTGCCACCCACTCCCGCCGGCCAACTGGCCGTCACGAACCTGCACCGGGCTGCGCGGATCGAGGACGCCGTGCACCAGCTCGTCCAGCGTCGACTGCGGCGCACCGGCTGGCGGGTCAACATCGTCGCGTACACCGGCTACGGCGCGCCGGGGTGGGTGCGGGTGATGTGTCGGGTGTTGCTGGGCCGTCCGGACACCCGCCAGCGGGGTCGGCTGGACAAGGTCCGCGGCTGGCGCAGCTTCACCACGCTGCCCAACAAGCACGTCACAGTGACCATCGAGGCCGGCGGGGTGCGGCACGAGACGCAGGCCGACCGCAGCGGCTTCGTGGACACCCTGGTCGAGGCGGACCTGCCGCCCGGTTGGGGCACGGTCCGGCTCAGCGTGCCGGACGCCGAGCCGGTCGACGCCCCGGTGCGCATCCTCGACCCGGAGGTCAAGTTCGGCATCATCTCCGACATCGACGACACGGTGATGGTCACCGCGCTGCCCCGACCGCTGCTCGCCGCGTGGAACACGTTCGTGCTCGACGAGCACGCCCGCGCGGCCGTGCCCGGCATGGCGGTGCTCTACGAGCGGCTGGTCACCGCTCACCCCGGCGCGCCGGTCTTCTACCTCTCCACCGGGGCGTGGAACGTGGCGCCCACGCTCACCCGCTTCCTGTCCAGGCACCTCTACCCGGCCGGGCCGCTGCTGCTCACCGACTGGGGCCCGACCGCCGACCGGTGGTTCCGCAGCGGCATGGAACACAAGCGGGTCACCCTCGCGCGGCTGGCCCGGGAGTTCCCCGACGTGCGCTGGCTGCTCGTCGGCGACGACGGCCAGCACGACCAGGAGATCTACCGGGAGTTCGCCGCCGCCCACCCGGAGAACGTCGCCGGCGTGGCGATCCGCCGGCTCTCCCCGACCCAGTCGGTGCTGGCCGGCACCCTGCCCGCCCCGGCCGGCCGCCCGTCGTCGGGGCCGGTGGGGCAGAAGTGGCTGTCCGCCCCGGACGGCGCCGGCCTGTGGCAACTGCTCCGCGACGCGGGCCTGGTCTGACGCCGCCGACGCGCTAGCATTGCTATCACGCTAGCGGCTCATCGGGAGGAGATCAGCAATGGCAGCCCTCAGTATCCGAGACCTGGACGATACGGTGAAGGAGAAACTTCGGATCCGTGCCGCCCGACACGGCCGGTCGATGGAGGCCGAGATCCGTGCCATTCTGACCTCGGCCGTTACCGGCGAGGCACCTAGGGCCGACCTCTTCAGCGCGCTCACCGAGCGGTTCAGCGGGCTCGGTGGCCTTGATCTGGACCTCCCTGCCCGAGCCACCCCACCTCGCGCGGCTGACCTGCCGGGATGATCGTCCTCGACACCAACGTGGTCTCCGAACTCATGCGCTCCGAGCCGGCGTCCGTCGTCGTCGGGTGGCTACAAAGACGTTCTGGAGATGCTCTCTACACCACCACTGTCACCGTCGCCGAGATCCGCTACGGCATCGCCCGCCTGCCCGACGGTCGCCGTCGAGAGTCCCTACGGCAGGCCGCCGATGAGATCTTCGCCGCCTTTCCCCGCCAGGTTCTTCCCTTTGACCTTGCGGCGGCCAACGCGTACGCCGACATCGTGGCCGGCCGGGAGAGCCTCGGCAGTCCGATCGACGGCTTCGATGCACAGATCGCCGCCATCTGCCGCTCCCAGGCGGCCACCCTCGCCACCCGCAACGGCAAGGACTTCACTGACACCGGCATCGCCATCATCGACCCCTGGCACGGAACAGCCGACTGACAATTCGACATGCGACAGCTCAAAAGTCTTTCTCGCCTGCCCGGCCGGACGCCGATCTGGAGGTACGGCCGTCCGCGGCCGAGCTGAACGAGCACCTGAAGAACTGGCGGCGCAACCAGGACCGCCAGTCGAGGTGACCGCCTCTAGTCTCGGCGGAGCCAGACCGCGCCTAGTGGGGGGACCTGGAGGGCCGCTGACGCCACCATTCCATGCCACGGCACGTTCTCGGCGTGCACCGCGCCCGGCGTGGCGGATCTGGGCTCTCGCTCTGGCACCGCTGGGAATCGTGCGGACCGGCCTGGTTCTCCTCATGCTCATGCTCATGGGGTTCTATCTACTTCGGACGGTATTGGGTGTCCCGAGGTACTACGCCTGGGTCAACCGCCGTGGCAGAGGCCGTCGCTCCGCGTATCGACGAGGGAAGTGAGCCCAGGGACCCTCCGATCCGGAACCGTAAGCTGCCCAAGATCCTCAGCGGAGGTCACCCGATGTCGATGCCGATGAGGAACTGGGGCGTGTGGTTCGGCGGCTTGATGCTGTGGGCCGTGTTCGGCTTCATGATGGTGATGTTCAGCAGGAACCCGGCCAACGGGTGGGATCAGTTGTTGCTGGTCGCCGCGTTCTTCGTCGGCCTCTGTCACCTCGTCACGCTCGCCGCCATGTTCTCCTACGTGAAGGTGACTCCGGCCGCCCTTCTGGTGGTCAACCCGGGACTGTCGACCGCGATACCGTGGAGCCGCGTCCAGGAGGTGGTCGCGGAGCGTGGGCTCGTCGTCAGGGTCAAGGGCGCGGACGATGTCCACTGCTACGCGTTCCAACCCTCCGTCGTCGGCGGACTGATGGGCTACCAGGCCGCCCGACGAGCGGCCAGTAAGATCGACAGCTATAGGAAGAGCGTTGCCCTGACAGTCGGCAAGGACGACTCAAGGGGCGAAGTTCCCTGGCGACGTCACGTCCTGCGGTTGGTGGGTGGCTGGTCCGTTCTCGCGTTGCTCATACCCTCGTCGGTTCGAGTCCTTTGAGGAGCCATTCGTGTTCTGCGACCAGAGAGACGACATCCGTAGGCGCAGGTCGTACCGCTTGCACGTGCTGTCCTGGCGGGCGATGTTCTTGTCACTCGCCACGATCGCGTCGACTCAGGTCCTACAGGCTTATCACCTGATCAGCCATGGCGTTTCGGTGGGCATCGTCGCCCCGCTCGCTGCGGTCTTCGTCGTCTCCGCGCTGACGGTGATCGTGACGCTGGGCATCCAAGCCGCCTATCTTTCGGCCAACCCGCTGGGCAGAGGCATCCGCGAGCGCCAGATTCGGTTCAGCCGCATGCTCCTGGTGGATCTGGTGAGCCTTCCATGGAGTCTTAGAGTCCCCGAGAAGTGACTCGGGCCCCAGGAGCCGATCGCCTCCTGGGAACGCCGGCGCCGGTGGCGGCATGGGTCAGTTCTGGCGGAGCCAGACGGCGCCGAGCGGGGGGACCTGGAGGGCCGCGGAGGCGACCATTCCATGCCAGGGCACGTCCTCGGCGCATACCTCGCCGAGGTTGCCCACCCCGGACCCGCCGTAGTGGTGCGCGTCGGTGTTGAGCACCTCCTGCCACGTCCCGCCGGCCGGCAACCCGATCCGGTAGTCGTGCAGCGGCTGGGCGGAGAAGTTCGCCACGCACACCAGCGTCGAGCCGTCCGGGGCGATCCGGACGAACGACACTGTGTTGTTGGCGACGTCGTCGCCCGCGATCCAGCGGAACCCGGCCGGTTCGGTGTCCTGTGCCCAGAGCGCCGGGGTGTCCCGGTAGACCCGGTTGAGATCGCCGACGAGCCGTTGCACGCCGGCGCGGGCCGGGTCGTGCAGCAGGTACCAGTCGAGGCCGCGCTCCTCGCTCCACTCCCGGTCGTCGGCCAGTTCGGAGCCCATGAAGAGCAGCTGCTTGCCGGGGTGCGCCCACATGTACGCCAGCAGCGCCCGCACGTTGGCCAGCCGCTGCCAGGTGTCGCCGGGCATCTTGCCGGCCAGTGAGCCCTTGCCGTGCACGACCTCGTCGTGGCTGATCGGCAGCACGTAGTTCTCGCTCCAGGCGTATGCCAGGGAGAAGGTGAGCTGGTGGTGGTGGTGCTGGCGGTAGATCGGGTCCTTCGAGGTGTAGAGCAGGGTGTCGTGCATCCAGCCCATGTTCCACTTGAAGCCGAAGCCCAGCCCTCCGTCGGCGGTGGGGCGGGTGACACCCGGCCAGGCGGTGGACTCCTCGGCGATCATGACGACGCCGGCGTGGTGCTTGTAGACGGTCGCGTTCACCTCCTGCATGAACGCGATGGCCTCCAGGTTCTCCCGACCGCCGTACTTGTTCGGGGCCCACTCGCCGTGGTTGCGGGAGTAGTCCAGGTAGAGCATCGACGCGACCGCGTCGACCCGCAGCCCGTCGACGTGGAACTGGTCGCACCAGTAGAGCGCGTTGGCGACCAGGAAGTTGCGGACCTCGTTGCGGCCGAAGTCGAAGACGTACGTGCCCCAGTCGGGGTGCTCGCCGCGTCGCGGGTCGGGGTGCTCGTAGAGCGGGGTGCCGTCGAAGCGGGCCAGGGCCCACTCGTCCTTCGGGAAGTGCGCGGGCACCCAGTCCAGGAGTACGCCGATGCCGGCGGCGTGCAGCCGGTCGACGAGGTGGCGGAAATCGTCCGGGTCGCCGAACCGGGAGGTCGGCGCGTAGTAGCCGGTCACCTGGTAGCCCCAGGAACCGCCGAAGGGGTGCTCCATCACCGGCAGGAACTCCACGTGCGTGAAGCCCAACTCGGTGACGTACGCGGTGAGCTGCTCGGCCAGCTCGCGGTAGTCCAGACCGGGCCGCCACGAACCGAGGTGCACCTCGTAGACGCTCATCGGCTCCTGGTGCGGCTGCCGTTCGGCCCGCCGGGCCAGCCAGTCCGCGTCGTCCCACAGGTACGTCGAGTGGTGCACCACCGAGGCGGTGGCCGGCGGCACCTCGGCGTACGCGGCCAGGGGGTCGGCCTTGTCCCGCCACTGCCCGTCGGCGCCCAGCACCCGGTACTTGTAGCGGGCCCCGACCCGGGCGTTGGGGACGAACAGCTCCCACACGCCGCTGGAGCCGAGCGACCGCATCGGCCAGCCGTCGTCGGGTGACCAGCCGGTGAAGTCGCCGACCACCCGGACCCCGCGGGCGTTCGGCGCCCAGACGCTGAACGCGACGCCCTCGTCGAAGACCCGGGCGCCGAGCGCCTCCCACAGTCGCTCGTGCCGGCCCTCGCGGATCAGGTGCAGGTCCAGCTCACCGACTGTGGGCGGGTAGCGGTACGGGTCGTCGTGGGCGGTGCCGTCGACCTCCACCCGGTAGTCGAGCACTGTGCCGTCGACCTGCGCCTCGAAGACGCCCACGTCGTGCACCCGCTTCATCGGGTGCCGCTCGTCGCCGACGAGCAGCACCACGTCGCCGGCGCCCCGGCGCATCGTGCGGATCGTCGTCGAGGAGTCGGCGGGGTGCGCGCCGAGCAGCGCGTGCGGGTCGTGCGTCGCACCGGAGATCAGCTGGTCCATCGGTCGTCCTTCGGGGCGGCGTCGGTCGGTGCGGGGGCGGACGGGCGGGTGGCCGCTCGGCGCGGCGGGGTCGGAACCGGGCCCGACCGGCGGGGCGGAGTCGGTACGGGTGCTGTCCGTGCGGGTGCTGTCCGTGCGGGTGCTGTCGGTGCGGTGCCACCGGAGAGGTCGTCCGGCACGTCGGCGACGGTGAGGTCCGCCGGCTCGGCGCCCGCCGGCTGCGGCACGCTCGGTGGGGTCGGACGACGCACTGTCAACACGTGCGCGGGTTGCAGGTACGGATCGAGCCGGACCGCGTTGCGCTGACCCCAGTCGTAGCTGGTGCCGGTCAGCTCGTCGTGCACGGTGAACCGTTCGTGCCAGTCGAAGCCGAGCGCCGGCATGTCCAGGGTGGTGTTGCCCCACTGCACGATGCGCGGGTCGAACGAGCAGATCACGATGACCGTGTTGCCGGTCTCCGGGTCGTGCTTGGACCAGCAGAGCAGCGCCGGGTTGTCGATCTCGTGGAAGCGCAGGTTGCGGAGCTGGTGCAGGGCCGGGTTGTCGCGACGTACCCGGTTGAGGATGCTCAGGAACGGCGCCAACGAGCGACCCTGCGCCTCGGCGCCGGCCCAGTCCCGGGGGCGCAGCTCGTACTTCTCGTTGTCCAGGTACTCCTCCGCTCCCGGCCGGGCCACGTGCTCGAACAGCTCGTAACCCGCGTACAGGCCCCAGGAGGGGGAGAGCAGCGCGGCCAGCACCGCCCGGATCTTGAACATCGGCGGGCCGCCGTGCTGCAACGACTCGTGCAGGATGTCCGGGGTGTTCGGCCAGAAGTTCGGCCGCATGTAGTCGGCCGCCTCGATCAGCTCCTCGCAGTACGCCCGCATCTCGGCGGCCGTCGTGCGCCAGGTGAAATAGGTGTACGACTGCGTGAAGCCGATCTTGCCGAGGCCGCGCATGATGGCCGGCCTGGTGAACGCCTCGGCCAGGAACAGCACGTCCGGGTCGACGGCCTTCACCTCGGCGATCAGCCGGTGCCAGAAGTCGAACGGCTTGGTGTGCGGGTTGTCCACCCGGAAGATCCGGATGCCCTCGCCGACCCAGTGCAGCACCACCCGCAGCACCTCGGCCCGGATGCCCTCCGGGTCGTTGTCGAAGTTGACCGGGTAGATGTCCTGGTACTTCTTCGGCGGGTTCTCCGCGTACGCGATGCTGCCGTCGGCGCGGGTGGTGAACCACTCCGGGTGCTCGGTGACCCACGGGTGGTCCGGCGCGCACTGCAACGCCAGGTCCATCGCCACCTCCAGGCCCTGTGCCCCCGCCGCCTGGACGAACGCCCGGAAGTCCGCCTGCGTACCCAGATCGGGGTGGATCGTGTCGTGGCCGCCCTCGGCGGCGCCGATCGCCCACGGCGAGCCGACGTCGGTCGGCCCGGCGGTGAGCGCGTTGTTGCGGCCCTTGCGGTTGACCCGGCCGATCGGATGGATCGGCGGCAGGTAGAGCACGTCGAAGCCCATCGCGGCCACACCCGGCAGCCGCTCGGTGGCGGTCGCGAAGGTGCCGGACCGGCCGCCCGCCGCCCCTTCGGAGCGGGGGAAGAACTCGTACCAGGCCGAGTAGAGCGCCCGCTTGCGGTCAACCCAGATCGAGTACGTGTCGCCGACGGTGACCAGCTCTCGTACCGGGTGCTCCCAGAGCAGGTCGGCCAGGGCCAGCGCCCTGTCGACCCGCTGTGCCAGCGACAGGTCGGTGTCGACAAGCGCGGTGAGCGCGTCGGCGACCCGGGGGCGATCGGCGGCCGGGACGAGGCCCCGGGCGGCGGCGAGCACCCGCGCGCCCTCGGCCAGGTCGTTGGCCAGGTCCTCCGGCCCCTGCCCGGCGGCGATCTTCTTCGTCACCGCGTTCTGCCAGGTCAGGTACGGGTCCTGGAACGCCTCCACGGAGAAGGTCCACGAGCCGACGGCGTCCGGTGCGATGGTGGCGTGCCAGCGGTCCTGGCCGGGCTCGCCGGGGCGCATCCGGGTGAACGGCCGGCTCGTGCCGTCCGGACCAGCCCACACCACGTTGCAGCCCAGCGCGTCGTGCCCCTCCCGGTAGGCGCGCGCCGACACCGGAACCGGCTCGTCGACCACCGCCTTGGCCGGGTATCGCCCGCACGAGACGACGGGGGAGACGTCTTCGATCGGGAACCGTCCAGTCACCCCGCCAACCTACTGCGCGAGATCCGTTCGCGCGCGGCCAAGCACGCTGGTCCATCCCACCCGCTGGTCCCGCGTGGTGACATCGCTCAGACCGCGTGTCGAGGTGTGACACGTATCGTTGGTATTACGTGACGGAGGTTCAGAGCATGCGGTTGAACAGCAAGGGCCAGGTGACGATCCCGGCGGCGCTGCGGGCTCGATACAACCTGCACGAGGGCGACGAGGTCGACGTGGTGGAGGAGGGCGGGGCCCTCCGCATCGTCCGGGCCCACGGCGCCGAGACCCGGGGTCAACGCCTCGTCGGCCATATGCGGGGCCGGGGCAGCGCCAAGGAGACCGAGCACATGTCCACCGAAGAGCTGATGGAGATGCTGCGTGGCGAGTGACCGGCTCCGCGCAGTGCCTGTCCGATCACCGGACGCGACGACGACCCTGGTCGACACCAACGTGCTGCTGGACATCCTCACCGATGACCCCAAGTGGGCGGAGTGGTCCGGGACCGCCCTCGCCGAGGCCCGCGACGCGGGCAATCTGGTGATCAACCCCATCGTGTACGCCGAGGTGTCGGTCCGCTTCGACCGCATCGAAGAGCTGGACGAGGCGTTGCCGGCGGGGGATTTCCTTCGCGAGGAGCTGCCTTACCTGGCGGGCTTCCTCGCCGGCAAGGCGTACGCGCGATATCGGAGGCTGGGCGGCGCGAAGCGGTCACCACTGGCCGACTTCTACATCGGCGCGCATGCGGCCGTGTGCCGGTACAACCTGCTGACCCGTGACGGGACGCGATACCGCACGTACTTCCCGACCCTGACGCTGACCACGCCAGAAGACTGACCGCAACGAGATCGTCGCTGGTCCTTCCCGCGATCTTGCGTTTACTGTCGCGACATAAAGCGCATTCCGTGCATTTGGACGACAGAAACTGCAAGATCGACGCGGTCGGGGAAATCGCTCATGCAACTGCGTCGCTGGCCTCCCGACGCCCAGGCTCCACTACTCCGGGAATGACCCCACTCGCGCCGATCTTGCAGTTTCGGTTGCCGAACTGCGTGGAATGCGCCTTATGTCGCGACAGTAAACGCAAGATCGAGGCGAGCTTCGTCGATCATGGAGTTGTGGTGCCTGTTTTGACGCTATAACTTGCACTTCGTCGCCCACCACAACTCCATGATCGACGAGACGGTGCGGGCGGTGCGGGCGTTGACGAACGGCCACACCAGCGTCATGCAACGGTCTTGCCTGCAAGATCCACACGCGTTCAATGAAAGCGCGGTGTCGGCGCGACCCGGATGCGACGGTTTCCTGGAACCCGAGTGGATCTAGGCCGGGCGAGGGGCTCGAACGGAGTCAGGCGGGCGGGTTCGGCGCCACGAACGACCCCTTGCCCTGGTGCACCTCGATCCAGCCCCGCTCGTCCAAGATCCGCAGGGCCAGCCTGATGGGCGTGGCGCTGGCTCGGTACTGCTCGCCGAGTTCGGCGATGGACGGCAACTTGTCGCCGGGCTGGAGCGTGCCGGACTGGATCGAGCGGATCACGTCATCAATGACCTGCTCGTATACGGGTTGTCTCGGCATGGCAGGGCCACCTCTCGTCAGCCCTCTGAGCATGCCATCGAACATGACACTCTGTGCATCCTGTGTTGACTCTGTACTCACTGCACTCTAAGTTGGATTTGAAGGTTCTCTCGTCAGCAGCGGAGTACCTCCACGCGGTCAGGGTGGGTGGTGCCCCCGTGTCACCCACCCTGACCTGCACCCCGGTCAGCCGCCGATCCCAGCACTCGGTAGCTCCATCACCCATCAATTCGTCGCGCTGCGAGGAGGCTCAGTTGGACGAGCGTTTGCCGGATGGGCCGCTGCCGCCCGCATACCCCATTGCCGGAGCGCGGCCTCCGCAGCCGGACGGGGATCGGGTGCCTGGTCCGCGCCAGCCGGTGCGGGCGCCGCTCACCCGGTGGCAGTACTCCTACGGCATCGCGATCGCTGTGGTCGTACTCGTGCTGTTTGTGGTTGGGGTCCTGCGGTGAGCGCGACAGGCCGGCGGTGAACGAGCTGCCGGTGGGTCGCCGGGTCGCGCAGTGGCGGGTCCGGCGGAACATGACGCAGCAGCAGTTCGCTGACCGCCTCGGCAAGTCCAAGAGTTGGGTGGACAAGGTCGAGCGTGGGGTACGCCGGTTGGAGCGGTTGTCCAACCTCCGGGAGGTCGCCGAGACGTTGCGCATCGACGTGGAGGTCCTGTTGGCGGCCCGGCCCGTGCGGCCGGCTCCGGTCCCCGCCGGGGTCGACGGGGTCCGCACGGCGCTGGCCCGATACCACCTGCCGGGTGCGGACCGGCCGCCGCTGGTGGAGGAGTTGGCTGCCCGGCTGGAGCATGCCGAGCAGAGTTATCGGCACGCCCGGTACCCGGCGTTGCTGGCGCTCCTGCCCGGCCTGCTCGACGCGGCGCGTGAAGCGCAGGTAGCCCTCCCCGGCGCGACGGACGCGCTGCTGGTGCGGGTGTATGCGCTCACCGCGTTGGCGCTGGTCAAGGTCGACCAGGGGGAGTTGGCCTGGCTGGCCGCCGACCGTGGAATGACAGTCGCCCTGGCAACCGACGACCCGCAGGTGACCGGCATCGCGACCGTGGCACTGAGTCAGGCCCTGCGGTCCCGTGGTCGACGGCGGCCCGCCCTGGACGCCGCGCTCGTCGCCGCGGACCGCATCGGTGCGTTGCGGGCCGGCGATGACTCTCCGATCGGTTCATCGCTTCGGGGCACGCTGCTGATCCAGGCCGCGCTCGCCGCAGCGGGCGGCAAGGAGCAACCCCGCGCCCGCCGGGCGCTCGACCAGGCCACGGAGATCGCTCAAGAGTTCGGTGGCGACAGCAACAGGGCTGGCGTGGGTTTCGGCCGGGCGGTGGTCGAGGCCGCCCGGGTGGTGGCCGAGGCGGCCCTTGGCGACGTCACCACGGCCACCGCTCGCCACGAGTGGCTGATGGCCGGCGAGGAGTGGCGGTGGCTGCCGCCCGAGCACCGTGCCGCGTACCTCCTCGATGTGGCTCGCGCATACGCCCTGACCGGCGACATGCTTCGGGCTGGCCGGACGCTGCTCGACGCGGAACGCACCGCTCACAGTGAGGTGCACGACCGCCCGGCGGTACGCAAGCTGGTAGCCGTCGTGTGGCGGTCCGCCGACGCGCCCGCCGGCATGGTCCAGCTCGCCACCACCCTCGGCGTCGCCTGACGGCCGTCGCCTGGTTCCCCGGGAGTCAGTCAGCGCGCTGGACCTGCGGGGGATTGACCGTCGTCCCCGAGCACGGAGCCGACAAGTGCGTTCAGTCCCGCGTGCCACCGTGCTTCGGGCCAGTCGCGCAGGTGCTCGACCAGGTCGCTGCGGACGGCAGCGAGCAGGGCATGAGCCAGATAGTCTGCCGCCTGCGGACCGCGTGCCTCCGCGACGAGGCCGGCCAGCAGGGCGTGCCAGTGGTCGTACGCCTCATTGCGGTACGGACTGCCGCCCCCGGCGCTCTCGAGCGCCAGCGTGAGCACCCGGTTGTCGAGCTTGAAGCGCAGCATGGCCCGCAGCAGTTCGGCGGCCTGCTCCGCCGCCGGCAGGGTGGGCGACACCGTGAGCGCATCCCGCATCCGCAGTCCCCGCTCCTCGTAGAGGGCGCGGATGAGCCCGATGCGGTCGCCGAAGCGCCGGAACAGGGTGCCCTTGCCGACGCCGGCGGCGGCGGCGACGTCGTCCATCGACACCTGGTCGGGGTCGGCTGCGGCGTCGAAGAGACGCCCGGCGGCGGCCAGCACCGACTCCCTGTTGCGTAGTGCATCGGCCCGCACCGAGGCCCCCTCTCGCCAAACGGACTATCGGTCCGTATAGTTTAAGCGGACCGGCGGTCCGAATCTTATCGTGACCGTCCCGGACGACGAAAGGACGATCATGTCGGACGACCCCACCACGGTGTTCCATCGCGGCATGGAGCTGCTGCTCGCCAAGGACATGGCCGGATTCATCGCGCTGTTCGCCGAGGATGCGGTGCTGGAGCTCCCGTTCGCACCTTCCGGCCAGCCGCGTCGGGTAGCCGGACGCGCCGAGCTGCACGAGTACCTGATCAACTATCCGGCCCTGCTCGACGTCCGCGAGATCCGCGATCGAACCGTGCACGAGACCAGGGATCCAGAGGTCGTCGTCGTCGAGTTCGTCGCCTCCGGTGTCGTCGTCGCCACGGGTCGGCCGTACGAGCTGCGTTACATCGCCGTCCTGACCGTCCGTGACGGGAAGCTCGTGCACTATCGCGACTTCTGGGATCCGATCGCCGCACAGGAACTGCTCGGTGGCGGCCTGGTGCGCTCATGATCCTGGTCATCGGTGGCACCGGGACCACCGGCCGTCTCGTTGCCGCCAAGCTAGCCGAGCGCGGTCACCCCACCCGGATCGCCAGCCGACGCCCCTCCGCCGGAGGGGTCCGCTTCGACTGGCGCGACCCGACCACCCACCCGGACGCCCTCGGTGGCGTGCACGCGATCTACGCCATCCCCCCGGTCGGCGAGGTCGACCCGGCACCGGTCATGCTGCCCTTCCTTGAGCTGGCGCGCAGCGCCGGTGCCCGCCGGGTGGTTCTGCTCAGCTCCTCGGCCGTCCCGCCCGCCGAGCACGGGCTGGGCCTGGTGCACGCACGGCTGGGTGAGCTGTTCACGGAATGGGCGGTGCTGCGGCCGTCCTGGTTCATGGAGAACTTCGTGGGTGAGCAGCCGCATGCGGCGAGCGCCCGCGATCATGGTGAGATCGTCAGCGCCACCGGCACCGCCCGGGTCGGCTTCGTCGATCCTGCCGACATCGCCGAGGTGGCGGTGCGGGCGCTCACCGACCCGACGCCGCACAACACCGACCACATCATCACCGGACCAGAGGCGCTGACCTACGACGCTGTCGCCGCCGTCCTCACCGAGGTTGGCGGCCGGCCGGTCCGGCACCGTGCGATCGACGCGGCGGAACTGGCCGAACGCCACAGCGCGAACGGTATACCGCCGGACTTCGCCCGCTTCCTCGCGAGCCTGGACACGGCGATCGCGGCCGGCGCTGAGGACCGGACGACGTCGACCGTCGCAGATGTGACCGGTCGTACGCCACGATCCTTCCGGGACTTCTGCCGGGACCGCCTGCGCGCCGACAGTCCTGGCTGACGCTCTGTCGGCTGCCTAGTTGCGCCGGTGGTAGTGGTTGCGGCGGGGCAGTTGGTCGGGGTCGAGCCAGGCGGGTGGCACGAACTCGGGATGCCTGTCGCCGCCGAGCTGGACGACCCAGTCGCCGTGGTGCACGTGGCGGTGGTGGTGGCCGCAGAGCAGGACGGCGTTGGCCAGGCTGGTGTCGCCACCGTCGGCCCAGTGCCGGATGTGGTGGCCGTCGCACCAGCGCGGGGGGCGGTCGCAGCCGGGGAACGCGCAGCCTCGGTCGCGCAGCACCAGGGCACGTCGCAGGGGGCCGCTGATGAGGCGTCGTTGCCGGCCGACGTCGAGTGGTTGACCGGCGCCGCCGAGCACGGCCGGCAGGATGCTCGCGTCGCAGGCCAGGCGACGTACCGCGTCGGAGCTGAGGTGCAGGCCGCTGTCGAGCGCGCCGGTGCCCAACTGCCGCGTCAGCCCGTCGTAGCCGGTGGTGACGACGACCTGGGCGAGGTCGCCGCCGTTCTCGGGTAGCTCACCGGTGCGCAGGGCCAGTCGGCACACGTCGGCGAGGGCGTCATGGCGGCGTTGGCCTGGCGTGCGGGTGTCGTCGGGGCCGGTGGGTGTGGTGAGGGGGTCGATGGCGGCGCGTAACGCGGCGGCGGTTTCGGTGTCGAGGATGCCGGCGAGGCGTAGCCGACCGTCGGTCTGTTCGCTGATGGTGATGTGCCGGTCGCGGGCAGCCCGCGACTCCTGCGCCCGAAGCGCTGCCTCGGCGGCGGCGTCGGCGATGTCCGGGGCGACGTGGTCGAGGATGCGGGTGCCGAGTCTGCGAAGCAGAGTGGCGTCGAACTGCGCCGCCCAGTCGACGAGGACGCCGACGGCCTTGTCGGCGGCTTCCGTGCCGGCGGTGGTGCGGACGGTCTCGACCGTGGTGGCGATGACCCGGACCTGGTCCACGTCGACCGCTCCGCTGGTCAGCGCGGCCCGCACCCCGGGCGGGGCGTTGTCGAGCGTCGCTGCCAACTCGACCAGACGACGGGCGACACCGACGCCGAGGCGTAACCGGTCGCGCAGCCACACGGCCGTCGAGGTCGCGCCCTGCGCGGTCGCGGTGCCTCGACCATCAAGCTCGCGCACGAGGGTCAGCTTGACCGCGGCCAGCCGTTGCTCGATGCGGTGTGCGGCGTCCAACGCCGCGACGAGGTCGCGCTCGCCTGCGGCCCAGGCGGCCGTGTCGAAGCAGGCCGCCACCGCGGCCTCCGCCTGCTCCAACGCATCGATCACAGTGCGACACTAGAACAGCTGTACGACAACTTGGCTCGCCGTTGACGGCGGTGTCAGACAGCGACCGTCGCGCGGCCGGCAACGGTCCGGATGGTCCCGCTGGGGCAGCTCACCGACCCAGAGGTGCCGTAGCCTCCGGCCATGATCGAACGGGTGAAAGTCGCGGTTGTCGGCGTTGGTAACAACACGTCGGCACTGGTGCAGGGGCTCGCTCTCCACCGCCAGAGCGGCAGCCTGGTCGGAATCCGCCGGCCGATGATCGACGGTCTCGGGGTGGGGGACATCGACGTAGTGGCGGCCTTCGCCACCTCCGCGGAGAAGATCGGTCGGGACCTGACCGAGGCGATCTTCCTGGCGCCCAACAACTTCCCTCGGCTGGACTGCGACCTGCCCAGAGCGGGTGTGCCGGTCACCAAGGGTCTCGTCGACGCGAGGGAGGTGCAGCGGGTGGCAGCGGCGCTGGTCGGCGCGGAGGTGCTGCTCTACTCCGCGCCGAGTGGCCGGCCGGAGACCGCCCGGGCGTACGCCGCGGCAGCGCACGCGGCGGGTGTCGCCTTCATCAACACGACCTCCGACCCGGTCGCCCGCGATCCGCAGCTGCTGGCCAGCTTCGAGGCGGCCGGTCTGCCGCTGCTCGGCGACGACCTGGCCAGCCAGTTCGGCACCTCGGTGCTGCACAACGCGTTGCTGCGGCTGCTGAAGGAGCGGGGTCTCACACTGGTCAGCTCCTACCAGGTCAATCTGGGCGGCACCGAGGACTTCCGCAACCTGGTCGAGAACCCCAACACCAAGAAGCAGTCGAAGCTCAACGCCCTCTCGGCGGCCGACACGGTCGAGGTGGCTCCGCTCGGCTACCTGCCGCATCTCGCGTCGCAGAAGGTGGCTCACCTCAACCTGGAGGCACAGGGTTGGGGCGAGACGGCGGTGAGCCTCGACGTGAAGCTGAAGGTGCACGATCCCAGTGGTGCCGCCGGGGTCAACATCGACCTGATCCGCATCGCGGCCAGCGCGCTACGGAACGGGCGTGGTGGCCATGCCGCCGAGGCGACGCCGTTGCTCAAGTCGCCGCCGGGAACGGCGATCTGAGCCCGGCGCTCTCAGGCCGCTCCGACGGAGCGGTAGACCTCCAGGGTCTGCCAGGCGATGGCGTCCCAGGAGAAGTGCTCGACAGCACGCCGACGGCCGGCCAGGCCGAACCGGGCGGTACGCGCCGGGTCGGCGAGCAGCGTGTTGATCGCCGCCGCCAGGTCGGCGACGAACTTCTCCGGCTCCAGCGGGGTCCCCGACCCGTCGGTGACCTGCTCGATCGGCACCAGCAGGCCCGTCTCGTCGTCGGCCACGACCTCGGGAATGCCGCCGGTCGCGGTCGCCACGACTGCCGTCTCGCAGGCCATCGCCTCCAGGTTGACGATGCCCATCGGCTCGTAGATCGACGGGCAGGCGAAGACGGTGGCGTGCGTGAGCACCTGGATCACCTCGGGCTTGGGCAGCATCTCGGCCACCCAGACCACGCCGGAACGGCTGGCCCGCAGCTCGGCGACCAGCCCCTCCACCTCGGCGGCGATCTCGGCGGTGTCCGGCGCGCCGGCGAGCAGGACGAGCTGGGTGTCCGCCGGCAACTCCCGGGCGGCCCGCAACAGGTACGGCAGCCCCTTCTGCCGGGTGATCCTGCCCACGTAGACCACGCTGGGGCGGGACGGGTCGACACCGAGCCGGTCGAGCACGTCGGTGCCCTGATCCGGGGCGTACTGGATGGTGTCGATGCCGTTGTAGACCACCCGGACCCGGGCGGGGTCGATCTGCGGGTACGCGGTGAGCACGTCATTGCGCATCCCGCCACTGACCGCGATCACCGCGTCGGCGGCCTCCATCGCGGTGCGCTCGATCCAGGAGGAGAGCGCGTAACCGCCGCCGAGCTGCTCGGCCTTCCACGGCCGCAACGGCTCCAGGCTGTGCGCGGTCACCACGTGCGGCACCCCGTGCAGCAGCTTCGCGGTGTGGCCGGCAAGGTTCGCGTACCAGGTGTGGCTGTGCACCACGTCGGTGCCGGCCGCGCCGGCGGCCATCTCCAGGTCCACGCCCATCGTGCGCAGCGCGGCGTTCGCGCCGGTCAGGCCGGGCGGTTCGGCGTACGCGGTGACGCCCGGCTCGGTGCGCGGCAGACCGAAGCAGTGCACGCGTACGTCGGTGAGGTGGCGCAACTCCCGAGCCAGGTACTCGACGTGCACGCCCGCGCCGCCGTAGACCTCCGGTGGGTACTCGCGGGTGAGAAGGTCAACGCGCAGAGGGGTGCGTTCCGTCATGACCTCGCACCCTAGTGCAGAAGACTCCCCGTACGAGTGGTGAAGTGCGACGCGGATGGATAGCGTCGGGGCATGGCTGCCAAGGTGCTCGCGATCGTCCTGGCGGGTGGGGAGGGCAAGCGCCTGATGCCACTCACCACGGATCGGGCCAAGCCGGCCGTCCCGTTCGGCGGGATGTACCGCATGGTCGACTTCGTCCTCTCCAACCTGGCCAACGCCGGCTATCTCAAGATCGTCGTGCTGACCCAGTACAAGTCCCACTCCCTCGACCGGCACATCACCAAGACCTGGCGGATGTCCACGCTGCTCGGCAACTACGTCACCCCGGTGCCCGCGCAGCAGCGTCGTGGCCCGTGGTGGTTCGCCGGCTCGGCCGACGCCATCTACCAGAGCTTCAACCTCATCAACGACGAGCAGCCCGACTACGTGATCGTCTTCGGCGCCGACCACATCTACCGGATGGACCCGCGGCAGATGGTGGAGGACCACATCGCCTCCGGCGCGGCGGTGACCGTCGCCGGCATCCGCCAGCCGCTGTCGATGGCCGACCAGTTCGGCGTCATCGAGGTCGGCGAGGACGGCAAGCGGATCCGGGCGTTCCGGGAGAAGCCCACCGACGCGGTCGGCCTGCCCGACGCACCGGACGAGATCTACGCCTCGATGGGCAACTACGTCTTCACCACCCGGGCGCTCTGTGAGGCGGTCGAGCGCGACGCCGAAGACAAGACCAGCAAGCACGACATGGGCGGCAGCATCATCCCGATGCTCGTCGAGCGCGGCGAGGCCAACGTCTACGACTTCCGCGACAACGAGGTGCCCGGCAGCACCGACCGCGATCGCGGCTACTGGCGGGACGTGGGAACGCTCGACTCGTTCTACGACGCGCACATGGATCTGATCAACGTGCACCCCGTCTTCAACATGTACAACTTCGACTGGCCGATCTACACGGAGCAGCCACCGTGGCCGCCGGCGAAGTTCGTCCACCAGTGGGGTGAGCGGGTCGGCCGGGCGGTCGGCTCGATGGTCTCCCCGGGTGTGGTGATCTCCGGCTCGCTGGTGGAGAACTCGATCGTCTCGCCGAAGGTGCGGGTGCACTCCTGGGCGCACGTCGAGGGCTCGGTGCTGATGGAGGGTGTGGAGATCGGCCGACACGCGGTGGTCCGGCGGGCCATCCTGGACAAGAACGTCTTCGTCCCGGAGGGCGCCGAGATCGGCGTCGACCTGGAGAAGGACCGGCAGCGCTACACCGTCTCCGACAACGGCATCGTGGTGATCGGCAAGGGCCAGAAGGTCGAGCCGTGACCGACACGTACTCCCCGAGGAGGTTCCCGCAGTGACCCACCCCCGTGCCGGCCAGCCCGCCGAGCCCGCCGACCTGGTCGACGTGCCGCGCCTGGTGACCGCCTACTACGCCGAACATCCGGATCCCGCGGACCCGGCGCAGCAGGTCTCGTTCGGCACCTCCGGCCACCGCGGCTCCAGCCTGCGCAACGCGTTCAACTCCGACCACATCCTGGCGGTCACCCAGGCGCTCTGCGACTACCGACGCGAGCAGGGGCTGGACGGGCCGCTGTTCCTCGCCCGGGACACGCACGCGCTCTCCGCGCCGGCCGCGGTGGACGCCCTGGAGGTGCTCGCCGCCAACGGGGTCACCGTGCTGGTGGACAGCCGGGACGGCTACACCCCGACCCCGGCGCTGTCGCACGCGATCCTCACGCACAACCGGGGTCGCACCAGCGGGCTCGCCGACGGCATCGTCATCACCCCGTCGCACAACCCGCCCGACGACGGCGGTTTCAAGTACAACCCCACAAACGGCGGGCCGGCCGACACCGACGTGACCCGGTGGATCCAGGACCGGGCCAACACCATCCTCGCCGCCGGGCTCAAGGAGGTCCGCCGGATCACCTACGCGCGGGCGCGGGCCGCCGACACCACCGGGGAGTACGACTTCCTCGCCAACTACGTCGACGACCTGCCGGCGGCGATCGACATCGACGCCATCCGCGACGCCGGGATCCGGATCGGCGCCGACCCGCTGGGCGGGGCGAGCGTGGCGTACTGGGGTGAGATCGCCGAGCGACACCGTCTGGACCTGACAGTGGTCAACCCGACTGTCGATCCGACCTGGCGGTTCATGACCCTGGACGGTGACGGCAAGATCCGGATGGACTGTTCCTCGCCGAACGCGATGGCGTCGCTGATCGCCGCGCGTGCCGACTACCAGATCTCCACGGGCAACGACGCCGACGCCGACCGGCACGGCATCGTCACTCCGGACGCCGGGCTGATGAACCCCAACCACTACCTGGCGGTGGCGATCCGTCACCTGTTCCGCACCCGCACCGAGTGGGGTCCGGCCGCCGCGGTGGGCAAGACCCTGGTCTCCTCGTCGATGATCGACCGGGTCGCGGCCGACCTGGGCCGGCCGTTGTTGGAGGTGCCGGTCGGCTTCAAGTGGTTCGTGCCCGGCCTGCTGGACGGCGCCGTCGGCTTCGGTGGTGAGGAGAGCGCCGGGGCGTCGTTCCTGCGCCGCGACGGCTCGACCTGGACCACCGACAAGGACGGCCTGCTGCTCTGTCTGCTCGCCGCCGAGATCCAGGCCACCACCGGGCGCAGCCCGAGCGAGCACTGGGCGGAGTTGGCCGAGCGCTTCGGCGCGCCCGCGTACGCCCGGATCGACGCCCCGGCCACCCGGGAGCAGAAGGCCGTGCTCGGCAAGCTCTCCCCGGAGCAGGTCACCGCCACCGAGCTGGCCGGTGAGCCGATCACCGCGACGCTGACCACAGCCCCCGGCAACGGCGCACCGATCGGTGGCCTCAAGGTCAGCACCGAGTCCGGTTGGTTCGCCGCCCGCCCGTCCGGCACCGAGGACGTCTACAAGATCTACGCCGAGTCGTTCCAGGGCCCCGACCACCTCGAGAAGATCCAGGAGGAGGCCAAAGCCCTGGTGGACCAGGCCCTGGCCCAGTCCTGAGCCCTCTTGATCAACCGGGTGAGGGGTGGGGATGGGTCAGCAGGGCGGGGGGATTTCTTGTTGGGTCCGTCGGCGTAGTTCCTCGGGGAGCAGCTCCCGGAGCTGTTCGGGGAGGAACGGCAGGTCGAGCAGGGTCATCTTCAACTGGTTGCGCTCCTGGTAGCGCAGCGGGTCGAAACGGACCACCAGGCCGGCGTTGCGGCGGTACGTGATGTCCACCGCCCCCTCCGTCGCCGCGTCGCGGAACACCAGCCCGTCCATCTCCACCACGACCGGCGACGAGTCGGGTCGGAGCTCCAACCGGATCTTCTCGTCCGGTGAGAGCACCACGGACCGGGAGATGCCGGCCATCGGCGCCGACGGCGTGATCACCACCGAGTCGGCGGCGGGGGAGATCAGTGGACCACCGGCGGCGTAGCTGTAGGCCGTCGAGCCGATCGGGGTGCTGACCACCACGGCGTCACTGCGGTAGTAGCCGTACTGCTGGCCGTCGATGGCGAGGGTGACGCTGACGAAGCCGGAGCCGGGCTGGCGCAGCAGCGCGATGTCGTTGAACGCCACCACGTCGTCGCCACACACGTCGCAGGCGAGGCAGGCGTGCGACTCGATGGTGAACTCCTTCGACAGCAACCGGCTCAGCGCGTCGGGCAGCTCCGGCGGCTCGATCTCGACGAGAAACCCCAGATGACCCAGGTGTACGCCGAGCACCGGCTTCGGGTCGAGGACGGCGGAGCGCAGCGCACCCAACATGGTGCCGTCGCCGCCGACGCTGATCAGGGCGTCGGCGCGGGCCGCCACCTCGTCCGCCGGGATCGGTTCGATGCAGGACGAGACGCGGTGCTGGTCCTCCTCGCGCACGAACAGCGTCTTGTGGTGACGCTTCGCCCACCGTTCGATGATGCTGACCACCTCGGTGACATCCCGGGTGGGGTGCAGCACAAGTCCCAGCCCCGACACCCGTACAGCTCATCACATCGGGGGCGACCGCACCCGGCGTTCGGGGCGGCTAGCCGAGCAGCTTCGCGATGATCTCCGCGATCCGTTCGCCGGCCGCGCCGTCCCACAACGGCGGTGTCTGACGCCTGGCGGGTCTTCCCTCGGCCACGATGCTCGCCACGGCGTCGGCGAGCGTCGACCGGGTGACGAGGCGGTTGGTGCCGTGCGTGATGGTGATCGGGCGCTCGGTGTTGGGCCGCAGGGTCAGGCAGGGCACGCCGAGCATCGTCGTCTCCTCCTGCACGCCGCCGGAGTCGGTGACGACGACCACCGCGCCGCGGACCAGGCTGACGAACTCGAGGTAGCCCAGCGGCTCGACGACCCGGAGCGCGCGGTGCGAGAGCAGGCCCGCGTCCTCGAGCTGCTGCCGGCCGCGTGGGTGCAACGGCAGGATGACCGGCAGTTGGTCGGCCACGGCGTGCATGGCCTTCACCAGATCGACGACGTCTGCCGCGTCGTCGACGTTGCCGGGCCGGTGCAGCGTCGCCACCACGTAGCGTTCGGGGAGCGACAGGGCGGTGCGGACGCCGGCGACGTCGAAGCGGTCGAGGTTGGCCAGCAGCGTGTCGATCATCGGATTGCCGACCAGGTGGATCCTCTCGGCCGCGATGCCCTCGTGGTGCAGGTGCGACACGGCGTCGGGGCTGGTGGCGAACAACAGGTCGGACACGTGGTCGACGACTACCCGGTTGATCTCCTCGGGCATGGACCTGTCGAAGCTGCGCAGGCCCGCCTCCACGTGGGCGACCGGAATGTCCAGCTTGGACGCGGCGAGGGCGGCGGCGAGCGCGGAGTTGACGTCGCCGTACACGACTGTGAGCGCGGGGCGTTCGGCGACCATCAACTCTTCCAGGCCGGTCATCACGCGAGCGGTCTGGCTGGCGTGGCTGCCCGACCCCACGCCGAGGTTGATGTCCGGCTCGGGCAGACGCAGTTGGCGGAAGAAGACCTCGGACATCCGCTCGTCGTAGTGCTGTCCGGTGTGGACCAGGCGTTGCCGGACGCCGTGCCGGTCGAGCGCGCGGATCACGGGCGCGGCCTTGGGGAAGTTGGGGCGTGCGCCCGTGACGTGCAGAACGATCCCGGCTGGCATGTGTCTCCTCGTGGAAGCCGACGCAAATCAGGGGCGACGCGGCAATAGTACAAGTTATCCAGTTTGATGCCTGTGCTCTCTATACAATGTCGAATGACGGATGCGTCGCGGTTTGCGCTGCCCGAGGGGCGCCCTGCCGCGAGCGATGTTCCTACTCCCTGAAGGCAGGCGGGCCTGCATGAAGCAGATCGTCCAATCCGTGTCCGCCGGCGAGTTGAAGGTCGTCGAGGTTCCGCAGCCGGAGCCCGGCGCCACCGAGGTGCTCGTCGCCACACGCCGGTCCCTGCTGTCGGCGGGTACCGAGCGCGCCGTACGCGAGTTGGCGTCCGCGAGCCTGCTGCGCAAGGCCCGGGCCCGCCCGGACCTGGTCCGCCAGGTCGTCAACCGGGCCCGCACCGGCGGGGTGCGCTCCACACTCGCCGCTGTGCGCAGCCGGCTCGACGAGGACATGCCGCTCGGGTACAGCGCTGCCGGTGTCGTCGTCACCGCCGGCGCCGCTGCGGACGGGATCCGACCCGGGATGCGCGTGGCCACCGCGTCCGCCGGGCACGCCGAGTACCAGACGGTGCCGGGCCTGCTCGCGGTACCCGTTCCGGAGTCGGTGTCGGACCAGGAGGCCGCCTTCGGCGCGGTGGCGGCCATCGCACTGCAGGGCCTGCGCCAAGCCGAGGTGGGCCTGGGCGGCTCGGTGGCCGTCGTCGGCCTCGGCCTGGTCGGGCAACTGACGGTGCGCCTGGCGCTCGCCTCGGGGCTCAACGTGATCGGCATCGACCTGCGCCAGTGGACCGCCGAGCTGGCCGGGGGTGGCGGTGCGGTCGGTCTCGTCGAGGCGGGTGCGGCGACCACGGAGCAGATCAGGGAACTGACCCGTGGTCGAGGTGTCGACGCGGTCCTGATCACGGCGGCGACGTCCTCGTCCGAGCCGGTCGCGCGAAGCGCCGAGATCGCCCGCGACCGTGGCCGGCTGGTCGTGGTCGGCGACGTCGGCCTGGACCTCGACCGGAGGCGGTTCTACGAACGTGAGCTGGACCTACGGTTCGCTCGCAGCTACGGCCCAGGCCGCTACGACCGTGCCTACGAGGAGTGGGGCGTCGACTATCCGATCGGCCATGTGCGCTGGACGGCGCGACGCAACATCGAGGCGTACCTCGACCTGGTGGCCAGCGGGCGGGTCGCGGTCGACGACCTGGTCACGCACGTCTTCGACGTGCAGCAGGCGACCTCGGCGTACGAGGTGCTGGCGTCCGATCCACGCTCGCTCGCCGTGCAGCTGAGCTACTCGGCTCCCGCGCAGGTGTCCCGGCAGACGATCACGGTTCGGCCGCGCCGCACCTCGGCGTCGCCACGGGCCGGTCTGATCGGGGCGGGTAACTACGCCAAGGCCACGTTCCTGCCCGCCCTGAAGGCGGCGGGCTGGGCGGACGACCTCGCCGCCATCACGTCCGCCAGAGGGTTGTCGGCGCGCCACGCCGCGGAGCGCAACGGCATCGCCGTGGTGGCGCCGACGGTCGAGGATCTGCTGGTCCGCGACGACGTCGACGTGGTGTTCGTCCTGAGCCGTCACGACTCGCACGCCCGCCTGGTGGTGCAGGCGCTCGACGCAGGCAAGCACGTCTTCGTGGAGAAGCCCCTCGCGCTGACGCAGGACGAGCTCGACCAGGTCACGGCCGCGTACGAGCGCAACGCCGGTCACCTGTTCGTCGGTTTCAACCGCCGGTATGCGCCCATGGTGGTCCAGGCCAGCGAGGCCCTGGCGGCCGGGTCCGGGCCGATAACCGTCGCCTACCGGGTCAACGCCGGGCAGTTGCCCGACTCGCACTGGTACCACGACCGGCGCCAGGGCGGGCGCGTCCGCGGCGAGGTGTGCCACTTCCTGGACCTCGCGTCGTGGCTGGTGGGCGAGCAGCCCCGGGTCGTGTCCGCGCACGGCAGCGGCCGTGGCGAACCGGGCCTGGAGGAGGACGTGAGCGTCCTGTTCGGATACCCGAACGGGTCCACCGCGACGATCACCTACTCCACGCGTGGGCACCGGCGCACACCCAAGGAACGCCTGGAGGTCCTCGGTCGAGGGCGGACGATACTGATCGACGACTTCCAGCGCCTGGAGATCGACGGCCGCGAGGTGAAGCGGGTCCCCGGCGGCAAGGGACACCGGGACCTGCTCGCCCACACGCGCCGGGTCGTCGTCGGCGAGGCGTCCGACGAGGGCCATCTGGAAGCCTCGTTCGGTACGACGAGGGCGGCGCTGTCCGCTGTCGCTGCCCTGACGGGTATCGAGGAACACTCGTCGCGCCTGCCCACGCAACTCGACGCGGACAGCGGTGTGCGCGCCGGCTTCACCCTCTGACCGGGTGGAACCGGCGGTGCCGGATCAGCGCGGTGCGTCACCCGCGCCGTCGACCAGCGGGGCGAGAAGGCGTGTGAGCGCGTGGGCCATCGCGGTGCGGGACTGGTGCTCACGGATCCAACACCGGCCGGCCGCACCCATCTTCGTCAACCCGTCCGGGCTCGCCTGCACCATCTGGGTGAGACCGTGGGCGAGGTTGCCCGGCGGGGTCACGTACCCGGCGGCCGCGCCCATGACGAGGTCACCGACGATCCCCGGGCTGTTGGTCAGGATTGGCAATCCGGCCGCCATGTAGTCGAACACCTTGTTGGGGCTGACGCCGGCCCGGAACAGTTCGACGTCGGCGAGCACGTGCAGGCCGACGTCCGCGGCGTGCAGCAGGTCGGGGATCTCGGTCTTGGGAACCGGGTCGAGGAATCGCACGTTGTCGATGCCGAGCGCCTTAGCCCGCAGGCGCGACTTCTCGACACCCGAGCCCACCAACACGACGTCGATCTCGGGCACCGCTTCGGCGGCGGCCAGAAGCAGGTCGAGCCCGTTGGCCGGGCCGTGCGCCCCCGCGTAGACGGCGGTGCGGCGGGTGAAGCCGTACCGGCGGCGCAGCTCGTCGCGCCCCACGCTGGGTGTGAAGTCGTCGGGGTCGGCCGCGTTGGGAATGAAGGCGATCCGGTCCGGTGCCACGCCCGTGGCCTCGATGGCCGCCCGTACGCCCGGCGCCATGATCACGATCCGGTCGGCGCGCCGGTACAGGAACCGTTCCAGGCGCTCCAGCGCACGGTTCGCCACCGACGTCTCCGACAACGTGCCCATCTCGACGAGCACGCGTGGCCACAGGTCCCGAACCTCCAGGACGAACGGCGTGCGCCGCAGTGCCGCCACGACGCAGCCGGAAAGGCCGGCCAGCAGATGCGGCGAGGACGCGTAGACCACGTCGGGGCGGGGCTGGCGTAGACCGGCCACCGTGGCCGTCACCGCGTAGCTCACCCAGTTCAGCACCCGACCCAGGCCGTTGCCCCGGTACGGCGTCACGGCGACCAGATGAAACCCCGGCTCCGGACGTTGCGGCGCCCCGGTGATCATGTTGCGGCGACCGGCGAGGATCACGTACGTCCAGCCGGGCAGCCGGCTGAACAGCTCGACGTGCCGGGTGCCGCCCGGATAGCCCGGGGGGACGGCGAAGTGGTTGAGCACCAGGACCCTGCGGTGTGTCATCGCGGCGCTCGGACGTGGTGGACCGTCCCGGATGCGAGATGCGTGACGGCGAGGGACGCCCCGCTGTCGCTCCAGGTCACCTCGAATCCCAGGCCGTCGAGGGCGTCCGGTTCGGGCCGCGGTCCGGCTACCGTGCCGAGCCCCCACACGACCGTGTCGTCCCGGCTCTCGGCCGTGATCCACGTCGCCGGCTCCCACCGACCGTACGTGCGGCTGTGCCAGCCCGCGAACGGCGCCGACCGCCCCCGCACCGCCTCGTGACCGTCCAGCCCGAAGAGGTGGAGTTTGCTCTCACCCGCCACGAGCGTGTCGTTGCGCACCGCCACGTCGGGGTGCAACGGAACGGTGAGCGACCAGGACCCGACTGCGGCCTGCGGGTCGGCGAACTCGACGATCGCCACGTACTCGTCGGCGACCAGGACGGCGCGGCCGACCCGGACCGGGCGCTCGCCGCGCTCGTACGCGTCGTGCCAACCGAAGAGGATTGTCCGATCCGGCAGGTCGAGCGGCGGTCCGAGGTGCCCACGTCCGGCGTGCAGCCAGCGGAACGCGCGATGGGGGACGAGCTGGTCCTGCCCGTCCGGCCGGCGCACCGGATGCGCGGCGGAGGTGCGCAGCCCGTTGCGGACCTCCAGTGGCCCGTTGTAGGTGCCGGTGCCCGGGTCGGCGATCAGCCATCGGCCGTTGTGCGTGACCCAGACCGAGGTCAGGTCGGCGTGGCCGTGCGAGGCGCCGCCGTCCACCTTGAACCACACCCGCCACGGCCCCCGGTCGACCACAGCGATGCCTCCGGAGGTCGTCGCCGAGGACCGAGCCGGCGGGCTCCAGGTGACCTCGTCCGCTGTGGTGTCCGGTGCTGGCGCGTACCATGCCAGTTCGTCGAATTCGGCGTACCACCGGGCCGGGAGTCGCTCACCGCACAGCGCGAGCCCGAGCGCGGTCGAGCCGGACACGTCGAGCGGGTCACCGGAGGACGCGAGCACCCGACCCTCGTCCCAGTCGCCGTACTGCGGGACGTCCCCGTCGAACACGCCGAGCCGGGCCAGGTGCAGGCTGGCCGCGCGCAGGTCACGCCGGACGCTCGACGGCGCGCCGCCGAGCAGCATCCGCACGGTGAGCATTTCGAGGACGAAGCGGTGGTACGACACCGAGTCCTCGATCATGCGGCCGTCGGGACCGAAGTGCCGGCGTTGCTGAGTCGCGAACATCCTCTCGCCGGTGCGCGCCCACCAGCGGGCGCGTGGAGCGGTCGGGTACATCCGGGAGAGCAGGATCAGGCCCAGCGCGTCGCCGAGCATGTGGTTGTTGCGCATGCTGCTCACCGTGTAGGGCAGCTCGACCATCAGGTGCCGGGCGCTGGCCAGCAGCAGCCGGTCCATGGCGCTCGCCACGTCGTGCGGAAGCCGGTCGCCGACAAGCGTCAGGATCTGGTTCCAGGCGATGGCGCGCAGGGCGAGTTCGAGGCTTGAGTACCAGTTCACGCCCTGTTCCGGCGGGCACTCGTCGCACCAGGACCGCAGCAGGCCGTTGAGTCCGTCCTGCCAGGGCCCGTCGGGGTCGAGTCGCGCGGCGCGGGCCAGGACGACCAGGTCGCGGTGGCGTGCCGCCTCCCAGATGTGCTTCACGTCCGACAGTCGTGCCTCGGACCGGATGTCGATGCGCCACCACGGCTCGCCGGCCGGCCACTGCCGCCCGGTCAGCGGGTCGGTGCACCACGGCGTCGACACGCCCGTGGTCACCCGACCGCCGAAGACCCGTAGCCCGTCGTGCAGCACACGCCCGGCGTCGTCGAGGCAGCGCTGCCGCGCCTCGTCGCCGAGCGGCAGCAGGTTCGTCAGCGTCACCGGTGCGGCCGGGTGGTGGCGGCGGGTCTCGGCGCGGAACAGGACGGCGTGGAAACCGGTGCGCTTGGACGCCTCGTACGCCGCGCGCAGTGGCGCCGAGCCGCCCAGGGCGCGCAGGTCCGCGGCGATCCCACGAAGAGCGTTCTTCACCATCAGCTTCCCCTTGGGCGCGGCGACGGAGGCGATCGCGGTCTGGGTGGATGCGAGTTGTTCGCGGATGCCGAGCTCAGGGCAGCTCGAAGCAATGCGGCCGACGATATCAGCTTGTTAAGGGTGATTAGCGCAATTAGAACGGACTCTGACCACGTGTTCAGGAATTCCCGATTCGAGGTCACACCGGCCGCGTCGCGCGTTGCCTGGTCGGTCGTGAGGTCGTTGCGCGTGGTGTGTCCTCGAAGGTGTGGCGTGGGGAATCGCAGAGTGCTCCTCGGGGTGACTCGCGGTGGCTCGGTGCTGCCCGATCGCCGGAGCGGGCCGCCGGGAGTGGGCAGTGCTGACCGCCGTTGACGGAACAAGCCGTGCTCGGCACCGGTCAGCACTGGGCGACGGCGGCGACGGGAGGTTCGCCGCGGCGCAGCCACGTGACGGTCGCGCGGGCCGGGTGGCGATCCACACCGGAACGCCGGCCTCTCCGACGGTGACCTGGCTCCCGTTGTGGCTGGCCCTGGCCTGGCTGCTCGGCACGTTCGGCGCGTTCTGGCTGACCGGGCTGTCCCGAAAGGTCGACAACCCGTTCCAGCTCTGCGTCTTCGTGTTCGCGGCGACAGCTCTCTTCGCCGTTGGATACGTGGCGCAGATGGCACGCCGCCCACCCGCCGTCGCTGTCGCGACCCACTCGGTCGATCGCATCCGACAGGTGCGCCAACTGGTCCTGGCCAGTTCCGTCTACTACATCGTGGTGAGTCTGACCCGGCTGGCCGAATTCGGCGCCACCGGTCCGCAGAGCGTGTGGACGAGCATTCGGACGCCGGCCACCGGCTATCTGAACAAGTTCGAGATCTACCAGCAGGGTGTCGGGACCACGAGCCCGTGGATGAACGTCCTGTTCCCGCTCGGCGTCCTCAGCGTGGCACTCGTGCCGCTGCTGGTGGTCCACTGGCGCAGTCTGCCCACCTGGCTGCGGCTCGCCGGCATCGTCGGCACGGCGCTGTACATGGCGTTCTACCTCTTCATCGGCACCACGAAAGGGCTCGGCGACGTCGTCATCATGTTGGCGGCGGGGATGCTGATCGCCCGCGCGTCGGTCCGGCGTCGGTCTCGGACGCGCTCGCGGCGTCGCGGGGTGCTCGTGCTGGTCGGCGCGGCGTTCGCGCTGCTGGCCATCTACATGACGTACAGCCACGCGGCGCGAGCGACCGAGTTCGGCACCACGGGCGCCCTGGTGCAGGTGAACCCCTCGGTGGAACGTGTCGTCGGGAAGCCGATGGCCGAGGGTATCGCCGACGTGATCGGCTACCCGACGCATGGCTACCTCGGGCTCTCCTACAACCTGCAGGTGCCCTTCGAATGGTCCCGTGGTCTCGGCAGCGCACCGTCTGCGGCGATCTTCGCCGAGCACACGTTCGGGGCGGACCTGACCGAACACCCGGCCTTCCCCGACCGCACCGAGCACGAGAAGGGGTGGCCGGCGCGCATGTACTGGGCCACCATCTATCCCTGGCTCGCCTCCGATCTCACATTCCCCGGTGCGGCGTTGTTCATGGGGCTGGTGGGTTGGCTCCTTGCCGGCTCCTGGCGCGCGGCGGTGTCCTCCCGGCGGGTGATCCCGACGTTGATCTTCGCGCAGCTCTGCATCCTCATCGTCTACGTGCCGGCGAACAACCAGCTCGGCATGGCGCCGGAATCCATCGTCGGGATGGCCACCCTGCTCGCGTTGTCCGCGATGCGGTCACTCACCGGCGGGCACCGGCAGCCCGCGGCGGCCCAGGACCGTCAGCCCCAGTTCCGGAAGAACCTGCCGATCGGCTCCGCGTAGGCCCGATAGTCGAACGACTCGAGCGCCTGGCTGCGCGCGGCCTGGCGCATCACGGCGCGCTGCGCGTCGCTCAGCCGGGCGGCGGCGCGTACCGCCTCGGTGACCTCGGCCACCGTGTGGTCCCGGCAGACCAACCCCTCAAGGTTGGGGCGCAGATACCTCCCCATGTCGCTGGTGAGGTTGGCGATCACCGGTGTGCCACTGGCCAGGCTCTCGCAGAACTTCGTCGAGAAGCCCGCGTCGGCCGCCCGCTCCGGGCGCCGGATGAGGACTGTGAAATCCGCCCCCTGTAGGGCGTTCGCCACCTCGGCCTGCGGTAGGCGACCCAGGCACCGCACACCGTCGGGCAACGGCCGGTCGGCGAAGAGCCGGCGTGCCTCGCCCGGCGTCGGCCCGTAGATGCGCAACTCGACACTCGCGCCTTCGCGCTGGACGCGACTCACCGCCTCGATGACGGTGCCCAGGAGGTCCTTCTTGTTCCCGTGCGGATTGCCGGCGTACGCGAGCGTGAGCCCGGACGAGCCCGCAGCCGTCTGCCGGGCGTCCACGGTCAGGCTCTTGACGTCGAGGGTTGGTGGCACGCGCAGGAGTGGCCTGCCGCTTCGACGGTAGTGGGTTTCCAGGTAGGAACTGATCGCGATGACGCCGTCGCACCGCGGGTAGTAGTGGCGCAGAGCGAGCTTCATGCTGGCGTGCAGCGGGCCGAGGTAACCGCCGCGCACGTGGTGCCCGTTGAACCAGTCGACGACGTCGACGATCAACGGCACGCCGTGGCGACGGCACCACCGCTGAAGGTGGAACATGTACTGCGCCTGACCACCGTGCACCAGGACGTGCGAGGGCCTGGTCGGCTGGGCGTCGAGCCACCGGACCGTCCGTTGCCCCCAGCGCACCAGGGTCTGTATCGAACTGGCGAGCGGCCCGGCCTCCGGCGGCGGCTTCTCCGCGAGGCCGACGTACGAGATGGAACCCGGTCCGTCGACACCCGGCAGCGGGGTGACGGTTTCTGGCTCGGCCCCGCCGCCGGCGACCACCACGTCGTAGCCGGCGGCGGCCAACGACGCCACCAGGCCGTAGACCCGTCGTGACCCCGCCTCGCCCCACGGGAAGAGGAACGGGCCCACGCAGGCGACCCAACCCGACCGTCTCATTCGCAGCACCTCGACTCGTCTCTAGGTCAGTTGCCGGACGGATTCGCCGTCCGCCGCCGAGCGGAGCGTGGCGGCGAACCGTGCCGCAACGCTGTCCTTCGCGTGCTCCTGCCGCGCGAAGTCGGTCCCGTTGCGGGCGAGCCTGCTGCGAAGCGCCCGGTCACGGCAGAGCCTCGTGAGGTCGCCGGCCAGCGCCGCCGTGTCGTTCGTGCCGACGATCACCCCGGCGTTCGCCGTGCGGATGTGCGCCATCGACGCCACCTCGGCGGGACCGTAGCCGAGAATGGGACGGCCCGAGGCGAGGTACTGGGGAATCTTGGTCGACACCGAGTAGCGGGTGTAGCGCCGGATCTCCTCGTCGAAGGACTCGATGTGCACCAGGACGTCCGCGGCCCGCAGCGCCGCGGACACCTCGTCGCTGGCGAGTGACGGCCCGAGCCGCACCCGCTCCAGATGGGCGAAGTGTTTGCCGTACTGGGCGAGGTCCCGCTCGGGGGCGTGGATGGTCAGCCGGACCGACAGGCCGTCCTCGGCCAACCTGTCCAGGCTCGCGCCGATGTCACGCAGCGATTTCCAACGGTTCAGGTGCAGGGCGCCGACATAGGCCAGTTCCGTCGTCGGTCGCTGATCCGTCTCGTCCCGAGCGGCGGCGAAGTAGGTCTCGTCGACGCAGTTCACGAAGGGGCTGAACGGAATGCCGTACCGTCGGGCGTACTCCTGCGCCATCGGCTCACTGATGACCATGCCGAGCGGAGCCAGGCGGATGAGCCGGGCGATGGCCTCCTGAACTGCTCGGTTGGCCCGCCCGAGGAGTTCGCCGTTGCCGTACAACGTCGCTGGCCAGTCGTCGGTGAAGTGTGGCACGACCGGGACGCCGCACGTGCGCGCCGCGAGAGCGGTGATCCTCGTCAGCCGCACACTGCCGAGCATCGAGTAGACGACGTCGGGACGGAAGTCTCGCATCCACCTGGTGAGCGTCGCGGGCACACGGATGGGGCTGAGATCGGCGGTCGCGCGTAGCTGCGCGTACGCCTTGGCCATCGCGGGGCGGCTCTCCGCGGCGGCGTGCACGGCGGCGATCGGCCGGCTCTGTTGCAGCGGCGTCCGCCCGTTCCAACCCAGCGTCCGCATGGCGTAGTACTGGACGGGCAGGTAATGGTCCCGCGGCGGGAAGTGGAAGTAGTTCTCACACACCTCGGTCGACGGTGTGATGTTGCCGGTGTGCACCTGCCCGAGGCGGTCTTTCGGCCAGCCGGAGAAGAGGTTCGACAGCGTCATGGCGGTGCCGCTGATCCGACTGAAGGGCGTGTGGCTCACCACCAGCACCCGGGGGAATTCCTCCTGCGACAACATCAGTGCATTCGCCTCTCTCAGGTGGGCCGCACGGTGAGCGCCCGCCGATAGCCGTAGATGGCAGCCGGGACGACCGTCAGGCTGTAGACGCCGACCGCGATGAACGGCGCGGCGGACAGTCCCAGCCAGTGCACGCCGAGGACCTTGCCGACAACGGACAGCGGTAGGTAGAGCAGATAACCCCACAGCTGGGGGCGTACGACGCCTGCCGCGTTCTGCACCATGAACCGCGGAGAGATCGCCGCCAGCACGAGCCACCAGCAGGCGAGGCCCACCAGCAGTGAGCGGTTCCCGATCGGAATCGGCAGCCATGCCGCGAAGAACTGCTCGCCGAACAGCACCAGGAAGGTCGACGGCAGCAGCGCGATGAGGGTGGAGACGACGGTCATCCGGCGAACGGTCCGGCGGACCCAGTCGAGGTCCCCGCGTGCCAGGGCCTCGCCGTGCATCGGCCACAGCGGCTGGTTCACCAACGTCACGAGCGCGCCGAGCTGGGTGAACAGTCTGGCCGGCACCGCGTACGCGGTCACACTGGCCAGACCCAGGATGTGCGCGATGATCAACGGGTCGGCGTTGTCCGCCAGCACCATCATCAGCGTCACCATGAAGAACAGGCCACCGAGGGCGAACAGGTCGCGTATTCCGCGACCGTCGACGAATCTCGGACGGGGTGCGAGCTGCGGCAGGCGCCACCCGAACGTCCACACCGTGTTGGCGATGTTGGCCAGCAACGGGGCGATCGCGATGCTGGCGATGACCGCGATCGGAGGAAGGTCCGCGAACACCGCGCCGAGCGCGAGGGGGAGCGAGAGCCCGCTCGCCGCCGCCTGCCAGACGTTGCTGACGGCCACCTGCTGGTACGCGTACTGCACCCGGGCTACCAACGACAGCGGAATGTTGAGCAGGAAGGCGGTCAGGCAGACCAGGGCGACGAGGCGGGCGTCGCGCGCGGCAGTTCCGGTGGCGTTGAACAGCAGCGGCCACGGGATGAACCCACCGAGCAGCCAGAGCAGACCACACGTCGGCAGCGCGATGCCGCAGACCGCCGCGTAGGCGCTGGAGACGTAACGCCGGGCGGTGTCCGAGTCGCCGCTCACCCGACACGGCGCGAGCCTGGTCATGAGTCCGAGGCCGACGCCCAGGTCCGCGAAGGCGACCATCCCGGTGACCGCGAGGACAGCGGCCCAGAGACCGTACAGATCGGCGCCGAGGTAGGAGAGGGTCACCGGCAGGAGAACGAGCGGTACGAGGGCGCTGACCGCTCGGCTCAGCGCCGCGGTGGCGATCCAGGACAGCAGCCGCCGACCGCGACGCGAGATCGGGGGAGCGGGGGCATCCGGCGCGGGCGGCTCGACAGTCTGGACGGCCCGGCCGGTCCCCACAGCCGCGAGGTCCGGCTGTTCCGGCCGCTCGAACCTGCCGTCGGGGGCCCGCAATTGTCGGTCCTATCGATCTCGGGGCGAGCGCCGGAAAGACGAGCCTGGCGATGCGAATGCCGCGACGCGGCCTCGCGTGGGAATCCTCATGACATAACTGTCGGCGTGGGGATTTGGATGCGCCGTTCATCGGCCGGGCCGGGCCGATCAGCGCCACCTCAGCGGGACGCCCATCGGCTCACCCACCGTCGGATCGCTCGGCTGGGCGCTGAGCAGCGCGAGGTGCTGAATGAGCTTCGCCGTGTCGTCGTACGGGTCGAGCCCGCTCACCTCCATCGGGTCCAGCGGCGGCACGCTCACGTGGGACACCAGCGGATGCAACGGCCGTCTGTCGGTCTCGCCGGAGCCGAGCAGTTCCTCGTGCAGCTTCTCTCCCGGGCGCAGGCCTGTGTAGACGATCGGGGCCGCGCTCGACGCCTGCTCGGCCATCTGCCGGGCGAGGTCGGCGATGCGGACCGGCTCGCCCATGTCCAGCACCAGCGCCTCCCCGTCCCGCCCGATCTCGGCGGCCTGGAGCACCAGGTGCACGGCTTCCTGGACGGTCATCAGGTAGCGACTGACCTCGGGGTGGGTGACGGTCAGCGGCTTGCCGTCCTCGATCTGCCGTTGGAAGGCCGTCACCACCGAGCCGCGGCTGCTCAACACGTTGCCGAACCGGACGCTGAGGAAGGTCCCGGGGAACCGGGAGGCGGCGTGCGCGGTCAGTCGCTCGGTGATCCGCTTGGAGTACCCGAGCACGCTGATCGGGTTGGCCGCCTTGTCGGTGGAGATGTTGACGAACCGGGCCACGTCCTGACAGGCGTCCAGCACCGAGAGGGTGCCCCACACGTTCGTCATGACGGCCTCGCCGGGGTGCCGCTGCAACAACGTCAGGTGCTTGAGCGCCGCCGCGTGCAGGATGATCTCCGGTCGGCGTTCCCGGATGATCCGACGGATGCCCTCGTCGTCCCGCAGGTCCGCGAGGATCAGCTCGGGACCATCCAGCAGGGCCCGTCCGGCGAGTGACATCTGAAGGCCGTGCAGTGCCGACTCGTCGCGGTCCAGCATCATCAGCTCACCCGGCCCGGCCTTCATCACCTGGCGGCAGAGTTCCGAGCCGATGGATCCGCCGGCACCGGTGACCAGGATCCGCCGTCCGGCCAGGCTGTTCGTGCTCAACGGCAGATCACCGACCACCTGGCGGCGACCGAGCAGATCGCCGATCTGCACGTCCCGGACGTCGGTGACGGTGATCCGGTGGTCGAGCAGGTCCCGCACCGGGGGCAGCACCTTGAACACCGCGTCCGCCGCCAGCGTGGCCTCCCGGATCTGACGGATCAGCGCGGCGTCGGCGTTGGCCACCGAGAAGATGACAGCTTTCGCGCCGGTGCGTCGGACGGCTCGGCCGACGTCGTGTCGCCCGCCGAGCACCCGCACTCCGCGGATGCGCAGGTCGCGCTTGTCCGGGTCGTCGTCGAGGGCCCCCACGGGGAGGTATCTGCCACGCGGATCGCCGAGCAGCGCGCGCAGCAACTCCTGTCCGGCGTCGCCGATCCCGAACAGCAACACCGGTGTCGAGGATCGGACGTCCGGTCGCAGGGACAGGTCCCGACGGTGCCGGTACGCGAACCGGGCCCCGAGCATCAGGAGCAGGGCGAGGGCGCCGCCGACCAGTGGGGTGCTCGCCGGCACCGGCCGTTGGTCGCTGGGCAGTAGCCCGAGCAACACGATGGCGGCCGTCGTGATGGCGGTGCCGGCGACACCCTGGACCTCCTGGATGCTGCCCAGGGGGTGGCGTCCGGAGTGCAGCCGACGTACCGCCGCCACTGCCACGTGCACGACTGCGGCGAGCACGCCGACCGCCGCGGCCCGGCCCAGCTGGCCCGGGGGGAGGTCCAACTCGAATCGGGTCCACGCGGCCGCCACGAAACCGCCGATCCAGGCGGTGGTGTCGGTGGCGAGGAACGCGGCGGCGCGGCGGCGGGCCCTGGCCCGCCGCCCCCGCTGCGCGTGGTCCGTGTGCTCGGTGTCCTGCGGCATGTCCTGGCTCCCCTGCCCGTGTCCCGACCGCTTCCGCCGTTCATGACAGAAGGGCTGTAGCACGCCTTTTGTCCTTGTTACAGGCAAACTGGGAGAAGATGGTCGTTTTTCGGCTATCGACGCGATTTCCTGCCTGTGTCGGCGGAGCCCAGCGAGCCGGTACGTCCCTCATCGCCACCTGATCGGCCCACATCCGTGCCAGTTCGGCCGTGCCTCCGGCGTCGAGGGGGCGACTGTCCCCGCACCCGGAGGCCGAGAAATTCATCGATTGCCGTAAACACCCGGGCCGTCTGCGGCTCGGTCAGGGCGCTCCCACTGGGCAGGGCGACGCCGTCGGTGAAGAGTCGCTCCGCAGCGCCGGTGAGCAGGCCCTCCGCTCCGCGGTGTACGGGCTGTAGATGCATCGGCTTCCACACCGGGCGGGTCTCGATGTCCCGCTCGGCCAGGTGGACCGCCAGGTCGTCCGCCCGCCAACCGCAGCGGTCCGGCTCGACGGTGATGACGGTGAGCCAACAGTTGGACTCGGTGTCCTCGGCGTTGAGCAGTCGCACGCCCGGCACCGGGGCGAAGAGTTTCGCGTAGCTGTCGCGCAGGTGGCGACGTCGGGCGATCATCCCGTCCAGCCGAAGCAGCTGGGCGCGGCCGAGCGCCGCGAGCAGGTTGCTGAGTCGGTAGTTGTAGCCCGTCTCGTGGTGCTCGTAGTGCCGTGCCGGTTCGCGGGCCTGGGTGGCGAGGTGGCGGGCCCGTGCGAGGAGTGTGGTGTCGTCGGACACCAGCATTCCACCGCCGGAGGTCGTCATGATCTTGTTGCCGTTGAAGGACAGCACACCGACGCGCCCGAAGGAGCCGGCGGGCCGGCCGTCGTGGCTCGCGCCGAGTGCCTCTGCGGCGTCCTCCACGAGGGGCACCCCGGCCTCGACGCAGACCGGGGTCAGCGCGCGATAGTCGGCGCAACTGCCGAACATGTCCACCGGGACGATCGCGCCGACGCGCTCACCGCGCGAGCGCAGCCGCCGGATCAGTTTGTCGACGAGGTCGACGTCCACATTGCCGGTCCGCGGGTCGCAGTCGACGAAGACCGGGCGGGCGCCGATGTACCGGACCGCGTTGGCCGTCGCGACGAAGGTGAGCGTGGGCACGATGACCACGTCGTCCGTCCCGACGCCGACACCCAGCAGGGCCAGGTGCAGGGCTGCCGTTCCCGAGTTGACGGCGACGGCGCCGTCGGTGCCGACCCGTCGGGCGATCGCCTGCTCGAATGCCTCCAGGTCCGGGCCGGCCGGCGCCGCCCAGCCCGAGCGCAGGGCGGCGATCAGGTACGACTCCTCGAGCGGCCCGATGTCGGGCGGTGAGAGGTGCACGGTGTCGGTCACGAGATCTTCCGGCGCCGATGCGTACGGACGTTCGGGGATTTGTGGACAAAAAGCATGTAACCGTTGTATCAGTGACGGACTGCGCAAACGTCATTTAGTTCCAGTCGGCACGTCGCGTCGTACCGGTCAACCTCGGAATCGCCGGCCGGATACGGCCAGACCGTGACCCGTTCGCGCCGGGTGGAGCGCTCAGGGGGAGCGCGTGGCTGGCGGAAAACGTAAGCAACATTCGTACTATTGGGGTCTTTGTCCATAATTTCGTGATTGTGGCAATGTGCGCAAGTCGGTGAATTTACACTTCGGACCGCGTGATCACCCACCGACGGAGGGAACGGAGACAGCGTTGCTGAGCATGGTGCGCGGCGTGGCGAACGCCCTGCGGGACCGGCGGGCCGCCGCCCGGGACCCGGAGGGATTCGCCAGGTCCCTCGGCGTCGACCTGCGGGGCCGGGTCCGGTTCTACGGCGTCGACCGGGCGATGTTCGGCTCCGAGCCGTGGCTCGTCTCCCTCGGCGACAACGTCTACGTCACCGCAGGGGTCCAGTTCATCACCCACGACGGCGGCACGCTGATCCTCCGCAAGGAGGTGCCCGATCTGGAGTGGACCGCGCCGATCACCGTCGGGGACGACGTCTACCTCGGCGTGCGGACGACCATCCTCCCCGGGGTCACGATCGGCGACCGATGCGTCATCGGCGCCGGTTCGGTGGTGACCCGCGACATCCCGGCCAACAGCGTCGCGGCCGGCGTCCCGGCCCGGGTGATCCGCAGCGTCGACGACTATCTCGACCGGATGCGCGCCCGGTCCCTGGGCTGCGGGCACCTGCCGGCCGCCGAGAAGGCCGCGGTGATCCGCCGGATCTACGGGGTGCCCGAGCAGCTCGCCGCCGGCCGGGCGGGATTCTGATGCGGGTGACGGCCGGCCGGCCCGGCGCCCTGCTCGGCGCGTTGGTCATGGCGCTGCACCGTCTCGAGGGCGCCGGCGCCCGGGCCCGTCGGGCCATCCGGGGCCTCGCCCTCGCCGGCCGGTTCGCCGCCCGGGGCGACAACTTCACCTTCGACCCCGACGGCGTCTACACCTGCGAGACGATCGAGGTCGGACACAACGTGGACCTCGGGTACCGGCCGATTCTGATGGCGGCCCGGGCGCGGATCCGAATCGGCGACAACGTCATGTTCGGCCCCGAGGTGACCATCCGGGGCGGCAACCACCGCATCGACCAGGTCGGCGTACCGATGATCGCGGTCGGCAAGAAGCCCGGCGACGACAGCCACGACCGGGGCGTGACCATCGGTGACGACGTCTGGGTGGGCACCCGTGCGGTGATCCTGCACGGCGTGACCATCGGCCGGGGCGCGGTGATCGGCGCCGGAGCCGTCGTCACCCGGTCGGTGCCACCGTATGCGGTGGCCGCCGGCAATCCGGCCCGGGTGATCCGACTGCGGTGGTCCTTGGAGACCATCCAGGACCATGAGCGGCAGCTCTACCCGTCGGAGCGGCGGCTGACCTCCGCCGAACTGGCCGGTCTGGCCGAGCTGCCGGTGCCCGAACCGCGCCCGGCGCCGGTGACGAAGTCGCTGACCAGCGGCCTCCAGGCGCGATAGTCGAAGCAGTGCGCCCGCTCGCGGGCGGCCCGGCTCATCGCCCGCCAGGCCGGATCGTCGAGCGACAGCGCCCGTTCCAGCCCGCGCCGGACGTCGTCCGCCCCGGCGCCGTCGAGAACGATGCCCTCCTGACCGTCCAGGATGTACCTGCGCAGATCACTTGTGTGGTTGAGCAGCACGGGACAGCCGGCGGCCAGACTCTCCGGCACCTTGGACGGGAAGCCCGCCTGCGCGTACCCGACCGGAGGGCGGACCAGCACCGAGAAGTGCGCCCGCCGCAGCTCGGCGAGCACCCGGTCACGGGGCACCCGGCCGAGGAAGACCACCTGCCCGGCGAGGTCGTCGGGGTCGGCATCGTCCAGGTCGGAGAGGCTGCCAGCCTGCTCCCGCGTGAGCCCGGCGATCACCAGGCGCACCCGAACCCGATGCTCGGGTGCGAGGCCGCGGATGCCTCCCAGCACCACGGCAAGTTGGTCCTTGGCGCCGGCCGAGCCCGCGTACAGCAGCCGGAGCCCGTCGTCGAGCGAGGGCGGCGCGGGGCTGTCGTAGTCGGCGCAGTCCACCTGGGGCGGCACCATCAGCGTCGCCCGGCCCCGGCCGACGAAGTGCCCCTCCAGCGTCTCGGAGATGGCGATGACCCGGTCGGCGAGCCGCCCGGCCAGGAAGAACGCCCAGCGGTGCCGGACGAAGTACGGCGTCAGCCAGCCCCGCGGGAACTGGGCCCGGTCGTGCCGCTCCAGCACGTCCACCGTCACCGGGCAGCGCACCGCCGTGCGCAGCACCATCCAGGTGAGCAGGCCCCACAGGCTGAGCGGCAGGTGGACGGCGGCCAGGTCACCCGGGCGAATGCCGGCGCGGCGCAGGGCGGCCAGCACCCGCAGGGGGCGGGTGCACCGGTGTAGCCAGCGGCCCGGCAGTCCGCCGCCGATGCGTCGGCGGGGCAGCGTGATCAGTCTGACGCCCGGGGGTAGGTCGCACGTGGCGGGCGGGCGCGACCCGTCGTCCGGCCAGTCGTTGACCACCAGGGTCACGCCACCGGGCGGGGTGGCCGAGCGGGCCAGTTGCAGCAGCCGGTTGGACATCGCGTCCCCGTGCGGGAACCGGTACGCGGCCACCGCCAGCACCTGTGGCGTCGCGGTGGACCGCGGGGCCGGGATCAGGCCCGCGATGGTGGTCGGCACGCCCACGCTCTACCCCTCCGAAGAATCAGGTATTCAGCCCCGTTATGGCCGTTAAGTCTAAATGGCCGTGGCCGGCGCGGCGCCGCTCGCGTGCTCGTGTCGGGGTGGCAATCACAGTGCGTTCGGTAATCATACGACTACTGATAGCAACCAGGGTCGACCGTCCTCGTTGAACCCGTTGACCTGTCGACGGGGCATGGAGGCGACACGGCATGGGACGACCGACCACCAGCGAGGCGCCGGTCGGGCCCGGTCTGGTCGTGGCAAACCGGCCGCCGCCCCTCGGCGGTGCTGCCCCGCCGGAGCCGCCGAGCACGGGAAGGTCCCGCAGCCGTGCGCTCGCCGGCGGCATCGTGTCCGCCCTGGCCGGCAAGATGGTCGGTCTGGCCGCGCCACTGCTGATCACCCCGTTGGCCTTTCGTGGCCTCGGCGCGGAGCGGTACGGGCTCTGGATGGCGGTCACGTCGCTCACCGGCATGGCGCTCTTCGCCGACTTCGGGCTCGGCAACGGGCTGCTGACCCGGCTGGCGAGGTTGCGCGGCACCCGCGAACGGCCCGCCGCGGCCAGGGAGATCTCCAGCGCGTACGCGCTGCTGGGCGCGCTGTCCGTACTGCTGATGGTGGTGCTGGTCGCGACCCTGCGGTGGGTGCCCTGGCCGGCGCTGCTGAACGCCGTGGACCCGACGGTGGCCCGCGATGCCCGGCCGGTGGTGCTGCTCTGCTTCGGCGCCTTCCTGGTCAACATCCCCCTCGCCCTGATCCAGCGGGTCCAGTACGCCCACCAGCAGGTGGCCCAGAGCAACCTGTGGCAGGCCGGCGGCAGCCTCGTCTCGGTCGCCCTGGTCTACGCCGCGGTCACCACCGGGGCCGGTCACGTCCTGGTCGTCGCCGCCGCGGTGCTCGCGGTGCCGGTGGTCAACCTGGCCAACTCGGTGTGCTACTTCGCGTGGCAGGACCGGGAGTTACGGCCCCGTGCCCGGCACGTGCGCCCGGCGGTGGCCCGGAGTCTGCTCCGGCTGGGCGCCCGGTTCTTCCTGCTCTCGGTGCTCTCCTCGGTGGTGCTCAACCTCGACGGCTTCCTGATCAGCCGGGTGCTGGGGCTGCCCGCCGCCGCGACCTACGCGGTCGTACTGCGGATGTTCGCCCTGCTGACCCTGTTCGTCACGCTGGTGAACCTGCCGTTCTGGCCGGCCAACGGCGAGGCGCTGGCCCGGGGGGACCTGGCCTGGGTGCGGCGGGTCACCCTCCGGATGGTGGGCCTGTCGGCCAGCGTCGTCGCCCTGCCCGGCCTCGCTCTCGTGCTGGTCGGCAACGACGTGCTGCGACTCTGGGTACGCGCGGCCGACCTCCCGCCGGTGTCTCCCGTGCTCTTCGCGGGGCTCGCCGCCTGGTCGGTGCTGCTGGCAGTGGCGGCCCCGCTGTTCATGGTGCAGAACAGCGTCGGCCTGCTCCGACCCCAGTTCGTCGGCTGGGCGGGCTGCCTGCTGCTGGCCGTACCCCTGAAGATCGTCTTGGCCGACCGGGTGGGCCTGCCCGGGGTGGCGCTCGCCTCGGCCGCGACCTACGGGCTCACGGTGCTGCCGGCCGCCGTGGTCGGCTACCGCCGGGTGCTGGCCGGCGGGTCGAAATGGGCGGAGAGGGGCGTCGCGACCGCGACGGTGGGCGGGCCGTGAGGGTTCGGGCGCGGCGGGTCGGCGTCACTTCGCCGCTCGTGCCGCAGTTACCACCCGTGGTGCGGTCCGCACGTCCGGACCGGCTCGTCATCGAGCCACCGTCGGAATGGGGGGTCATGCAGCGTCTCGCCGTGCGCGACACCCGACGCCGCCAGGCGTCGGTCGGAGTCGCGTCGTGACGCGGCCGGTGGTGGTGCAGCACTCGGCCGGTGTTCCAGGAGCCAACGGCCCGCTGACCGCCGTGCAGCGCGTGCTCGCTTCGCCGCTGGCCGACCGGTACGAGTTCGTCCGGATGCACCAGAGCGCGGGCAACGGCAGCCTGAACGTGCCGCTGCTGCGCGAATGGGTGCGCCTGCTGCGGCGGGTCCGCCCCGACCTCGTGCACGTGCGGGGTCTGCAGAACGAGGGTCTGCACGGGGTGCTCGCCGCCCGCCTCGCCGGCTGCCGCCGGATCCTGGTCACCGTGCACGGCACCGTACGCGACCTGCGGCAGCCCGGCCGGACCTGGCGCCGCCGGCTGCTCGTGCACGGCGCCGAACCCGCGACACTGCGGATGGCCAGCCACGTCGGCACCGTCTGCGAGTACGCGGCCCGCCGGGACTTCCTGCGCGAGCTGGGCGGGAAGTTCGTCGGGGTGATCCCCAACGGGGTGCCGCTGCCGGCCCACCCCCGCGCGTCGCGGGACCGGGTCCGGGCCGAGTTGGGCCTGCGCCCCGACGACGTCGCCATGATCGCGGTATCCCGGCTGACCTGGGAGAAGGGCTACGGCGTCCTCGCCGACGCGTTGCGCCGGCTGCCGCCGTCCACCGTGCGCCGGCCGGGACAGTCCGGCGTCCGCCGGGTTCTGCTGGTCGCCGGTGACGGCCCCGACCGGGCGGGGGTCGCCGCGGCCCTGGCCGACAGCGGAGAGGTCGAGGTACGTCTGCTCGGCAACCGACTCGACGTGCCGGACCTGCTCGCCGCGGCTGATCTCTTCGTCTTCCCGACCCTGCACGAGAACCTGTCCAACGCGCTGCTGGAGGCCATGGCGCACGGACTGCCGGTCATCGCGTCGGCGGTCGGCGGCAACGTGGAGGTGCTGCGCTCCGGCGGAGGGCGGCTGGTGCCGGCGGGTGATCCCGAAGCGCTGGCCGGGGCGCTGTCGCCGCTGCTGGACGACTCGGCCGAGCGGCGCCACCTGGGAGAGCTGGGTCGCAAGGTGGTGGCCGAGGGCTACAGCCTGGACGTCATGCTCGGTTCGCTCGACAGCGTCTACCAACGGATCATCGGGGAGTGAGGATGGCCGACCACCGCAGCCCCCGGGTCACCCTGTTGGGCTTCACCGTGCCGGACGACCTGCTGGCCGAGATCATCGCCCGGGACACCATCATGCCCACCCAGACGCACACCTTCGCCTGGGGCCTGGTCCGCAGCCTGCGCGCCGCCGACTGTCCGGTGCACCTGCTCTCCGCCGCCCCGGTGTCCACCTGGCCGAGCAACCGTCAGATCCGCTTCCGTCCCGGCCGGTTCCGACAGGACGACGTGGACGGTCACCTGCTGGCGTTCGTCAACCTGCTCGGCCTCAAGCACCTCACCCGGTTCGTGGCGGCGTGGCGCACCGGAAGCCGGGAGCTGCGCGGGCAGCGGACGGATGTGCTGCTGGTGCACGGCGTGCACTCGCCCTTCCTGTGGTTCGGTGTGCTGCGGGCACGGCGGCGTGGCGTACGGGTGGTGCCGGTGCTCACCGACCCGCCGGGTGTCGCGCTGCCCACCGACGGCCGGGTGGTCCGGCTGCTGCGGGGGCTCGACGTGGCGCTGGTCCGGGCCGCGCTCGCCCGTTGCTCCGGGGTGATCGCGTTGACGCCCGCGCTGGCCGACGACTTCGCCCCCGGCCGGCCCCGGCTGGTGCTGGAGGGCATCTGTACCGCCGGGCCGGCCACCGTCGACGATGCCCGGCCGGGTGCCACCGGGGCGACCCGGGACATCGTCTACGCCGGCGGCCTGAGCCGCGCCTACGGCGTCGACCGGCTCGTCGAGGCGTTCGGCGAGTTGCCCGGGGACGACCTGCGGCTGTGCGTGTACGGGCGGGGCGAGCTGGAGGGCTGGTTGCGGGAGCGGGCCGCCACGGACCGGCGCATCGTGCCCCCGCAGTTGCTGCCCCGGGCCGAGTTGCTGCCCCGACTGTCCCGGGCGAGCGTGCTGGTGAATCCCCGCCCGGTGGATCAGGACTTCGTCCGCTGGTCGTTCCCGTCGAAGATCATCGAGTACCTGGCGACCGGTGTGCCGGTGGTGAGCACCCGCCTGCCGGGCATTCCGGCGGAGTACGACCCCTGGCTGTCCTTCGCCGAGCCGGACACCGCCGAGGGGCTGCGCGCCGCCATCGCCGGGGTGCTGCGCCTGCCGCGCCACGCGGCCCGTGAGCTGGGTTCCGGTGGGGCCCGGTTCGTGCGGGAGACCCGCAACCCGGCGGCCCAGGGGCGGCGGATGCACGACTTCCTCGCCGACCTGACCGGGCTCACCGGCCCGCGGCCCGCCCCGGCCGACGCGGGGGCGTTCGCCCCGGACCGGGTCGGCTGACCCGCAGCGCCTGACCCCGGCCGCCGCCGAGTCCGCTCAGCGCATCAGGCCCACAAGCGGTCGTTTCGGTCCGCTGTTCGGCGTGGCCGGTGGCTTCTCGGCGGCCGGCTCCAGCAGCGCCACCGGCAGCCGGGACCACAGGGCCAGCATCAGCCACGCCACAGGTGAGATCTCCCAGTGCCCGCTGAGCCAGATCGGCGTCCATCCGACGATCAGCACGCCCACGAGCGTCCCGTGCCGGCGGCCCAGTCCGGGTGCCGCGTCCCGGATGAGGAAGCCGACAAGCGCCGCGAACAACGCGATCCCGATCAGGCCGAGGTCGTTGCCGAGGGTGAGCAGCAACGAATGGGCACCCACCCCGTAGTACGGATTGGTGCTCGGAAAGGCACCCACACCGATTCCGACGAGTGGCGAGTCCCAGAATGACGCCTCGGCGACCGGCCAGACGGCCAGCCGCCCGGAGAGGTCGTCCAGGGGACGGTCGAACACGGTCGCCAACCACTGTGGCTGGTAGCGCGTGAGGTGCCCGAACGGCACGAGGGCCAGCAGGACGGCCGAGGCGCCGACGGCGAAGGCCCAGGTCCGCCCGGCCAGCCGGTCCACGATCAGGTACGCCACGACGGCGGCCAGCGCGATCTGGCTGGCGCGCGTGCCGGTGAGCATCGTCGCGTACCCGAACAGTGGCAGCAGCAGCCAGAGCCCGGCGCGGACCAGGCGGTTCCCGGCCCGGGCCAGCACCAGCAGGACGGTGACCAGGGCGGCGGTGGCCAGGCAGTACGCGGTGTAGTTGACGCCCACGCCCTCGAGTGAGACGCGTAGCGCGGTCTCGTCCAGGCGGCTGGCCCGGATCAGTTGGATGGCGGTCCATCCCGCGCCGCCGAGGAAGGCGCCGGCGACCAGTAGTACGCGGCGCCGACTGGACAGCACGTGCCGCGCGGCGATCAGCAGCAGGGCCACGGTCCACCAGGCGCGTACCGCGATCTGGCTGCCGTCGATGTCCCGGGTCCACATCAGCGTGGTGGTGGCCCAGCAGCAGATCAGGATCGCCAGGTAGTCCGCCGGGCCGATGCGGGGGATCCGGCCGCTGGTCAGCAGCGCGGCGGCGGCGAGCCAGAGCCCGCCCTGGTAGACCAGGTTCGGGCTGACCGGACCCAGGACGGCGGAGAGGCAGATGGGCAGCACGCTCAACCACGCCAGGTTCCACCGGCTGCTGACGGGCGTCGCGGCGGGGCGGGCCGGCCGGAGCTGACCGATCAGCGACGGGGTCGGGGTGATGCCCGCCGAGCGTCCGGGCGGTTGCTCCACGATGGACCGCGCTGCGCCGTACCCCTGAGCCACAGGCTCTCCTCCTGCCGAGCGGTGATCCGGCCGGCGGGTGCCGTACCGTGCCGCAACGAGCCTAGGTGGAGATTGAGGGACGTACCTCTACTTTGCCCAACAAACGGTTTATATCGGGCATTTCAACGATGGGGCGTCAGCCTCGACCACGCGCTGCGGCCTTGCTCAACAGATCCTCGATCTGGTCGACACCGACCCGCAGCGACATCCGGTCCAGGTAGAGCTGGCGACCCCGACAACCCATCGCGAGCCGTTGCTCGGTGGACATCCGTGCCGCGGCCACGAACTGGTCGGCCAACGCCCGCCAGTCGTCGGGCGGGCAGACCAGGCCCGCCCCGCCGGCGCTGACCAGCCGGGCGGCGTCGCCATCAGCCGACATCAACACCGGCACGCCGCAGGCGAGCGCGGCCTGCAACTTCGACGGCACCGTCCCGCGCAGCCACGGAAGGTCCCGCAGCATCACCAACTGGTAGTCGGCGGCGGCGTACAGCTCGGCCATCTCCGCCGCCGGACGCCGGCCGAGGAACCGGACGTTGACCGCGCCCAACTCGTCGGCGAGCTTGCGGGCCTGCTCCGCGCCCAGCCCGGTGCCGACGAAGGCCAGATCCACCGCGTCCGGCGCGGCCGCAGCAGCCCGGATCGCCACGTCCACGCCCTGCAACAGCCCCAGGTTGCCGGCGAACATCACGGTGGTCCGTCCCCGATGGCCGATCGCCGCCCGGGCGGCGTCGGTGCACGGCACCGGCCGGAACAGCGCCTCGTCGGTCCAGTTGAAGACGGTGCGCACCGCCCCCGGGTCGACGCCGCGCTCGATCACCTGCTCCGCCATCGCGGGCGCGATCACCGCGATGCCCGCGCAGGAGTGGTAGATGCGACGCATCGACGCGGTGAGGACGCGGTCCAACGCCCTGCCGGCCAGCCCCGGCGGGGCCATCCCCGAGGCGGTCACCGACTCCGGCCACAGGTCCTGGACGTGCAGCACCGCCGGTACGCCACGCAGCAGGCGCAGCAGCCCGGCGGCAGCGTACGAGGTGGGCGGTGGGTGGTAGACGTAGAGCGCGTCGACACCGCGCAGGTGTCGCGGGGCGGCGAGGGTGCTGGTGGCCGCGAACGACAGGTAGCTGACCGCCCGGCGCAGGCCGGAACGGTCGTGGCTCGGATACGCCGGCACCCGGCGCACCGTCACCCCGCCGTCGGTGCTCAGGTGGTTCCACCGCTGTCGCCAGCCCGGGTAGATCCGCCCGAGCGGCAGGCTCGGAAAGGTGGTCAACACGCGCACCTCGTGCCCGCGCCGGGCCAGTTCGGTGGCCAACTGACCCGGCACGAAGGTGCTCTCCGGCGGGTACCACTGGCTGATCAGTCCGATTCGCATCTCCGGCACTCCCGTCCGGGTCGGCCGGGCCTCGCACCGGCTTGCTGTCCGCAGGGTCAGCTCACCACATCAAACGGGCTACTGCCCCCAACTCGCCCACTAGGGTCCAGAACGGGCGGAAGTGAAACGGGACACGCGTTCCGGTGCGTGACCTGCACCGGAAGCGCTCGTTGTCCCACTGGGTAGCCGACGCCGGGCCGCCACCGACGGGCCGAAGGGGAGACCTCGTGAAGGTAGTGGTGACCGGGGGAGCCGGGTTCATCGGCGCCAACCTGGTGCGGGCGCTGGACGAAACCCCACAGGTGACCGAGATCGTGGTCGTCGACGACCTCTCCACCGGCCTGCTGGACAACCTGCACGGCCAACCCGTTCGGCTGCACCAGGGGACCGTGCTCGACCCCGACCTGCTCGACGAGGCGTTCGCCGGAGCAGCCAGCGTCGTGCACCTGGCTGCCCTCGGCTCGGTGCCGCGCTCCATCGACCGGCCGCTGCCCAGCCACCACGCCAACGCCACCGGCACGCTGATGGTGCTGGAGGCCGCCCGCCGGCACGGCGTGCAGCAGGTCATCCTCTCCTCGTCCTCGTCGGTGTACGGCGCCAACCCGGTGCTGCCCCGGCAGGAGGGGCTCCGCCCCATCCCGGTCTCCCCGTACGCGGTGTCCAAGCTGGCCGCCGAGGCGTACGCGGTCGCCTACGCCTCCTGCTACGACATGGGCGTGCTGCCGTTCCGCTTCTTCAACGTCTTCGGCCCACGGCAGGCGGCGCACCACGCCTACGCCGCCGTGCTGCCCCGGTTCGTCACCGCAGCCCTCGCCGGCGAGCCGCTGCGGGTGCACGGTGACGGCCGACAGACCCGTGACTTCACGTTCGTCGGCAGCGTCACCACGGTGCTCGTCGACGCCATCGTCCGCCGGGTGTCCACCACCGACGTGGTGAACCTGGCCTTCGGCGCACGGGTCTCCCTGCTCGACATGATCGCCGAACTGGAGGACATCATGGGCCGGCCGTTGCCCGTGGTGCACGAGCCGCCGCGTCCCGGCGACGTACGGGACTCGCAGGCCGACTGCGGCCGGTTGTGGGAGCTGTTCCCCTCGGTGCGCCAGGTGCCGCTGCGCACCGGCCTGGAGCAGACCGTGTCCTGGATGTCCGGTCGCGTGCTCACCGGCCAGTAGGCCGCGTCATGTCGTCCGGGGTCGTCGATCGGACCCGGCGGGCCGGTATGCCGGGCGGGTGGCGTGGCCGCTCGGCGCGCAGCCGGCGGCTGGTCACCGGCATCACCACCGCGCTGGTCAGCCGGGCCGCCGGGCTGATCGTGCCGATCGTGCTGGTCCCGGTGACGCTGCCCTTCTTCGGCAACGACCTGTACGGGCTGTGGATGGCTGTCGCGTCGCTGGCCGGCATGGCGGCCTTCGCCGACCTGGGGCTGGGCAGCGGCCTGATGACGAAGCTGGCTTCCTGCTACGCCCACGGTGACACCACACGGGCCCGCCGTTACATCTCCAGCGCGTATCTGACCCTGACGGTGCTGGCGTTCGCGCTGACCGGCCTGCTCTGGCTCACCGCCGGGGTCGTGCCGTGGTCGTCGCTGTTCAACGTGACCGGGCAGGTCACCCCGGAGCAGACCCGGATGATCTCGCTGATCTGTCTCACCGGGTTCGCGCTGAACGTGCCGCTGTCCCTGATCGCCCGTGTCCAGTACGCCTACCAGCAGGTCGGCCCGAGCAACGTCTGGCAGACCGCCGGCAGCCTCGGCGCGCTCGTCGCCGTTCTCGGGGTGGTCTGGGCCGACCTGTCGCCGATCCTCGTGATCGCCGTGTCCGTCGCCACGCCGCTGCTGATCAACCTGCTCAACACGCTCTGGTTCTTCGGTCGGCAGGAGCCGCGGATCCGACCCACTCCGAGAGCCGTCCAGGCCGGCGCGGCCCTGGAACTGACCCGGCTCAGTGGGTTGTTCTTCGTGCTGACCGTGGTCATCTCGTTCGCCACCAACGCCGACACGCTGATCATCGCGCACGCGCTCGGCCTGTCCGCGGTGGCCGGGTACGTGGTGCCGGCGAAGTTGCTGTCCCAGCTCGGCCAACTCGTCGTCCTGGTCAACGTGCCGCTCTGGCCGGCCAACGGTGAGGCCCTGGCCCAGGGCCACCTGGACTGGGTACGGCGAACGACCCGACGGATGACAGTGCTGTCGGTGCTCGCCGCCGGCCTGCCCATCGCGGTGCTTGTGGCGTTCGGCGACCGGATCTTCGCCGCCTGGCTGCCGGTGCCGATGGGTGACGACCGCTGGCTGCTCGCCGGGCTGGGTGTCTGGTGGCTGCTCCAGGCCGCGTTGTCGCCACGGTTCATGGTGCAGAACGCCGACGGTGTCATCGTCCCGCAGCTCGTCGGCTGGGGGGCGTTCCTGCTGCTGTCGGCGCTCGGCAAGTGGTACGCGGCCGGCCGGCTCGGTGTCGCCGCCGTGCCCTGGGTCGGCGCGCTCGGCTACGCGCTGACCGTCGTCCCGGCCGCGCTCTACGGATATCACCGGACGTTGCGCCGGCACCGCCGCCCGGCCACCGAACAGGAGGGAGTCGTCACCCATGCCGTCCGTTGAGGAGTATCCCCGGGTCCTGGTGGTGAGCGCCGCCGTCTTCGACCGCACCACCGGCACCGGCATCACTCTGTCGAACCTGTTCGCCGGCTGGCCACCGGACCGGCTCGCCCAGCTGTACACCGAGGACGCCAGCCCCGGTGCGGAGGTGCGTGGCACGTTCGCCCGGTTCGCGCCGCGCAACGCCCCGGTGGAGTACCACCTGTTCCGGCTCCGGCAACGCACCCGCCGACCCGACCCGGCCGGCGTTCCGGCGGCCGAGGTCGTCGACCCGCTGCCCGGCCCGGTGCGCGCCCGGCTGCGCGCGCAACTGCGGGCCTTTGTCGATCTCAGCCCGGTCCGCGTGCCCGTCGATGTTCGGGGCTGGCTGCGGGAGCAACGTCCGGACGTGGTTTACGCGACGCTGGGCAGCATCCGGATGATGCGCCTGGCGGTGACCGCCGCGCAGGAGTGCGACGCGCCGCTGGTGCCGCACTTCATGGACGACTGGCCCAGCACCCTGTACGCCAACGGGCAGGTGCTCGGTGTCCCCCGGCTCGCGGTCCTCGCCGGCATGCGGGAGGTGGTGCGGCACTCGTCGTACGGGATGGGGATCAGCGAGGCGATGGCCCGCGAGTTCGAGCAGCGGTACGGGCTGCCGTTCGCCGCGTTCGGCAACTGCGTGTCCCCGTCCGACTTCGCCGACCCCGACCAGCCGGCGTCGCCACTGTCGCCGGACGGCACTGTCGATCTCGTCTATGTGGGTGGGCTGCACCTGGACCGATGGCGTTCGCTGCGCCGGATTGGCGAGGTGGTGCAGCGGCTGGCGCAGCGCGGCACACCGGCCCGACTGACAGTGCATGCCCCGGCGACCAACCTGGCCCAGTACGGCGGTGTCTTCGCCGGGCTGCCCTCGGTTCGGCTGGGCCGGTCGTTGAGCGCGGGCGAGGTTCCCGGGGTGCTCCGGCAGGCCGACGTGCTGGTGCACGTCGAGGCGTTCGCCGAGGAGTTTCGCCGGTACATCCGCTACTCGCTGTCCACGAAGATCCCGCAGTACCTGGCGGCGGGCCGGCCGGTGCTCGGGTTCGGTCCCGCCGAACTGGCCTCGATGGCCCACCTGTCGGCGGCCGACGCCGGCCCGGTCGTCGGCGTCGACGACGAGGCGGCCCTGACCGAGGCGGTCGGCGTGCTCTGCGCCGACGCCGAGCTGCGGGACCGGTTGGGCCGGCAGGGTCTGGCGTACGCGGTGCGGCACCACCGCACCGACCGGGTGGCCGCCCGCTTCGCCGAGGTGCTGCGGGAGGCCGCCCACCGCCGGGTGGCCCGGCCACCGGCGCCCCGGTCCGGCTCGGGGACGACGCTGCGGGGCGTCGACGCCGGCTGACCGGCCTCGCCCGACGATCAGCGGCGGCTGAACCTGGCGGCGCCGGCCATCGGCGCCGGCGTCGTCCGGCGCAGGAGGGAGCGGGCGTGTCGGGGCGCGACGCCGCGCGCCCGCTCCGGACCCCAGATCCCGGGGAGCACGGTGAGCAGGCCCAGGGCCAGCCAGAAGCCCAGCGCGGTCTCCCACTGACCGGTCAACCAGATCGGCAGCATGGCGGCGGTGAACGCGCAGGCCAGCAGTAACGCCGTCCGACCGGTGCGGGCGGCGGTGACCAGCGCCACGGCCATCGTGCCGAAGTAGAGCAGCACCCCGACCAGACCCAGGTCGTTGCCGACGGTCAGCAGCAGGTTGTGCGGCCCGATCTCGTACGGGTTGGTGGAGATGAACACGCCGGCGCCGGAGCCGGTCAGCGGTGACTCCCACCAGGTCGACAGGGCGTACGGCCAGATGGAGAGCCGCCCGGAGATGTCGCCGGTGGGGCGGCCGTACAGCCCGTCGAGCCAGAGCATCTCGTTCTGCGGGGTCATCCCGAACGGCACCGCCAGTACCGCGATCCCGGCGATCCCGGCGACGGTGATTCCCGTGAGTCGGGGCAGCAGGTGCGCCGCCAGTGCGGTGAGCAGCCCGAGCAGCACGCCGATGGCCGCGCCACGCGAGCCGGTGAGCAGCACCGCGTACCCGAGCAGCGCGACCAGCCCCAGCGGCGCCAACCACAGCGACCGCCGGTGCGCGCCGGCCGAGGCGAGCACCAGGGCCACCACCACCCCCACGGCCAGGGTGTACGCGGTGAGGTTCACCTCCCTGCCGTCGACGCCGTAGCGGTGGGCGAAGAGCAGCACGTCCCCCTGCGAGCGCGCGCCGGTGACCACCTCGACGGCGACGACGGCACAGCCGGCGAGGTAGGCCCAGCCGACCAGCAGCAGGTCCCGTCGAGTACGGACGACGTGCCGGCAGGCCACCAGGAGCAGGCAGACCGAGAGGTAGCGGTAGGCGGCGGGCAGGGTGAGGTCGGTGCGGCTGCTCCAGAGCGGGCTGGCGGCGGCCCAGAACGCGAGGAGCAGCGCGAGCGTGTCGACGGCGCGCAGCCGGGGCAGCCGGCCACTGAGGCCGATCGCCAGCAGGGCCAGCAGTGCGGCGTAGTTGAAGGACCACCAGGGTGGGCGGGCGGCCATGAAGGCGACCACGCAGAGCACCAGGACGGCGGGGAGGCTGCCGCTGGGTCCGCAGGGGCGGGGCTGGGGGCGCGCGCGACCGGTCGAGAGAGGGAGCGGCACGGAACCGTTTCTATCAGGTGAAGGCCGACGAAGTGCCGAATTCACCCGACAAACACGGACCTTTTCGACCCAGTTTTGCGCCAGCTGGTGCTCGTTTGGGGTGTTTGGGTTGAACACGTATCCGGGCTTCCCACCTCTCGTTGACCCGAGTGCCGCATCCGGTGGGGCTTTCGCCTGGGCACCGGAGATCGGCGCCCGCGCGGCAGCGCGCAGCGCTGCGTCCGGGTTGGCGGGTGACAACCGCCCGTCGGGTGACGAACGGGAGAACCAATGAGCGTGATGACCGCGGGCCGCCGGGTGCTGATCACCGGCGGGACCGGATCCTTTGGACAGACCATGGCGCGACGTCTGCTCGACCGGGACGTCGCCGAGGTGCGGATCCTCAGCCGGGATGAGGCCAAGCAGGAAGCCATGCGGCGTTCCTTCGGCGACGAACGGGTGCGCTACCACGTGGGCGACGTCCGCGACGTCGACACCGTGCTGCGGGCCACCAGGGGCGTCGACTTCGTCTTCCACGCGGCGGCACTCAAGCAGGTGCCGTCCTGCGAGTTCTTCCCCCTCGAAGCGGTGCGCACCAACATCCTGGGCAGCGGCAACGTGGTCGAGGCCGCCGCCCACAACGGGGTCAGCTCGGTGGTCGTGCTCAGCACCGACAAGGCCGTCTACCCGGTGAATGCGATGGGCATGAGCAAGGCGCTGATGGAGAAGGTCGCCCAGGCGTACGCCCGGAACAACCCGAACAGCGCCACCACCGTCTCCTGCGTCCGGTACGGCAACGTCATGTACTCGCGCGGCTCGGTGATCCCGCTCTTCATCGAGCAGATCAAGGCCGGCCGTGCGCCGACCGTCACCGAGCCGAGCATGACCCGGTTCCTCATGTCGCTGGCCGACTCGGTCGACCTGGTCGAGCACGCCTTCCACCACGCCCGCCCCGGCGACGTGTTCATCCGCAAGGCCGCCGCCTGCACCATCAGCGACCTCGCCGAGGCGATCTGCCAGCTCTTCGACGTGCCGTTCAAGCTGGAGGTCATCGGCGTACGGCACAGCGAGAAGTGGCACGAGACCCTCGCGAGCCGGGAGGAGCTGGTCCAGGCCGACGACTTCGGTGACTTCTTCCGGGTGCCGCTGGACGCCCGGGACCTGAACTACGCGCTCTACGTCTCGGAGGGTGAGCTGGGCGAGGTGCCCCACGAGGACTTCAACTCGGCCAACGCCACCCGGCTCGGCGTACCCGAGGTGGTGGAGCTGCTCAAGACGCTGCCCGAGATCCGGGCGGAGCTGGCGCTGCGCGACCCGGTGCTGGCGTGCTGAGCCTCGCCGTCACCGGCGCCGGCGGTTTCCTCGGCTGGCACGTGCGGGTCCTGCTGCGGGCGCTCGGCTGGCCCGAGCCGACAGTGCTTTCCCGCGCCGACCTGGCCGACCCGGCGGTGGTCGCCCGCAAGATCGCCGGAGTGGACCGGGTGCTGCACCTGGCCGGGGTCAACCGCGGTGAACCCGCCGACGTGGCCGCCGGCAACGTCCACCTCGCCGCCCAGCTCGCCAACGGTCTGCGGGCCTGCCCGGACCCGCCGATCGGGGTGGTCTTCGCCAACTCGGTGCAGGCCGGCAACGGCACCCCGTACGGCGACGCCAAGGCCACCGCCGCCGGCATCCTCGCCGACACCGGCGTTCCGTTGGACGACCTGTTGCTGCCCAACCTGTACGGCGAGCACGGGCGGCCCTGGTACAACTCGGCGGTCGCCACCTTCTGCCGGGTGCTCGCCGAGGGCGGCCAGCCGGAGGTGCACGCCGACCGTGAGATGGACCTGGTACACGTCACCGACGCCGCGGCCCGGCTGGCCGGCGTCGCGGCAGGCGGCTCCTGGGATCCGGCCATGCCGGCGCTGCGGATCGGGGTCCGTGACCTCGCCGACCAGCTCGCCTCGTACGCCGACGTCTACCGCACCGGCGAGATTCCGGCACTGCGCGACCGGCACGACGTGCGGCTGTTCAACACCTACCGGTCGCACTGCTTCCCGGCGCACTATCCACTCGCCCTGCCGACCCGGGCCGACGCCCGGGGCGCGCTCGTCGAGACGGTGAAGGCGCACGGGGGAGCGGGGCAGACGTTCTGCTCCACCACCCGGCCCGGCGTCACCCGCGGCGAGCACTTCCACCTGGCCAAGGTGGAACGGTTCGTGGTGCTGCGCGGCTCGGCCGACATCAGCCTGCGCCGGGTCGGCGACACCGACGTCGTCCGGTTCCCGGTCAGCGGCGACGAACCGGTCGTGATCGACATGCCGACCATGTGGGCGCACAACATCACCAACACCGGCCCCGACGAGCTGCTCACCCTCTTCTGGACCAACGAGCTGTTCGACCCGGAGCGGCCCGACACGTGGCCGGAGCCGGTCGGGGACGAACACCGGGTGCCGGCCGGCGTCCGGTGACTGACCTGCAGAGGGAGACCACATGACCCGGGTGATGACCGTCGTCGGCACCCGTCCCGAGATCATCCGACTGTCCCGGGTGCTCAGCCGGCTCGACGACACCGTCGAGCACGTGCTGGTGCACACGGGGCAGAACTGGGACACCACCCTCTCCGACGTGTTCTTCACCGAACTGCGGTTGCGGGAGCCCGACCGGTTCCTCCGCGTCGACACCTCGTCGCTGGGACGGGTGCTCGGCGGGGTCCTCGTCGGCATGGAGGCGGCGATCGCCGAGGTGCGGCCGGACGCGCTGCTCGTCCTCGGCGACACCAACAGCTGCATCGCGGCGCTGATGGCCCGGCGGATGCGGGTGCCGGTCTACCACATGGAGGCCGGCAACCGCTGCTTCGACCTGAACGTGCCGGAGGAGACGAACCGGCGGCTGGTCGACCACGTCGCGGACTTCAACCTGGTCTACACCGAACACGCCCGACGCAACCTGCTCGCCGAGGGCCTGCACCCGCGCCGGATCCTGCACACCGGCTCGCCGATGCGCGAGGTGCTGGAGCACTACCGGGAGCCGATCGCCAGCTCCGGCATCCTGCGCCAGTTGGAACTCGACCGGGGCGGCTACTTCCTGGTCAGCGCGCACCGGGAGGAGAACGTCGACCGGCCCGACCGGCTCCAGCGGCTGCTGGACTGCCTGGTAGCGGTCCGGCATCGCTGGAGTCTGCCGGTGCTGGTCTCCACGCACCCACGCACCCGCAAGCGGTTGGAGGCGCTGGCTCCGGATGCCACCGCGCTGGACGGCATCGCCTTCCACGAGCCGTTCGGCCTGCTCGACTACGTGCACCTGCAGACCATGGCGTACTGCACGCTGTCGGACAGCGGGACGATCAGCGAGGAGGCCGCCATCCTCGGCTTCCCGGCGGTGACCCTGCGCGAGTCGATCGAACGCCCCGAGGCGCTCGACGCCGGCGGGATCATCATGACCGGCCTCGACCCGCAGGGTGTGGTCGAGGCCGTCGAGGTGACGGTGGCGCAGGTCGCCGCGCAGGGTGTGCCCTGCCCGGTCGACTACCAGGTGCCGGACACCTCCCGGCGGGTCGTCGACTTCATCCTCTCCACCGTGCGGCGCCACCACGACTGGGCCGGCATCCGGCACTGACCCGTGGCGGGCGGTCGGTGGTCCGGCAAGACCGGCCACCGGCCGCCCGCCGTCGTGCTCACCGTCGGCGGGCCGCCACGTCCTCCACGATGTCCGCCACCTCGGCCGCCGCCCGCAGGTCGTCGAAGGACGCCAGCACGTGTTGACGGGCCAGTCGGCCGCGTAGGGTCAGCGTTCCGGTGACCCAGCCCCGGTACGCCGCGTCGAGCGCGTCCACCAGGGCTGTCGGGTCCGCCGCGGGCACCACCCACCCGGACCGTTCGGTGACCGCCTCGGGTAGTCCACCGGCAGCGCTGACGATGCTCGGCACACCCATCGAGCCGGCCTCGACCGCCGTGCCCGGACTGTCGCACAGCGACGGCGAGACGCTCACGTCGGCGGCGGCGTAGCAGGGGCGCACGTCCGGAACCGACTCCACCCAGGTCACCCCGGGATTGTCGGCCACGCCGAACCGTTCGCCGAGCTGCCGCCGGTAGCTCTCCCCGGCGGCCGTCCAGCCACCTCCGACCAGCAGCAGGTGCGCGTCCGGGTGCCGGCGGCGGAACGTCCTCCACGCGGTCAGCAGCACGTCGTGCCCCTTCACACCGCGACCGGAGTGCACGAGGCGCTTGGGCGGGTAGACGTAGGACACCATCACCGCCAGGAACGCGGCCTGGTCGATGCCCAGCTCGGCGCGGAGCTTCGCCCGCTGGTCCGGGCCGGTGGCCTCCGGGCTGAACGCGTCGGTGTCCACCCCGTACACCGCGACCGGCCGTCGCTGCGGCGGGCAACCCAGCTCGCCGTACCGGGCCGAGGCGTACCGGCAGCCGCAGATCACCACGTCGTCCAGCTGCCACATCAACCGCTCCACCGAGCGGACCAGCCGGGACTCCAGGTACGCCGGACCGGCCACCATGTGCACCCGGCGCACCGGCAATCCCAGGGTGGCCAGTCGCACCGCGTACGCCGAGGCGATCAGGTGGTACTGCACCACGTCGGGTCGCAGCCGCCGCAGCAGCGCGCGCAGCCGCAGCAGCCCGATCGGCACCTGCCAGCCGATCGTGAAGTCGTACGGGCAGCTCAGCACCTCGAAGCCCCGCCGCTCCAGCTCGTCGGTGAGTCGACCGGCCCCCCGGGGCAGCACCACTGTCACCTCGTGCCCGCGATGGCGCAACTCCTCGACCTGCGGCAGCAGCCACAGGCCGCCGGCGTTCGTCTTGACCAGCACCGCGACGCGCAGCCGGCGGACCCCGAACGGGTGACCCACGCCGGGGCCACCGGAGCCGCCGAGGGCGCTCACCGGGCCGGGACTCCCTTGACCACCGTGCCGGCCGGCACGTCCCGGACCACGCAGGCCCCCGCGCCGACGGTGGCGCCGGCGCCCACCCGCAGCTTCTGCAACACCACCGCCCCGGCCCCGATCAGCACGCCGTCGCCCAACCGGCAGTCACCCGAGACCGCCCCCAGCGGGTTGACCGAGACGTGGTCACCCAGCTCACAGTCGTGCGCCACAGCGCTGTTCTGGTTGAGGTGCACGTGCCGGCCCAGCGTGACGTTCGTGGTGACCCGGGCGCCGGGGAACACGATCAGGCCCTCGCCGTAGACGGCGTCCGGGCCGAGGGTGGCATCCGGGTGCACCAGCACCGCGGCCGGCAGCCGGTACCCGGCCAGCCGCGCGTCCACCGCCCGGCGGGCCGCCGGGTCCCCGATGCCCAACGCCAGGTACGTGCCGGCGGGCTGCTCGGCGAGGCGGCCGGTGCTGCCCAGGTAGGGCACCTCCAGCCGCTGGACCCGCTTCAGGTTGACCTCGCTGGGCCGATCGTCGACGAATCCCCGTACCCGCCACGGCGGCCCGTCGCCGGCTGCGGCGTTGACGGCACGGACGATGCCGAGCACCTCCCGACCGTGCCCGCCGCAGCCGACGATGACGATGTCCGGGCTCACCGCCGGGCCTCCGCCGGCCCGGCGCCGGCACCGGCCAGCTCGGACGGGCCCAGGTACTCGTGGGCGGTGGCCGCACCGGAAGCGGTGATCCCCTCCCGCAGCAGCACGGTGCGTACCGTGCGCAGCAGGATGCGCAGGTCGAGCCCCAGCGAGCGCTGCCGCACGTACCGCACGTCGAGGGCGAAGCGCTCCTCCCAGCTCAGCGAGTTGCGCCCGTACACCTGCTGGAGGCCGGTGATGCCGGGGCGGACGTCGTGGCGGCGGAACTGCTCCGGGGTGTACCGGGTCAGGTACGCCGGCAGCAGCGGGCGCGGCCCGACCAGGCTCATCTCGCCGCGCAGCACGTTCCACAGTTGGGGAAGCTCGTCCAGGCTGGTAGTGCGCAGCCACCGGCCGAACCGGGTGAGCCGGGCGCCGTCGTTGGCCGGTGCGCCGCCCTCGCCGCCGACTGTCATCGACCGGAACTTGACCAGCTCGAACAGCTGCCCGTGCCGCCCCGGCCGGGCCTGTCGGAACAGCACCGGCCGACCCATCGTGATCAGGACGGCGAACGCCACCGCGGCGATCACCGGGGTGGCCAGCAGCAGACCGACGGTGGCCGCGAGCACGTCCAACACCCGCTTGGCGGCGTCATAGGGCCGGCTCATCGGCGCTCCGCGAGGAAGTCGGTGATCCCGCCGGTGACGCGCTCGACCTGCTCGTCGCTGAGGGCGGAGCCGCTGGGCAGGGACAGGCTGGTGGCGAAGAGCTGATCGGCGGCGCCGCTGAGGACGACCTGCCGGTCGGCGTACACCGGTTGGCGGTGCATCGGTTTCCACATCGGCCGGCTCTCCACCCCGAGGCCGGCCAGGTGTGCGGCGAGGTCCCCGGCGTGCCAGCCGGCCCGCTCCGGCTCGACCACGAGGGAGGTCAGCCAACAGTTCGAGCCGGGGTCGCCATCGCCGAGGATTCGGGTGCCCGACACGGAGGCGAAAAGTCGCGCGTACCGGTCCCGTAGCGCCCGCCGTCGGGCGATCATCGTGTCCAGTCTGCTGAGCTGCGCCCGGCCGAGGGCGGCCAGCAACGTGCTGAGCCGGTAGTTGTAGCCGACGTCGCGGTGCTCGTAGTGCGGCACCGGCTCGCGGGCCTGGGTGGCGAGGTGGCGGGCCCGGGCGACGAGCGCGGCGTCGTCGGAGACCAGCATCCCGCCCGCTGAGGTGGTCATGATCTTGTTGTGGCTGAACGAGTAGATCCCGACCCGGCCGAAGCTGCCGGCGCACCGGCCACGGTAGGTGGAGCCGAGCGCCTGCGCGGCGTCCTCCACCACCGGGACGCCGGTGGCCGCGCAGAGCGGCAACAGTCGGTCGTAGTCGACGCAGCGGCCGTTGATGTCGACGGCCAGCACGGCGGCGACCCGTCGCCCGGCGTCGGTCAGTTGGCCGAGCAGGGCGGAGAGCAGACCGACGTCGAGGTTGCCCGTGGTCGCGTCGCAGTCCACGAAGACCGGTTCGGCGCCGGTGTAGGTGACCGCGTTGGCCGTGGCGGCGAAGGTGAGCGTGGGCACCACCACCACGCTGTCCGGTCCGGCTCCCACGGCGAGCAGCGCCATGTGCAGTGCGGCGGTGCCGGAGGAGAGCCCCAGCGCGTACCCGACGCCGACCCGGGCGGCGACCTCCCGCTCGAACGCGCCCAACTCGGGCCCGTCGGGGTCGAAGCGGCCGGCGCGGACGGCGCGCAGGAGATAGGACTCCTCCAGCGCGCCGATGTCCGGTGGGGAGAGGTAGACCGGGTCGGTGACGGCCGGGCCGCCACTGCGCGGCGCTACGGGCGGACGGTGGTGGATCAGGTCCACGGACGGCGCCTCCGATCGGACGTGACAAAAGACCACAATGGTTATAACAGGGCTTATAACGCCGCAGAAGAGGTTTGGCCGATTACGTGTCGGATCAACACGAATGGCCTCCGTCGCCCGAACCGGTCAGCGCCCCCGCCCGGCTGCAGTGCTGCCGGCCCTGCACGCGCGACGCGTACACAGGGAGAACGAGTGCCGAACCCCGGGGTGATCGCCTCCGGAGGGCCGGGTCCGGGGAAGTTGTCGTGCGGCCGGGCCGCTCAGGCTCCCGGCGCTGCCGGGCCGGTGGTGGAACCGGGCTCGCCGAACCCGTCCAGCAGTCGGGTGAGCAGGGTGCGCAACGGTATCGACTCGCCGTCGCGACCACCCGCCCCGACGACAAGAGGCGCCGGGCTGGGCTGTGGGTCGACGCCGAACAGCAGGGCACGCAGGCCGCCCGGCACGGTCAGCAGATGGAACCGGCCGTCCACGTCCACCGCCCGGGACTCGGCCCGGTCGACGTACCAGCCGGTCAGCCGGGTGCGGTAACGCCCGCGTCCGTCATATCCCCGCGCGGTCAGGCGGGTGGTGGGCAGCCCTCGCCGGGTCGCCTCGGCCACGAACCAGGCCACCAGCTCCGCGGCCTGCGCCTGCTCGGCGGCCCGCCGCCGGTCGTCCGCGTCGGCGTGCGCCCGCACCGCGTGCCGCTGCTGATCCCGCCACTCCCGGCCGTCCCGCTCACCCACGACGCCGACGGTACGCGAGCCGACTCAGTCGAGCACGGCCCGCAGCGTGTGCCGGGCGATGCCGGCCATCACGGGGTTGGTCTCCACGTAGTACGGCAGCGCGTTGATCGCCTGCTCCAGGGCCCAGCCGCGTCCCCGCTGCCAGGTCGCGTCGTCCACGCCCAGCGCCCGCCGGTACGTCTCCCGGGAACCCGCGTCGAACAGGTTCCACGCCGGCATCAGGTCCACCGCGGGGTCGCCCACACCGACCGTACCCAGATCGATGACAGCGGCCAGCCGGCCGTCGCGGACCAGCAGGTTGCCCGGCATCAGGTCGCCGTGGATCCACCGGTCGACGGGGTCGTTGCGGCGCGCGTCCCGGCACCGCTCCCACACCTCGGTGAGCGCTGTGGTGTCGGTGAGCGCACCGCTGACCGCGAGCGCGGCCCGTACGCCGGCGTCCTCGGCGGCCAGCCGCCCGCCGCGCCCGTTCCCGGACCAGACCCGCCCGCCGGTGTCGATGTCGCGCAGGGCCGTCACCACGTCGGCCAGGTCCCGGGCGAAGACGTCGAGGTCGCCGACCCGGTCGGGCTGGGCCGTCTCCCCCGGAATGAACCGGTACGCCGTCCACGGCCCGGGGTACCCGTCGCCCGGCTCGCCGAGGCCGAGCGGTTCGGGCACCGCGACCGGCAGGTGCCCGCCGAGCAGCACAGCGTGCTCCTGCTCGCGCCGCAGCTCGGCGCGCAGCCCGGGGTCGGTCGAGGGGAGCAGTGGGAACCGCAGCACGATGTCCGGGCCGAGCCGGAACAGGGCGTTGACCGTGCCGGTCGAGGGCAGCGGCCGGATCGGCCGGCCCCGCCACCGCGGAAACTGCTCGGCCACCAGCGCGGAAACCACGTCCACGCTCACGTCCACCTGATCGGCGTGCATCCTCATTCGCGAGATCATCACCCCGAACCCCGCAGCCAAGCGAGCGCATTTCCCCCCGCCGCGCCCTTTGCCCGCGCCGATCTTGCACTTTCGGTCGTCGAGATAGGCGGAATGCCGGCTTATGTCGGGACAGTAAGTGCAAGATCGACGGAGAAGGGCAGCTCGGCTCCGTCGATCATGGAGTTGTGGTGCCTGGCTTGGCGTTGTGCGGGCGGTTTGTCACCCACCACAACTCCATGATCGACGAGACGGCGCGGGGTTGACGTGTCGAACGGGGTCAGGCCAGTCCGGCGCGGCGCAGGGCTTCCGCCATCGCGTCGTTGGCCGGCGCCGGTGCGCCCTGCCGCTGCTGCCCGCCACGACCGCCCTGCCCGCCGCCCTGCCCGCCGCCCTGGCCGCCGCCCTGCCCGCCGCGACCGCCCTGCGGCGCGCGCTGCGCCGGACCCCGGCCCTCCTGGCCGGTCCGGCTGCTACTACTACTACCACCACCGTCGCCGGTGGCCGGCTCGTCGTCCAGGCGCAGGGTCAGCGAGATCCGCTTGCGGGGTACGTCCACGTCGAGCACCCGGACCTTGACCACGTCGCCGGACTTCACCACCTCGCGGGGGTCCTTCACGAAGGTCCGGGACATCGCCGAGACGTGCACCAGGCCGTCCTGGTGCACCCCGACGTCGACGAAGGCGCCGAACGCGGCCACGTTGGTGACCACGCCCTCCAGCACCATGCCCGGCGTCAGGTCGCCGATCTTCTCCACCCCCTCGACGAAGGTGGCGGTGCGGAACTCCGGGCGAGGGTCACGGCCCGGCTTCTCCAGCTCGGCGAGGATGTCGGTGACGGTGGGGAGGCCGAACCGGTCGTCGACGAAGTCGGTGGCCCGCAGCCCCCGCAGGATGCCGCTCCTGCCGATCACCGAGCGCAGGTCCTGCCCGGTGGTGGAGAGGATGCGGCGCACCACCGGGTACGCCTCGGGGTGCACGCTGGAGGAGTCCAGTGGGTCGTCGCCGCCGGGGATGCGCAGGAAGCCGGCGCACTGCTCGAACGCCTTCGGCCCGAGCCGGGCCACCTTCTTCAGCTCGGTACGCGTACGGAACGGCCCGTTGGCGTCCCGGTGCAGCACGATGTTCTCGGCCAGGCCGGCGCCGATCCCGGAGACCCGGGTCAGCAGCGGCGCGGAGGCGGTGTTGACGTCCACCCCGACCGCGTTGACGCAGTCCTCCACGACCGCGTCCAGCGACCGGGACAGCTTCACCTCGGACAGGTCGTGCTGGTACTGGCCGACGCCGATCGACCGCGGATCGATCTTGACCAGCTCCGCGAGGGGGTCCTGGAGGCGGCGGGCGATGGAGACCGCGCCGCGCAGCGACACGTCCATCCCGGGCAGCTCCTGCGAGGCGTACGCGGACGCGGAGTAGACCGACGCGCCGGCCTCGGAGACCATCACCTTGGTCACATTGAGCTGCGGGTGCCGGGCGATCAGGTCACCGGCGAGCTTGTCGGTCTCGCGGGAGGCGGTGCCGTTGCCGATCGCGATCAGCTCCACCCCGTGCGCGCCGGCCAGCCGGGCCAGGGTCTCCACCGAGGCGTCCCACTGCCGGCGCGGCTCGTGCGGGTAGATGGTGTCGGTGGCGACCACCTTGCCGGTGGCGTCCACCACTGCCACCTTCACCCCGGTCCGCAGGCCCGGGTCCAGGCCCATCGTGGGCCGGGTGCCGGCCGGCGCGGCGAGCAGCAGGTCCCGCAGGTTGGTCGCGAAGACCCGGACCGCCTCCTCCTCGGCCGCCTGCCACAGCCGCATCCGCAGGTCCGCGCCCAGGTGGATGAGGATCCGGGTACGCCACGCCCAGCGGACCGTGTCGGACAGCCAGCGGTCGGCCGGGCGGCCCGCGTCGGACACCCCGAACCGGCCGGCGATGGCCGCCTCGTACCGGGTCGGGCCGGTCGGTACGGCGTCCGCCTCGCCCGCCTCCTCCGACTCCATGGTCAGGTCGAGCACGCCCTCCTTCTCGCCCCGGAACATCGCCAGGATCCGGTGCGAGGGCAACTTCGGGTACGGCTCGGAGAAGTCGAAGTAGTCGGCGAACTTGGCGCCGGCCGCCTCCTGACCCTCGCGTACCCGGGAAACCAGCCGGCCGCGCGACCACATCTGCTCGCGCAGCGTGCCGATCAGGTCGGCGTCCTCCGCGAAGGTCTCGATGAGGATCGCCCGCGCGCCCTCCAGCGCGGCCGCGGCGTCAGCGATGCCCTTCTCCTCGTCGACGAACCCGGCGGCGGTGGCGCGCGGGTCCTGACCCGGGTCGGCCAGCAGCGTCTCGGCCAGCGGCGCCAACCCGGCCTCGCGGGCGATCTGCGCCCGGGTCCGCCGCTTCGGCTTGTACGGGAGGTAGATGTCCTCCAGCCGGGACTTCGAGTCGGCGGCCATGATCTGCGCTTCCAGGGCCTCGTCCAACTTGCCCTGGCCGCGGATCGACTCCAGTACCGCGGCCCGCCGTTCGTCCAGCTCGCGCAGGTAGCGCAGCCGCTCCTCCAGGGTGCGCAGCTGGGTGTCGTCGAGCAGGCCGGTGGCCTCCTTGCGGTAGCGGGCGATGAACGGCACTGTGGAACCGCCGTCGAGCAGCTCCACGGCCGCCCGCACCTGACGCTCGGCCACGCCGAGCTCGTCGGCGATCCGCTGATGAACAGACTGGGTCACGATCTCGATCCGCCTTCGACTCGATCCGCCTTCAAAGAGCGGGTACGCCTGCATTCTGCCGGGCGGGTCGGTGCGCTGTCGCCGCGCCCGGCCGGGGCGGGGGACCGAACCACCGCGCCCGGCCGGGGTGACCTGCGGCGGCCCCGTCGGGTCTGCGCTAGCGTGGCGATCATGGAATCTGCTGCGGAGCCGCGCGCCCGGCGGCTCTTCGGCGGCAGCGCCCGGGCCCTCGGTGACCTCACGGCCAACCCGTTCCGCGCCGACCGGGACCGGATCGTCGGCTCGCCGTTCTTCGCCCGCCTCGGCGGCGTCACCCAGGTGATCAGCCCGGTCGGCTCCGGGCTGCTGGTGCACAACCGGCTCACCCACAGCCTCAAGGTCGCCCAGGTGGCCCGAGCGGTCGCCGAGCGGTTGAACGCCGACGAGCGGTGGCGTGACCTGCTGGACAAGCTCGGCGGCTGTGATCCCGACGTGGTGGAGGCGGCGGCGCTCGCCCACGACCTCGGCCACCCACCGTTCGGGCACCTGGGAGAGCGGGTGCTGGACCGGCTGGCCCGCCAGCGCCTGGGCCTCTCCGACGGTTTCGAGGGCAACGCGCAGTCGTACCGGATCGTCACCAGCACCGAGATCCGCGGCGCGGCCACCACCGGGTTGGACCTGACCGCGGCGGTCCGCGCGGCCATGTTGAAGTACCCGTGGACCCGCCTGGACCACCCCGACCCGCACCCCCGCACCATGGATCCCCCGCCGCGCGGCGCCACCCCGCCGCCGGACGACCCGGAGAGCGGCTCGTCGAAGTTCGGCGCGTACCGGACCGAGCTGGACGACCTGCGGCAGGCCCGGGAGCCGTTCGCCGGCCGCATCCCGGACTGGCAGCAGACCGTGGAGGCGTCCGTGATGGACACCGCCGACGACATCGCGTACGCCATCCACGACGTGGAGGACTTCTACCGGGTCGGCGTGCTCCAGCAGGGTTCGGTCTCCGCGGAGTTGATGGCCTGGCAGCGCGAGAGCGGGCACTTCCGGGCGATCACCGACGCGGCGCTGGCCACGGCGGCCCGGCGACCCGGGGCGGCGATCGAGCGGCTACGCCGGCAGCTGCACCGCAAGGACGCCTGGATCGCCGACGACGACGCGTTCGCCGCAGCCGTCGAGCACGTCCGCGAAGAACTGGTGGACGGGCTGCTCGCGATGCCGTTCGACGGCTCGATCGAGGCCGAGCAGTACGTGGCGCGGTTCTCCGCCCGCTGGTCCACCCGCTTCGTCGAGGCCATCACGGTCACCGACCAACCGTCGGTGCGCTCCGGGCACGTGCTGCTCGGCTGCGCGCAGTGGCACGAGGTGCAGGTGCTCAAGTTCGTCCACCACCGGTTCGTGCTGGCCCGCCCGGATCTCGCCCTGCACCAGCGCGGCCAGGCTCGACTGCTGGGCACCCTGGTCGAGGCGCTCTGGGAGTGGCTGCTCGACCCGGAGGAGGAGTCCCGTCTGCCCCGCCGGCTGCACGACCTGGTCGAGTTGGCCGAGGCGGAGCTGCACCCGCGTACCCCGGACCGGATCGGTCGCGCCCGGGGGCGAGCCATCGTGGATTTCGTCGCGCAGCTCACCGACGGTCAGGCGGTCGCCATGCTGGACGCGCTGTCCGGCCGGTCCGGCGCGCTCTGGACCGACGCGTTCGTGCTCTGATCTGGCTCAGCGACGGCCTGCTCAGGCGATGGCCTGCCACCAACCGTCGACGGCGGGCGGCTCGTCGACCACCACCCGCTCGCCCGGCCGGGGCACGGCGAGTCGCACGTCGCGGGCCTTCGCCTCGGCCCACAACCGGTCGACCGGCTCCGACCAGTCGTGCAGGGCCAGGTTGAACGTCGCCCAGTGCACCGGCAGGAACAGCCCGCCGCGCAGGTCGAGGTGGGCGCTGACCGCCTCCTCCGGGAACATGTGGATCGTCGGCCAGGCCCGGTCGTACGCCCCGATCTGCATCAGCGTCACGTCGAACGGCCCGTGCTCGGCGCCGATCTCGGCGTACCCGTCGAAGTAACCGGAGTCGCCGGTGTAGAAGACCTTGCGGCGGGCCCCGGCCACCACCCACGAACTCCAGAGCGTGCCGTCGCGGCGCAACCCGCGACCGGAGAAGTGCTGCGCGGCGGTGGCGGTGATCTCCAAGCCGGCGACCTGGTGCGACTCGGACCAGTCCAGTTCGATGATCCGCTCGGCGGGTACCCCCCAGCGGTCCAGGTGCGCGCCCACGCCGAGCGGCACCAGGAACGGCGCGGACTGCCCGGCGAGCAAGGCCCGCACGGTGGCCATGTCGAGGTGGTCGTAGTGGTCGTGCGAGATCAGGATGGCGTCCAGTGGGGGCAGCTCGTCGATGCCGACCGGTGGCTCGTGCAGTCGGCGCGGGCCGACCAGACCCGAGGGGGAGCACCTGTCGCTCCACACCGGGTCGAGCAGCACCCGCCGGCCCTCGATCTCGATAAGCGTCGAGGCGTGGCCGTACCAGACGATGTTGAGCTCGTCGGCGGCCTCCGACGCTCCGGCGCTGGGGCGCAACAGCGGAACCGGCGCGGTCGGACGCCGCTTCTGCTTGCCGAAGATCAGCTCGCGGACCAGGTTGCGCCCCGGCTCGGCGATCATCGTGCGGGTGCCGGCCCGGTTGTGGAAGGTGCCCTCGCGAAACTGCGGCGAACGGGCCGCCCGTTCCGCCCGCGCCCCGCTGAGCCGGCCACCCAGCGCCGCCGGCACATCCCGGGCGACCCAGGCCAGGCCGGCCAGCGCGGCCAGGCCAGCCGCGCCCCGCATCCGCCGCCCGAGCGACCGTTCGACGTCAGTGCTCTGCGCTCGTGCCATTGCCGTCCCTCCGACGTGTCCGCCCTACACGGTAGTCACCCCGACGGACCCGTGCCTCGGCGGTCGCCACGCCGGGTCGGTCGCCGGCAGCGGCGACCGACCCGGGACGAGCTCAGAGGGCGATCTAGCCGCCGTTGCTGGGGCGTCGGGCGGTGATCCGGAACGTCCTGCCCACGCCCGCGATCCGGTCCACCGCGGCCAGGAACTTGGGCCCCATGGCGGCCCGGGCCTGCACCGCCGGGTGGGTCGCGCCGAAGTCCTCCGGGTTGGCCTGCCCGTCGGCGAAGAGCGCGTAGGTGAGCACCGCCGCGCCGGAGCGGTCGAAGATCACACCGGCCTCGTGCCGGGCGTCGGCGTACCAGCCGGCCTTGGTGGCGATCCGGGCCCGCTCGTCGGAGGACATCGTGCGCCGGATGCCGTCGGTGAACGCCACCGGGGAGCGCAGGATGCCCAACAGGTAGGTCGTCGAGGCGGGGGAGAGCAGCGTGCCAGCGACCAGGGCGCGCAGCAGGTCGTGCGTCTCCCGAGGCGTGCTGGTGCCGAGGAAGAACCGGTTCGGGTTGGCCACCGGCTGGACCTGCGTGTTCGGGAAGCCCTTGGCGACCAGGATGGAGTTGATCTCGGCGGCCGGGGCGACCAGCCCGCACAACCGCACCGCCGTGTCGTCCGAGACGGTCAGCAGGTTGGCCAGCACGTGCCCGATGGTCACCAGGCTCGGGTACGCGCCGTCCAGGCTGAAGATGCCGTCACCGCCCGGCACGACGATCGCCGCGCTCACCTCGACCTGCTGGTCCAGGGTCAGCAGCCCGCGGTCGACCTTGTCGAGCACCGCCGTGGCGACGGCGATCTTGTTGACGCTGTACGCCTCGATCCGCCGGTCCGCGTCAGCCTCTACCGCAACCACCGGCGTGCCGGCCGGGTCGGCGACGCTGACGTACGCCTGCCAGTTGCCGCCGGCCGCGGCGCTGTGCTTGGTGAAGACGGAGGCGACCCGGCGGGCGGCCCGAGCGGGGGTGGTCGGCGACGCCTCGGTGGCCTCGGCCGCGCTCGCCGGGACGGCGGCGCCCAACACCGTGCCGGCGGTGGCCACCGTGCCCAACCCGAGTGCCGTTCTGCGGTTCAGTCGCATTGTCAATCGTCTCCCCGATCGTGGTGCGCCAGAGCGCTTGCTGGCCCACCACCCTAGGCGAGTTGATCGACGCACGATGCCCCCGAACATGTCCCGAACAGTTCCGAACAGGTCAGCCGAATCGTCTGCGCAGGGCGGCGCTCACCGCGCCGACCGGTCCGAACAGGAGTTGCCGCACGTCGGGCAGGTGACCGCCGCGTACCGCCTCGCCGGCCGGGTTCGGAGCGAAGACGCTGCCGTCGTGCGCGGCGACTGAGCGTCCACTCAGGCCGGCCGTCCGCATCAACGGTCCGACGAGTACGTCGTAGACCCCCGGCAGCACTGTGAAGCCGGCACGCAGCACCACGTTGAGCCGACCCACGGAGATCTCCCGACGGGGTCGGTCCACACAGTCCACTATGGCCCGGGCCACCCGCTGCGGGCTGGCAATCGGCGCCGGAGGTCGCCCGACCCGGCCCAGATAGTTGGCCGCCTGCTGGTAGACGGGAGTGTCCACGCTGCCTGGGTTCACCAGACACAGCCGGATCTCCGGGCTGTCGCGCAACTCCTGCTGCACCGTCCGGACCAGACCCTGCAACCCCCACTTGCTCGCCACGTACGCGCTCATGTACGGCGCGGTGACGTGCCCCAGCACCGAACCAGTGAGGATCACGGTGCCGGCCCCGGCGGCCCGGAAGTGCCGCACCGCCACCCGCACCGAACCGGCTGCGCCGAGCAGATCGGTCCGCACCACCTGGTCGAAGACCCGCCCGGGCAGCTCGTCGAAACGCCCGTAGGCCATCACCGCCGCCGTGTGCACCCACACGTCGACACGGCCGAACCGGTCGATGGCCGCATGCGCGAGCGCGTCCAGCGCGTCCGGTTCGGTCACGTCGGTCGACACGGTCAGCACGTCGACGTCGGCGCACTCCGCGCGTACCTCGGCCAGGGTCGTGGTGGCGCGAGCGGCGAGGACCAGGCGGTCGCCGCGCTCGGCGAACGCCCGGGCCGTCGCCCGGCCGATCCCGCTGCTCGCACCAACGATCACGACCACCCGGCTCATGGCTCTAGCACGACCTTGACGCAGCCGTCCTCCTTCTTCTGGAACATCTCGTACGCCTGCGGCGCCCGGGCCAGCGGCACCCGGTGGGTACGCAGGTCCTCCACGCCCAGCGGGTCGTCGTCACCGGAGAGCAGCGGCAGGATCTCGTCGGTCCACCGGCGCACGTGACACTGCCCCATCCGCAGCTGAACACCACGGTCGAACATCTCCATCAGCGGCATCGGGTCGGCCTCGCCGCCGTACACCCCGGAGATCGACACGGTGCCGCCGCGGCGGACCCCCTTGACCGCGGCGTGCAGGACGGACAGCCGGTCCACACCCGCCCGGTCGGTCATCGTCTGGGCCAGCTTGTCCGGCAGCAACCCGACCGCGGCGTGGGCCAACTTCCCCGCCGGCGAACCGTGCGCCTCCATCCCCACCGCGTCGATCACCGCGTCCGGGCCGCGCCCGTCGACGAGGTCGATCAACGCGCCCGGCACGTCGGACAGCTCGCTGACGTCGAGCACCTCGATGCCGTGCCGGCGGGCCAACTCCAGGCGCTCGGGCACCAGGTCCAGCCCGATCACCCGTCCCGCGCCGAGGTGGCGGCCGATCCGCGCGCATAACTGCCCGACCGGGCCCAGGCCGAAGACGGCCAGGGTGCCGCCCGGCGGGGTGTCCGCGTACCTCACCGCCTGCCATGCCGTCGGCAGAATGTCGGACAGGTAGAGGTAGCGCTCGTCCGCGCCCGTCTGCGGAACCTTGATCGGCCCGAAATGCGCCTGCGGGACCCGCAGGTACTCGGCCTGCCCGCCCGGCACCGACCCGTAGAGCGAGGTGTACCCGAACAGGGCCGCGCCCTTGCCCTCGCTGGTGACCTGGGTGGTCTCACACTGGGCGTAGAGCTGGCGCGCACACATCCAGCAACTGCCGCAGGCGATGTTGAACGGCACCACCACCCGGTCGCCCGGCTTGAGCCCGGTCACCTCCGACCCGACCTCCTCGACGATGCCCATCGGCTCGTGGCCCAGGACATCACCGGGCTTCAGGTACGGCCCGAGCACCTCGTACAGGTGCAGGTCCGAACCGCAGATCGCGGTGGAGGTGATTTTCACGATCGCATCGGTCGGCTCCTCGATCCGCGGGTCCGGGACCTCCTCGACCCGTACGTCTCGCTTGCCCTGCCAGGTGAGCGCCTTCATGTCCCTGTCCCTTCTCCCTGCCGTCTCGCAAGACTGCTACCCGGGCTCGGGCACTTGAACCGGCCGCCTGCCTCCGGTCCTGTCTCTCTCGGGCTTGCCTCGGGCTGGTCGGTGGTTGCGGTGGGGGGCTGGGGGGCGACTGCGGACGCGCCGTGACCAGGGTCAGGGCTGGGGCGACCGTCCCCGGCGCAGGGATCAAGCCTGACCGCCCGGAGCCGGGGACGGTCGCCCCAGCCCCCACCGCAACCAAAGACCAAAGACCAAGACCCAGACCAAAGACCAAGCCCAAACGCCAAGACCGCCGTACCCCCAGGAAAGCGCGGGGTACGGCGGTCTTGCGGCGAACCTCAGGAACCGGGGGTGTTGTTGGCTCCCTTGGCGGTGGCCGTGAGGTAGTCGCGGTTGAGGCGGCCGATGGTGTTGAGCGGGATGCCCTTCGGGCAGGCAGGGGTGCATTCGCCGGCGTTGGTGCAGCCGCCGAAGCCGGCCTCGTCGTGCGCGTCGACCATGCCGATCACCCGGGTGTAGCGCTCGGGTTGGCCCTGCGGCAGGAGCGAGAGCTGGGTGAGCTTGGCGGCGGTGAAGAGCATGCCGGAGCCGTTCGGGCAGGCTGCCACGCAGGCGCCGCAGCCGATGCAGGCCGCTGATTCGAAGGCGGCGTCGGCGTTGGCCTTGGCGACCGGGGTGGAGTGGGCTTCGGGCGCGCTGCCGGTGGGCGCGGTGACGTAACCGCCGGCCGCGATGATCTTGTCGAAGGCGCTCCGGTTGACGACCAGGTCCTTGACGACCGGAAAGGCGCTGGCCCGCCACGGCTCGATGTCGATGGTCTCGCCATCGGAGAACTGCCGCATGTGCAGCTGGCACGCTGTGGTGCCGCGCTGCGGCCCGTGCGCGTCGCCGTTGATCATGAGGCCGCACATGCCGCAGATGCCCTCGCGGCAGTCGTGGTCGAATGCCACCGGGTCCTCGCCGGACAGGATCAGCCGTTCGTTGAGCACGTCGAGCATCTCCAGGAACGACATGTCCGGGGACACGTCGTTGACCGGGTAGGTCACCATCCGACCCTTGTCCTCGGGGCCCTTCTGGCGCCAGATGCGCAGGGTCAGGTTCACTTGTAGCTCCGCTGCGTGGGGTGGACGTATTCGAACTTGAGGTCTTCCTTGTGCAGCACCGAGGGTTCGCCGTCGGCGGTGAACTCCCAGGCCGCCACGTACGCGAACCGGTCGTCGTCGCGCTGCGCCTCCCCGTCGGGGGTTTGGTGCTCGGCCCGGAAGTGGCCGCCGCAGGACTCCTCGCGGTGCAGGGCGTCGATGCACATCAGCTCGGCCAGTTCGAAGAAGTCGGCCACCCGGCCGGCCTTCTCCAGTGACTGGTTGAGTTCCTCGCCGGTGCCGGACACCTTGACCCGCTGCCAGAACTGCTCGCGCAGGGCGCGGATCTCGTCGATCGCCTTGCGCAGCCCGGCCTCGCTGCGTTCCATGCCGCAGTGTTCCCACATGACCTGGCCCAGTTCCCGGTGGAACGAGTCCACGGTCCGGTCGCCGTCGACAGCGAGCAGCCGCTGGACGCGGTCCTCGACGTCGGTGCGCGCCTCGACGGCAGCCGGGTGGCTGGCGTCGACCTTCTCCAGTGGACCGGAGGCCAGGTAGTTGGCGATGGTGGTGGGCAGCACGAAGTAGCCGTCGGCGAGGCCCTGCATCAGCGCCGAGGCGCCGAGTCGGTTCGCTCCGTGGTCGGAGAAGTTCGCCTCACCGATCACGAACAGACCGGGGATGTTCGACTGGAGGTCGTAGTCGACCCACAGGCCGCCCATCGTGTAGTGCACGGCGGGGTAGATGCGCATCGGCACCTCGTACGGGTCCTCGCCGGTGATCCGCTCGTACATCTCGAAGAGGTTGCCGTACTTGGCCTCGATGGCCTTGCGGCCCAGCCGGCCGATCGCGTCGGCGAAGTCGAGGTAGACGCCGAGCTTGGTCGGCCCGACGCCCCGCCCCTCGTCGCACACGTTCTTGGCGGCGCGGGAGGCGATGTCGCGGGGGACCAGGTTGCCGAAGGAGGGGTAGATCCGTTCCAGGTAGTAGTCCCGCTCGGCCTCGGGAATGTCCTTCGGGCTGCGGTCGTCGCCCTTGGTCTTCGGCACCCAGACCCGGCCGTCGTTGCGCAGCGACTCGCTCATCAGGGTCAGCTTCGACTGGTGGTCGCCGGAGACCGGGATGCAGGTCGGGTGGATCTGCGTGTAGCAGGGGTTGGCGAAGTACGCGCCCTTGCGGTGCGCGCGCCAGGTGGCGGTGACGTTGCAGCCCTTGGCGTTCGTGGAGAGGTAGAAGACGTTGCCGTAGCCGCCGGAGGCGAGCACGACGGCGTCGGCCATCTCGGTGCTGATCTCGCCGGTCACCATGTCCCGGACGACGATGCCGCGGGCCTTGTCGTCGACGAGGACCAGCTCCAGCATCTCGTGCCGGGTGTTCATCTCGACGTTGCCCAGGCCGATCTGCCGTTCGAGTGCCTGGTACGCGCCGAGCAGCAACTGCTGGCCGGTCTGGCCCCGGGCGTAGAAGGTGCGCTGCACCTGGGCGCCACCGAAGGAGCGGGTGTCCAGCAGGCCGCCGTACTCGCGGGCGAAGGGCACTCCCTGGGCGACGCACTGGTCGATGATGTTGACCGACACCTCGGCGAGCCGGTGCACGTTCGACTCGCGGGAGCGGAAGTCGCCGCCCTTGACGGTGTCGTAGAAGAGCCGGTGCACGGAGTCGCCGTCGTTGCGGTAGTTCTTCGCCGCGTTGATGCCGCCCTGTGCCGCGATGGAGTGCGCCCGGCGCGGGCTGTCCTGGTAGCAGTAGGACTTGACGTGGTAGCCCTGCTCGGCCAGGGTCGCGGCGGCCGAGCCGCCGGCCAGGCCGGTGCCGACCACGATCACGGTCATCTTGCGGCGGTTGGCGGGGTTGACCAGCTTGGCCTCGAAGCGCCGGGTCTCCCAACGCTTCTCGACCGGGCCGGCGGGAGCCCTGGTGTCGGCGATCGGGTCGCCCTCGGTGAAGAGTTCCATGTCAGGACACCAATCCGGTGAGTACGGCGAACGGGACCACCAGGTACCCGGCGCAGAGCAGCACGGCGAAGATCAGAGCCGCGGTACGCGCCCTGCGCTCGCCGCGCGGTGTCTGCTGGCCGAGGCTGCGGAACGCGCTGAACGCGCCGTGGCGCAGGTGGAAGCCCACCGCGAGGATGGCGAGCGTGTAGAAGAGCGTGACGTACCAGCGTTCCGGGGCGAAGTCGGCGACGACGTTGCCGTACGGCTTGCTGGCGTCGCCGACCGGGTTCAGCGTGCCGGTGGTCAGGTCCAGGAGGTGGTAGATCACGAAGAGCAGGATGATCACTCCACCCCAGCGCATCGTGCGGGCCGCGTAGCTGCCGTTGACCTTCTTGCGGTGGGCGTACTTGACCGGGCGGGCGGCGCGGGCGCGCCTGGCGAGCACGGTGGCGGCGACGATGTGGGCGACGACCGCCACCACCAGCCCGGTGCGCAGGATCCACAGGAACCAGACGCCGGGCAGGAGGGGCTTGCCGATGTCGCGCAGCCAGTGCGCGTAGTGGTCGAACGAGGTTTCCCCCGTGAACACCTTCAGGTTCCCGAGCATGTGGGCGATGAGGAACAGCGCCAGCAGGATGCCCGTCACCGCCATGACGGCCTTGAGGCCGACGTTCGAGCGGATGGGCGACCGAGTTTTCGTGATTACCACACGACCGACGCTAGGAGCACTTGGATCAGTCGTCCAATGCATCAAACTCGCAGTGTTGATAGCCGTAGGCTATTTAGATGCAGCTCCATCAGCTCCGGTACTTCGTCGCGGTGGCCGAAGTACGACATTTCACCCAAGCCGCCGACATCGTGGGCATCACGCAGCCCTCGCTCAGTAAGCAAATTCACGCTCTGGAGGCCGACCTCGGGGCCCCGCTGTTCGAGCGGCTAAGGGGCAACATCGCGCTCACCGCGGCGGGTGAGGTGCTGCTGCCGTTGGCCACCCGCATCCTCGCCGACGTGGAGACCGCGACCCGGGAGGTCCAGGAGTTGGTAGGGCTACGGCGGGGCCGGGTCCGGCTCGGGGCCACCCCCAGTCTGGCCACCTCACTCGCCCCACCTGTGCTGCGCCGGTTCCGCGACGCGCACCCCACCATCGACCTGCGCGTCGAGGAGGGCGGCTCCCAGGACCTGGTGCGTGACCTGCTGCGCGGCGACCTCGACCTGGCTCTGATCATCATGCCGGCGCAGGGGGCCGACCCGGGGCTGCGCGTCGACCCGATCCTGCGGGAGAGCCTGGTGGTGGCGTCGGTGGGGGAGGTGGCGACCGCGTCGACGACCGGGGAGCTGCGCATCACCGACCTGCGGGACCAGCCGATGGTGATGTTCCGGGAGGGGTACGACCTGCGCGACGCGACCATCCAGGCGTGTCGGGAGGCGGGCTTCGAGCCGACCTTCGCGGTGGACGGCGGCGAGATGGACGCCGTGCTCAGCTTCGTCGAGGCGGGGCTCGGCATCGCGCTCGTGCCCGGCATCGTGCTGGCCCGCCGTCCGGGCGTGCGGATCACCCCGCTCGCGCCGCCCGGGGTGCGGCGGACCATCGCGGTGGCCCGTCGACGCGACGTCGTGCCCACCCACGCCGGTCGGGAGCTTCGGCGCATCCTGCTCGACTACATCCAGTCGGCGATCGACCGGGACGAGCTCCCGCCCGGTGTGGATCCGCTCTGATTCGGTCTGGTAGTCGACCCGTTGGGTTAATTCATCCTTAAGGACGCAGTATCACTCTCAGTGTCAGTTGTGGTCACCTAAGGTGGGTTCTTGCACGGGGCAAAAGCCCCATTCGTCTCAGCAGAGCTCACCGGTGCGCGTTTCTCGCCGGCAGGGAGGCCAAACATGAGGATCCTGGTTACCGGCGGCGCTGGCTTCATCGGGTCGCATTTCGCGCGCAGTCTGCTCGCCGGGCGCTACGTCGGGTTCGAGCACTGCGACGTGACGGTGATCGACAAGCTGACCTACGCCAGTGATCGGGCCAACCTGCCGGCCGTGCACCCCCGCCTGACGTTCGTGCGTGGGGACATCTGCGACCGGCAACTGCTCGCCGACGTGGTGCCCGGGCACGACGCGGTCGTGCACTTCGCCGCCGAGTCACACGTCGACCGGTCCATCGACGATCCGACGCCGTTCTTCGAGACCAACGTGATGGGCTCGTACCACCTGCTGGCCGCCTGTGCGCGCAGTGCCGTCGGCCGGATCGTGCACGTGTCCACCGACGAGGTGTACGGCTCGATCAGCGAGGGCTCCTGGAACGAGACCTGCGTGCTGGAACCCAACTCCCCGTACGCGGCCTCGAAGGCGGCCAGCGACCACGTGGTCCGCTCCTACTGGCGCACGTACGACGTCGACGTCTCCATCACTCGCTGCGCCAACAACTACGGGCCGTACCAGAACGTGGAGAAGGTCATCCCCCGGTTCGTCACCAGCCTCCTCGCCGGCCAGGACATCACCCTGCACGGCGACGGCAGCGCGGTGCGTGAGTGGCTGCACGTGGACGACCACTGCCGGGCCATCGCGCTGGTCCTGGCGAAGGGCCGCGCCGGCGAGGTCTACAACATCGGCGGCGACATCGAGCTGACCAACCGGGCGCTCACCGAGCGGATCCTGCGGCTGGCCGGCGCCGGCTGGGAACGGGTCCGGCACGTGCCGGACCGCAAGGTCCAGGACCAGCGCTACTCGCTCGACTACCGCAAGATCTCCGAGGAACTCGGCTTCGAGCCGCAGATCCGGTTCGAGGACGGGCTGACCGAGGTCTTCCACTGGTACCGGGAGAACCGAGCCTGGTGGACGCCCACCGCCACGGAACCCCGCAGCGCGGCGCTGACCAGCGCGGTGCGCGGCGTGCCGGCCAGCCGGTCGCTGTCCGTCCGGGCACACTGACCGGTCCGCCACCCGGCCCGGCCCGCACGGCCGGGCCGGGTCGGATCAGCGGCCCTCGGCGTCGTCCATCGCCCGGTAGATCCGCTGTTCGGAGACGGGGTACGGGGTACCCAACGCCTGGGCGAAGACGTTCACCCGCAACTCCTCGATCATCCAGCGGATCTGCCGCACGGCCGACTCCTGGCGGCGGGCCGGCGACAGGTTGGCGAGCAGGTCGGCGTACTCCTTCTGCACCACAGCGATCCGGTCCTGCTGCTGGCGGTCCCGCTGCGGGTTGCCGCCCAGCCGCTCCAGTCGACGTTCGATGGCGGTGAGGTAGCGCAGCACGTCGGGCAGCCGCGCGTACCCGGTCTCGGTGATGAACCCGGCGTGCACCAGCCCGGCGAGCTGGCCGCGGATGTCGGCCAGCGCCGCCACCACTGTGAGGTTGCGGGTCGCGCCGAGCCGCTGCTCGACGGCGTACGCGGCGGCGAGGACCCGGCGGACCCGGTCCATCACCTCGACCACGGTGTCGACCAGGTCGGCGCGGACCTTCTCGCGTAGGGCCGCGAAACCGTCGGCGTCCCACGCCGGCCCGCCGGCCGCACCGATCAGCCGGTCGATGGCCGCGCCCGCCGCGTCCTCGATCAACTCCTGGACGCCGCCGTGCGGGTTGCGGCTCAGCGCCAGCTTCGCCTCGTTGTCGAGGCGCCCCTGCAGGAACCGCGCCGGGGACGGCACGGTGAGCCGCAGCAGCCGGCGGGTGCCGGCCCAGTGCGCCGCCTCCGCCTCGGCGGGGGAGTCGAACACCTTCACCCCGACCGTCGAACCCTCGTCGACCAGGGCCGGGTACGCGGTGACCGCGTACCCGGCGCGGACCTGCTCGATGGTCCGTGGCAGCGTGCCGATGCTCCACTCCCGCAGCCCGGTCCGGGCCACCTCCGGAGCGGCGGCCGCCACCACCTGACGTACCTCCTGGCGGAGCTGACGTTGCAGGGCCGGCAGGTCCTTGCCCTCGGCGACCGGCTTCTCGTCGTCGCCGAGGACCCGGAAGGTCACCCGCAGGTGCGCCGGGAGCTTGCCCGGCTCCCAGGCGTCGCGGGGCACTGTCACCCCGGTCATCCGGCGCAGCTGCCGGGTGAGCGCGTCCAGCAGCGACTCCTCGCCGGGAGCGATCGCCGCCAGGGCGGCCCGCGCGTAGTCAGGCACCGGGACGAAGTTGCGGCGGATCGCCTTGGGCAGCGAGCGGATCAGCGCGATCACCGTCTCCTCGCGCAGCCCCGGCACCTGCCAGTCGAAGTTCTCCGCCGGCACCTGGTTGAGCAGCGGCAGCGGGATGTCCACTGTGACGCCGTCGTCCGGCGTGCCCGGCTCGAACCGGTAGGTCAGCGGCAAGCTCACTCCGTGGGCCTGCCACTCGTCCGGGTAGTCGTCCTCGTCCACCCCCGGCCGGCCGTCGTTGACCAGCAGGTCGCGGGTGAAGGTGAGCAGGTCGGGTTGCTCGCGGCGGGTCTTCTTCCACCAGCTGTCGAAGTGCCGGCCGGAGGACACGTCGGCCGGAATCCGCTGGTCGTAGAAGCCGAAGATGGTCTCGTCGTCGACCAGGATGTCCCGGCGTCGGGCCCGACTCTCCAACTCCTCGATCTCGGCGAGCAGCCGCTTGTTGTCCGTCCAGAACTGGTGGTGGGTCTGCCAGTCGCCCTCGACGAGGGCGTGCCGGATGAACAGCTCCCGGCTCAGCGTCGGGTCGATCCGCCCGAAGTTGATCTTGCGGGAGCTGACCAGCGGGACGCCGTACAGGGTGACCTTCTCGTAGGCCATCACCGCGGCCTGCTTCTTCTCCCAGTGCGGCTCGCTGTAGCTGCGCTTGACCAGGTGCTGCGCGAGCGGCTCGACCCACTCCGGCTCGACCCGGCCGGCGATGCGGCCCCACAGCCGGGAGGTCTCCACCAACTCGGCGGCCATCACCCAGCGCGGCGGCTTCTTGAACAACGCCGAGCCGGGGAAGAGGCCGAACTTCGCGCCCCGCGCCCCCAGGTACTCGTGTTTCTGGGCGTCCTTGAGGCCGATGTGCGACAGCAGGCCGGGCAGCAGCGACTGGTGCACCTTCGGGGTGTCGATCTCCTCCGGCAGGTCCGCGCCACCCCGCCGGCTCGCACTCCGGCCGGCGTCCGCGTCGTCCGAGGTGTCGCGCGCCGGCCGCCCACCACGCCGGTCGCCGTCGGCCGGGGTACGCAGCACCTGCCGCAGTTGGCTGACGATGTCCTGCCACTCGCGGATCCGCAGGTAGTTCAGGTACTCCGCCTTGCACATCCGGCGGAACGCGCTGGACGACAGCTCCCGCTGCTGCTCGCGCAGGTAGCGCCACAGGCTGAGGTACGCGACGAAGTCCGATTCCTTGTCGGCGAACCGGGCGTGCGCCTGGTCGGCCTGGGCCTGCTTCTCCGCCGGCCGCTCCCGCGGGTCCTGGATGGACAGCGCGGCGGCGATCACCAGCACCTCGGTGGCGCACCCGTTGCGTTCGCCCTCGACCACCATCCGGGCCAGGCGCGGGTCGACAGGCAACTGCGCCAGCCGCCGGCCGAGCGCGGTGAGCCGCTTCGCCGGGTCGGCCTCGGTCGGGTCCAACGCGCCCAGCTCGTGCAGCAGGTTGACGCCGTCGGTGATGTTGCGCTTGTCCGGTGGGTCGATGAACGGGAACGCGGCGAGGTCGCCGAGCCCGATCGCGGTCATCTGGAGGATGACCGACGCCAGGTTGGTCCGCAGGATCTCCGGGTCGGTGAACTCCGGCCGGGACAGAAAGTCCTGCTCGTCGTAGAGGCGGATGCAGATGCCGTCCGAGGTACGGCCGCAGCGGCCCTTGCGCTGGTTGGCCGACGCCTGGGAGACCGGCTCGATCGGCAGCCGCTGCACCTTGAGTCGACTGGAGTAGCGGGAGATGCGCGCGGTGCCCGGGTCCACCACGTACTTGATGCCGGGCACGGTCAGCGAGGTCTCCGCGACGTTGGTGGCGAGCACCACCCGGCGCGAGGAGTGCGCGGCGAAGACCCGGTGCTGCTCGGCGCTGGACAGCCGCGCGTACAGCGGCAGGATCTCGGTGCCGAGCAGCGAGCGTTTCGTCTGCACCAGCTTGCCCAGCGCGTCGGCGGTGTCCCGGATCTCCCGCTCACCGCTGAGGAAGACCAGGATGTCGCCGGGCCCTTCGGCGGCCAACTCCTCGACGGCGTCGCCGATCGCCTGGATCTGGTCGCGGACGTTGTCCTCGTCGGCGTCCTCCTCGCCGTCGGCCAGCTCGACGAGGGGCCGGTAGCGCACCTCCACCGGGTAGGTGCGTCCCGACACCTCGACCACCGGCGCGGGCGCGCCCTCCGGCTCGTCGGCAGTGGGTGCGCCGGCGAAGTGCCGGGCGAACCTGTCGGTCTCGATGGTCGCCGAGGTGATGATCACCTTGAGGTCGGGTCGTCGGGGCAGCAGCTCCCGCAGGTACCCGAGGATGAAGTCGATGTTGAGGCTGCGCTCGTGCGCCTCGTCGATGATCAACGTGTCGTACTGGCGCAGCATCCGGTCGGTCTGCAACTCGGCCAGCAGGATGCCGTCGGTCATCAGCTTCACCAGGCTGCGCTCGCTGACCTGGTCGGTGAAGCGCACCTTGTAGCCGACCACGTCGCCCAACTCGGTGCCCAGCTCGTCGGCGATCCGGTCGGCCACCGTGCGGGCGGCCAACCGTCGGGGCTGGGTGTGCCCGATCAGGCCGTGCACCCCGCGCCCCAACTCCAGACAGATCTTGGGAATCTGGGTGGTCTTGCCGGAGCCGGTCTCGCCGGCCACGATCACCACCTGGTGGTCGCGGATGGCGGCGGCGATGTCGTCCTTGCGTTCACTGACCGGCAGACCCACCGGGTACGTGATCACGGGCACCGCTGCCTGGCGGGCAGCGAGCCGCTGCTCGGCCCGGACCAGGTCGGCGGTGATCTCGGTCAGCGCCGCCTCCCGACGCTGCGGGTCGCGCAGCTTGCGGGCACCGTCGAGGCGCCGCTGGAGCCGGCGCTGGTCGCGGAACATCAGAGGTGTGAGGCGGCGGTGCAGCTCGCGAACGGGGTCGGACGCGACGGAGGCGGTTGGATTCTGCATGTCGTGCCCAAGGATAGGCAGCCCGGCGGCGCGCCGCCCCCGGGTTACCGAGCGGCCGGCTCTCCGAAGGCCACCCTCCGTCCCTTGACGGCCACGAGCGGGCCCTAGAGTTGGCGGCCGACGTCGAGCGCTGGGGGAGCCGGGATGGAGATGCGCGACACCGACCGCGCGTTGGTGCAGGCCGCCACGGCGGTCTCCAAGCTGCGCTGCCGCAGCCAGCACCACACTGTCGCGTCGGCGGCCCGGACCGCGGACGGCCGGGTCTTCACCGGCGTGAACGTCCAGCACGCCACCGGAGGGGCCTGCGCCGAGGTGGTCGTGATCGGCACGGCCGCCACCCAGGGCGTCACCGCGTTGGAGACGATCGTCACTGTCGCCGACCGTGGCCGCGAGGTCGTCGCGCCCTGTGACAGGTGTCGGCAGGTGCTGCGGGACCACTTCCCGGAACTGCGGGTGATCGTCGGCCCGATGGACGCCCTGCGGGTGGTCCCGCTCGGTGAGTTTCCGGCGGAGACCGGGCCCGGCTCGGCCGGCTGACCGGGCCCGGCGTCAGTCCCCGGAGGCCGCCTCCAGCATCGACTGCGGCACCGGCACGCTCTCGAACCGCAGGGTGCCCTCCGGAAGCAGCCACGACGTGACCCGCGCGACCAGGTGACCGGCCCGCACGGCCGGGTCGTTGGCGAAGAGCGCGCGTGCCTCGTCCGGGGCGATGGACAGCACCACGAAGCCCCGCAGCTCATCGTCGTCGGGGTGCAGGAACGGCCCGGCCGCGAGCACCAGCCCCTGCCGCACGAGGCCCGCCTGGTGGGCCAAGTGCGTGTCCCGCAACCGGTCGATCGCGTCCTGCGGCAGCTCCGGCGGATCCGACGGCCGGGTCAGCAGGACGACCGTGTGCTGGTCGAATCGCATGTCCACACCCTATGGCGCGAATCTTCCTCTTCTGGGTGTCATCTGCCATCTGTCCGCCCTGTCATCGTCTGCGAATCTCATTCTCATACCGAGGTTCGGAGTGATTGGGAGGTGCGGCATGGTCACCAGACGACAGCTGCTCGCGGCCGGTGCCGTCGGCGGCGCCGCGGTGCTGGTCCCGGCGGGCGGGACGGCGTCGGGCCGGGCGCTCGCGGCGGCGCCGCTGGACGCCGGCGAGATCCCGAAATACGTCACGCCACTGCGGATCCCACCGGCCATGCCGGCCGTGGCGACCGGACCGGAGCGGGACGAGTACGTCATCGGGGTACGACAGTTCCGCCAGCAGATCCTGCCGCCGTCCTGGCCGCGCACCACCGTGTGGGGTTACGGCTCCACCGCCCACCCCGGCAGCTTCGGCTGCCCCGCGCCCACCATCATGGCGCGGGTGGGCCGACCGGTACGGGTGACCTGGGTCAACCAGCTCGTCGACGACCGGGGCGACTACCTGCCGTACCTGCTGCCGGTGGACCCCACCCTGCACTGGGCCAACCCGGCCGGTGGCATCGAGCACCGGGACCGCCATGGGCAGTGGGACGGCAGCCCGCAGGGTTATCGCGGCCCGGTGCCCCAGGTGGTGCACCTGCACGGTGGGCACAGCACGCAGGAGAGCGACGGACACTCCGAGGCGTGGTACCTGCCGGTGGCCCGCGACATCCCGTCCGACTTCGCCGTGACCGGCAGCGCGTACCGCGAGTTCCGGTCCCGCTTCGCCGAGCGGTCGGGCCTGCGCTGGGCACCGGGTTCGGCCACCTTCGAATACGCGAACGACCAGCGCTCCTGCACCCTCTGGTACCACGACCACACGCTGGGGCTCACCCGGGAGAACGTCTACGCCGGGGCCGCCGGGTTCTATCTGCTCGGCGGCGGGGACGACCTGCCCGACGGCGCACTGCCCGGCCCGGCGCCGGCCCGCGACGATCCGCCGAACGCCTCGTACCACGACATCCCGCTGATGATCCAGGACCGCAGCTTCACCGCTGAGGGTGAGTTGCGCTACCCGAAGCGGTACTCCTCCAGCGGCGACGGGCCGCCGGTGTCGGTGCCCGGGTTCTCCGGCTCCACCATCGTGGTCAACGGCCGTACCTGGCCCTCGTTGACGGTCCAGCGTCGGCGCTACCGGTTCCGGTTGCTCAACGGCTGCAACAGCCGGTTCCTGCTGCTCAGCGTGGTCGCCAACGCCACCGCGCGGCCGGCCCGCCCGGTGCTGCCGGTCTGGCAGATCGGCAGCGACGGCGGCTACCTGCCGGAGCCGGTGCCGCACCAACGCGTGTCACTCGGCCCCGCCCAGCGGGTCGACGCGATCCTCGACTTCACCGACGTTCCGGCCGGCACCGAGCTGTACCTCGTGAACGAAGGGCCGGACGGGATGTACGGCGGCGGTCGCCCCGGGGTGGATTTCCCGCCGGCCGACCCGCACACCACCGGGCAGGTGCTGCGGTTCGTGGTCACCGAAGCGGCCGGCGCGGACCCGAGCGTGCCACCGGAGCAGCTGCGGCTGCCGTCGCACCCGCGGCTCGGCCCGGCCCAGCGGGTACGCCGGTTGTCGCTCAACGAGCGGATGTCCGACGGGTCGATGACCATGCTGCTGGGCGTCCTCGACGAGCGTGGTCGGGGCCTGCCGTTGCGCTGGAGCGACCCGGTGACCGAGCAGCCCACCCTCGGCGACACCGAGATCTGGGAGGTGCGCAACTTCACCCGACACGTGCATCCGGTCCACCTGCACCAGGTCCAGTTCGAGGTGCTCGGCCGGGGGCACTCGGGCCTGACGCAGCCCGGCCCGGGGGACCGGGGGCGGATGGACACGGTGCTGGCGTACCCGTGGGAGGCGACCCGGATCAAGGCGCGCTTCGACCTGCCGGGTCGCTACGCCTGGCACTGCCACCTGTTGGAGCACGAGGACAACGAGATGATGCGACCGCTGACCGTGCTGCCAGGCGGTGGCGCGGCGGCCGGGGACGGTGGCTCGGTGGGTGGGCCGAAGGGGCCCGGGACGGCATCGACAGACGCCGGTTAGGCCCCTTTCCGCAGCTCGGCTAAGGTTAGGCGAACCTAAGCGCGAACGTGCAGGAGACTCGTGACCACCCTCGTCAGCCGGCCGGCCCCGGCCCGCAACCGGTCCGGCACACCCGCCGGCCGCCGCGTGGCCGTCACCGTCGGGGCCGCGCTGGTGCTGCTGCTCACCGTGTTGGCCAGCTTCGCGCTCGGCAGCCGACAACTCGGCGTCGACCAGGTCTGGCACGCGCTCGTCGCGCCGGACGGCAGCGACGCCAGCACCATCGTCCGTGAGCTGCGGATGCCACGGACCGCGCTCGGCCTCGCCGTCGGGCTCGCGCTCGCCGTGGCGGGCGTGCTGTTCCAGGCGCTCACCCGCAACCCCCTCGCCGAGCCGCGCATCCTCGGCATCAGCGCGGGCGCGTCGTTCGGGGTGGTCCTCGCGATCTCCGTGTTCGGCGTCGGCACGCTCGCCGGGTACGTCTGGTTCGGCATCGCCGGAGCCCTGATCGCCGGGCTGCTGGTCTTCGCCATCGCCACCCGCGCCCGCGAGGGCGCCAGCCCGGTCACCCTCGCGCTGGTCGGCGCGGCGCTCGACGCCAGCCTGGCCTCCGGGGTGTACGCGCTGCTCAGCATCGACGCCCGCACCTTCGAGGAGTACCGCTTCTGGGTGGTCGGCGGGTTGGCCGGCCGGGACCTGTCGGTCGCCGCGCAGGTGCTGCCCTTCGTCCTCGTCGGCCTGGTGCTGGCCGCCGTGGTGGCCCGCGGTCTGGACGCGCTGGCCCTCGGCGACGACGTGGCCCGTGGGCTCGGCCACCGGATCGGCCTGGTCCGCCTCGGTGGTGGCCTCGCCGCCGTGCTGCTGACCGGCGCCGCGGTGGCCGCCGCCGGACCTGTCGCGTTCGTCGGGCTGGCCGTGCCGCACCTGGCGCGCGCCCTGGTCGGCGCGGACCACCGCTGGACCCTCGCCGTCTCCGCCCTGCTCGGTCCGGCGCTGCTGCTCGCCGCCGACATCGTCGGTCGGCTCGTCGCCCCGCCCGGCGAGATACCGGCCGGGATCGTCACCGCGCTGATCGGCGCGCCACTGCTGGCCGTGCTGGTCCGCCGCGCCCGGGTGGTGACCGCGTGACCACCACCCTGCGCCCAGGCTCGCCTGGTGCCGAGGCGGCTCGGTTGCCAGGGCGTTCACTGCTGCGGATCGGCCCGGTCAGCCTGCTGATCCGCCGACGCGCGGTCCTGGTGGCCGCCGTGCTGACCGTGCTGCTCCTGCTGGCCGTCGTGCTCAGCCTCTCGCTGGGCACCCCGTACGTCGCCCCGGCCGACGTGCTGCGTGCTCTCTCCGGTGCCGGCACCCCGTACGACCTCGTCGTCTTTGATCTTCGGCTGCCGCGGGTCGTGCTGGCGGCCGTGGCCGGCGCCGCCTTCGGCGTGGCCGGCACGCTGATCCAGAGCGTGGCGCGCAACCCGCTCGCCAGCCCGGACGTCATCGGCATCACCCAGGGCGCCGGCCTCGCCGCGACCGTGGCCCTGACCAGCGGAATGGCCGCGGTGCTGGTGGCGCCCACCGCCCTGGTGGGCGGGCTGCTCGCGGCGGTGCTGCTGTTCGCCCTCGGCGCCCGGCACGGGCTGGCCGCGCAGCGGTTCGTGCTCGCCGGGGTGGCTGTCGCGTTCGGTTTCCGGGCGCTCACCGAGGTGGTCATGCTCACCGCCGACCCGATCGACGGGTTGCGCGCGCAGATCTGGCTGATCGGCACCCTGGCCGGCAAGGGCTGGACCGAGGCGGCCTGGATCGCCGGCACCCTGCTGGTGCTGCTGCCGGTGCTGGCCTGGGCCGGCTGGGCGCTGAACAGCACCGCCCTGGACGACGACACCGCCCGGGGCGTCGGGTTGCGCCCGGTGGCCCGCCGGATCGGGCTCGCCGGCACCGGGGTACTCGTCGCCGCGATGGTCACCGCCCAGGTCGGCGCCGTCGACTTCGTGGCCCTGGTCGCCCCGCAGGTGGCCCGACGGCTGGTACGCGCCGAACGACCACCGCTGGTCTGCGCGGCGTTGCTCGGCGCGCTCCTGCTGGTACTGGCCGACCTGGCCGGCCGGCGGCTGTTCGCACCCACCCAACTACCCGCCGGTGTGCTGACCGCCGCGATCGGCGGCCCGTACCTGATCTTCCTGCTGCTGCGCGGCCGGCGGCGGTCGTCGTGACCCTCCAAGGAGTCGTGTGATGCTCTCCACCCGCGACCTGGTCGCCGGCTACGACGAGCGGACCGTGCTCGACGGGCTCGACCTCGACCTGCCCACCGATGCCTTCACCGTGATCGTCGGGCCCAACGCCTGCGGCAAGTCCACCCTGCTGCGGACGATGGCCCGGCTGCTCACCCCCCGCCGAGGCGCGGTGCTGCTGGACGGCACCGCCATCCGTGACCTGCCGACCCGGGAGGTCGCCCGCCGCCTCGGCGTCCTGCCGCAGAGCCCGCTGGTGCCCGAGGGCGTCACTGTGGCAGACCTGGTCGGGCGCGGCCGGCAGCCCTACCAGCGGTGGTGGCGGCAGTGGTCGTCGGAGGACGGCGCGGCGGTGGACCAGGCGATGACCCTCGCCGACGTCGCCGACCTGGCCGACCGGCCGGTGGACAGCCTCTCCGGCGGGCAGCGGCAACGGGTGTGGATCGCCATGACCCTCGCCCAGGACACCGACGCCCTGCTGCTGGACGAGCCGACCACCTTCCTCGACCTGGCCCACCAGGTGGAGGTGCTGGATCTCCTGCACCGGCTGCGGTTCGAGCGGGGTCGCACAGTGGTCGCCGTGCTGCACGACCTGAACCAGGCCGCCCGCTACGCCGACCACCTGGTCGCGATGCGCGACGGCGCAGTGGTCGCCGCCGGACCGCCCCGGGAGATCCTCACCGCCGACCTGGTCCGCGACGTCTTCGGGCTGGCCTGCGTGGTCGTGCCCTGCCCGGTGACCGGCGCACCGCTGGTGGTGCCCGCGTACACAGGTGGCAACTCCGCTTCGCCCGCTGCCGCGGGTGACCCCTCTCCGTCGACGGCGTCCGTACCGGACGCCCGACCCGCCACCGGCGACGCGGCCAACCCGCTCGCCGGCTCGTACCCCTCGAAAGGACTCTGATGCGTCGTCTCGTCGCCGCTCTCGCCGCGGCCGCCGCCCTCGGCGTCGGACTCACCGCCTGCGGTGAGAGCGACCCGGTCGCCGGCACCACCACCGGGGACACCCGGGAGATCACCCACGCCATGGGCACCACAAAGGTCCCGGCCGAGCCCAAGCGCGTCGTCGTGCTCGACACCGACAAGATCGACGCGGCGCTCTCGCTGGGCATCACGCCCGTCGGCGCCGCCACCGCCGGTGAGGCGAAGAGCTGGCCGACCTACTTCGGCGCGGACAAGCTCGCCGGCATCAAGGAGGTCGGGGTGCTCACCGAGCCCGACCTGGAGGCGATCAACGCGCTGAAGCCGGACCTCATCCTCGGCAGCAAGTTCCGCCAGGAGAAGTTCTACGACGAGCTGGCCGCCATCGCGCCCACTGTGTTCACCGACAAGGTGGGCATCACCTGGAAGGACAACCTCCTCCTCGACGGCAAGGCGCTCGGCCGTGAGCAGCAGGCCAAGGATCTGCTCGGCACGTACGAGAAGCGGGCCAAGGAGTTCGGCGCGACGCTCGGCGACGCCGCCGCGCGCAAGGTGTCGATCGTGCGGTTCCTGCCCGGCAACATCCGGGTGTACGGCCCCGACTCGTTCTCCGGCATCGTCATCGGCGACACCGGCCTGGGCCGCCCCGAGCGGCAGCTGCTCGCCAACAAGGAGGACAAGCGCTTCGACCTGGTCAGCCCCGAGCGGATCAACGAGGTCGACGGTGACGTCATCTTCGTGACGGCGTACGGCGACAAGGCCGCCGCCGAGCAGACCAAGGTCGCGGGTGGGACCCTCTGGAAGGGCCTCAACGCCGTCAAGGCCGGCAAGGCGTACCCCGTCTCCGACGAGGTCTGGATGACCGGCATCGGCGTCGGCGCCGCCAACAAGATCCTCGACGACCTGACCAAGTACCTCCCCGCCGCCTGACAACCCCCCGCGCCCCCGCGCGAACCTCCCAAGATCCGCGCAACTTCGGGGAAACTGCTGCCTCGTGAGCTGTTCAGGCAGCAGGATCCCTGAAGTTGCGCGGATCTTGGCGGGTCTGGGTTTGGGTTTGGGTCCGAGGCGGAGTCAGCGGGAGCGGGACCGGAGCGCTTGGCGGAGTTCGACGAGGAAGCCGTCGAAGTCCTCCCGGAACCGCTTCGCGGTGACGTGCAGAACGATCCAGTCTTCACCGAGCAGTCGGTTGAGGCGGCGTCGGTCTCGGTGGAACTGCTCGGGATCGTCATGCCACAACCCGTCGTACTCGACGGCGACCTTGAGGTGCGGCCACGCCAGGTCGAGACGGGCCACGAACATCCCGTCGCGCTCGACCACGAACTGCGTCACGGGCGTCGGCACCCCTGCGAGCACTATCCGCACGCGGAGCCGGGACTCCGGGATCGACTCCGCGGCCGCGTCGGCCAGCTCAGCCACACGCACCATCCGTTTCCAACCCCGGTTGCCGATCCGTGCTTGGGCGTCTGCCCGCAGTCGAGGGAGCGCCACCAGCCGTTGCCCGGCGAGGCGATCCACGATGGCGACGGCGTCCTCCGTTGGCAGCCACTGGGCCAGGTCCCAACAGGTGCGCGTCGGCGTGGTCAGTGGGATGTCCTGACGTACCGCAACGTCGGTCGCGGCGATCGCACCGGTGTGCACAACGAGCCCCGAGACCGGACCGAACCGCTGGCCGGCAGGCACGAGCACATCGATGGGCTCGTGGTCGGCGACCGACGCCGCGCCGTAGAGCGCCGCCGCGCTGCGACCTGCGATCGCAACGCCCGGTGGCAGAACCCACCGCGCCGCAGCCGCGCAACGAGTGCGGTGGGTGATCGCCAGTCGGGCATCGGCGTAGACATCCCGGAACAGCGGACGCCATGCCCTGCTGCGCAGCTCCGTCCGGGTCAGTAGGCCTTGGGCAACGACGCGGGACCCGCGAAAGACGCGCCCCTGCAGACTCGCCGGCCGTCGTGGGGAAACAGGCATGACAGACACCATCACCGGCGGAGGCGTTCGCCGGCAGCCCCTGTGGATAACCCTGTGCCAGGGCCTGAACGCCAAGATCCGCGCAACTTCGCTGTTCTTGCTGGCTCCTCGCGACGCGAGACAGCAGTATCCCCGAAGTTGCGCGGATCTTGGGCGGTTGGGGTGAAGGGGGAGGGGCGGGGTGGGGGTGGGGTTAGGCGGCGGTGGACCAGATGGCGCGGAAGGCGGCGGCCTCGCCGGAGAGCCAGCGTTCGATCTGGTCGGGCTTGGCATCGGTGGGCATGCGGTGGGCCTGGCCGCGGCGGACGTCGACGAGGACCGGCTCGGCGTGCGGGAGCACCGCGTCCATGTGTCGAGCCATCAGGTGCAGGGTGGCGAGCACCGACTCCTCGCTCGGTGGGGTCTCGTCGAAGTGCAACCGGACCGCTTCGGCGCGGCCGTCGGCGTGGCGTACCCCGAAGTGGGGGTTGATCTTGACGGGTAGGTCGCCCAGCATGGCCAGGGCGTCGCGGGTCTGGGCGAGGTCGACGGCGGCCGGCTCACCGAGGGAGTGCAGCCAGGTCGTGGCGCCGGGGACGAGCGCCTGATAGAGCGGGCGCCAGCGTGGCTTGACCACGTCGACCACCCCGGCGAGGTGTGTGCCGCCGGTGTGGAAGGCGATGTCGGCCTTGAGCGCCTTGACGAATTGACCGTGCGGGTTGAAGCCGGACCGGCTGGCTCGCTGCTTGCGTAGCCCGCCCACGAAGGTCGCCTTGGTGGGGCCGGTGCGGTCGACGTAGCGGGTGAAGCCGAGCAGGGTGGCGTAGGGGGTGAGGGGCGTGGAGGCGGGAGCGGTCACGGGCGTCCTCCCGAGTCGTAATCCTGCAGGTCAGGAACTCGATTAGTACATACATTCTAATCGACGGGTCTGACATCGCCCAGCGAAAGAAGGCGTGCGGAAGACGCGACAAAGGGGGCCGTCCGGCGTACGGACGACCCCCTTTGGAGACGCTTGCTAGAGCTGGCCGACGTCGGTGATCCGCACGACTGCGGCGCCGCTCTCGTCCGAGGCCACCAGGTCGATCTCGGCGCTGATGCCCCAGTCGTGGTCGCCGTTGGGGTCGTCGAAGCTCTGGCGGACTGTCCACCGCTCCCGGCCCTGCTCGATCATGAGCAGCGCCGGCCCTCGGGCGTCCGGCCCGACGCCGATCGAGTCGTACTCCTCGAAGTACGGCGCGAGCGCGTCGGCCCACGCGTCGTAGTCCCAGCCGTCCTCGGCGTCCAACTCGGCGAGAAGGTCCCAGCGGCGTAGCGCGGCCAGCTCGACGCGGCGGAACAGCGCGTTGCGCACCAGCACCCGGAACGCCCGAGCGTTGCGGGTCACCGCCGGTGGCCGGTCGGTCAGGGCGGCGTGCGCCTGGGCCACCTCGGCCACGTCCGACGGGTTGCGCAGCCGCTCCCACTCGTCGATGAGACTGGAGTCGACCTGGCGGACCAGCTCGCCCAGCCACTCGATGAGGTCGATCAGCTCCTCGGTCTTGGCGTCCTCGGGCACGGTCTGGCGCAGCGTCTTGTACGCGTCGGCCAGGTAGCGCAGGACGAGACCCTCCGAGCGGGTCAGCCCGTAGAACTGCACGTACTCGGTGAAGGTCATGGCCCGCTCGTACATGTCGCGGACGACGGCCTTGGGGGAGAGCTGGTGGTCGGCGACCCAGGGGTGCCCCTGCCGGTACATCTCGTACGCGGCCTCCAGCAGCTCGGCCAGGGGCTTCGGGTGGGTCACGTCGTCGAGCAGTTCGAGGCGCGCCTCGTACTCGATGCCCTCGGCCTTCATGGCGGCGACCGCCTCGCCGCGCGCCTTGAACTGCTGCGCGGAGAGGATCTGTCGGGGGTCGTCGAGGATCGACTCGACGACGGAGAGGACGTCGAGCGCGTATGACGGGGACTCGGCGTCGAGCAGCTCGATGGTGGCCAGCGCGAGGGGGGAGAGCGGCTGGTTGAGGGCGAAGTCGAGCTGGAGGTCGACGGTGAGCCGGATGCGCCGACCGGTCTCGTCCGGTTCGGGCAGCTCCTCGACGACGCCACCGGCCCGCAGCGCCCGGTAGATGGCGATGGCCCGGCGGATGTGCCGGCGCTGCGCGGTGGGCTCCTCGTGGTTGTCGGTGAGCAGGTGCCGCATCGCTGTGAACGCGTCCCCGGGCCGGCCGATGACGTTGAGCAGCATCGAGTGGCTGACCTGGAAGCTGGAGGTCAGCGGCTCCGGCTCGGCGTCGACGAGTCGGTCGAAGGTGGGCTGGCCCCAGCCGATCGAACCCTCCGGCGGCTTCTTGCGGACCACCTTGCGCCGCTTCTTCGGGTCGTCGCCGGCCTTGGCGAGGGCCTTCTCGTTGTCGATGACGTGCTCCGGGGCCTGCACCACGACCCGGCCGATGGTGTCGTAGCCGGCCCGGCCGGCCCGCCCGGCGATCTGGTGGAACTCGCGGTTCTTCAGCAGTCGGGTACGGACGCCGTCGTACTTGGACAGGCCGGTGAACAGCACGGTGCGGATCGGCACGTTGATGCCGACGCCGAGGGTGTCGGTGCCGCAGATGACCTTGAGTAGGCCGGCCTGGGCGAGGGTCTCCACCAGGCGGCGGTACTTGGGCAGCATGCCGGCGTGGTGTACGCCGATGCCGTGCCGGACCAGCCGGGACAGCGTCTTACCGAAGCCGGCGGTGAACCGGAAACCGCCGATCGCCTCGGCGATCATGTCCTTCTCGGCGCGGGTGCAGACGTTGACGCTGGTCAGCGCCTGGGCGCGTTCCAGTGCAGCGGCCTGGGTGAAGTGCACCACGTACACCGGGGCCTGCTTGGTCTCCAGCAGCTCCTCGAGCGTCTCGTGCAGCGGCGTCATCGCGTACGAGAAGATGAGCGGGACCGGCCGCTCCGCCGTGCGCACGACGGCGGTGGGCCGCCCGGTGCGCCGGGTCAGGTCGTCGACGAAGCGGGTGGTGTCCCCCAGGGTGGCGGACATCAGGATGAACTGGGCCTGCGGCAGCTCGATGATCGGCACCTGCCACGCCCAGCCCCGGTCGGGCTCGGCGTAGAAGTGGAACTCGTCCATGATCACTTGGCCGACGTCGGCCTTCGTACCCTCGCGCAGCGCCAGGTTGGCCAGGATCTCCGCGGTGCAGCAGATGATCGGGGCGTCGGCGTTGACGCTGGCGTCGCCGGTGAGCATGCCGACGTTCTCGGCGCCGAACACCTCGCAGAGCGCGAAGAACTTCTCCGACACCAACGCCTTGATCGGCGCGGTGTAGAAGGTCGTCCGGCTGTCGGCGAGGGCCGCGAAGTGGGCGGCGATCGCCACCAGGCTCTTACCCGAGCCGGTGGGCGTGTTCATGATCAGGTTGGCGCCGGAGACGATCTCGATGACCGCCTCTTCCTGATGCGGGTAGAGGTCGAGGCCGCGCTCCTTCGCCCAGCCGGCGAACGCGTCGAAGAGGGTGTCGGGGTCGGCGCTTGTCGGCAGCGCGGCGGTGAGCGTCATAGCCTGTCCATGGTGCCTGGATCATGCCCCGGTACGCCAACCCGGCCCGCACCGGACCCCCGTCCGGGCGTCCCGAACGCCCCGCCGCGTTCCGTTTCGGGCGTTTCGCCGGTCACCGTCGGCGGTACAACAGGTCTGCGACCGGCCGACCAGCCGTGATCGCCCGCCGCTCGAACTTCGTCACCGGGCGGTGCGCCGGGCGCGGCGCGAAGCCGCCGTACGCGTCCACCAGCTCCGGGTCCGCCTCCAGGGTCTTTCGCATCGCCTCGGCGTACTCGGCCCAGTCGGTCGCGCAGTGCAGCACGCCGCCGGGGCGCAGCCGGGACCGCAGCAGCGCCACGTGCGCCGGCTGGATGATCCGCCGCTTGTGGTGGCGGGACTTCGGCCACGGGTCCGGGAAGAAGACGTGCACGGCGTCCAACACGCCCTCGGGCAAGCCGCTGACCAGGGACAACGCGTCGCCCTCGGCCACCCGTACGTTGCGCAGGCCACCACGCTCCACCAGGTGGAGCAGGTTGGCGATTCCCGGCGTGTGCACCTCGACCGCCAGATAATCTCGATCCGGGTCGGCGGTGGCCATCGCAGCGGTGCTGTCGCCCATGCCCGAGCCGATCTCCAGCACGACGGGCGCCCGGCGACCGAACAGGTCGGCCAGGTCGACGGGCACGACAGGTCCGTCCGGCACATCCAGGCCGTACACGGGCCAGAGCCGGCTCAGCGCGTCGGTCTGCCGGTCGCTCATCCGACCCCGGCGGGGGTGGAACGTGCGGATCGTCCGGCTCACGGGCGGGACGGCGGGGTCATGGTCGGTGGCGGTCACAGCGACCCGAGCGTACGCGACGCCGCCGACGGATCGGATGTGATGTGCGACCGGAAATGAGAGGATCCAACTGGTACGGCAGGTCGGGTGCTCCACTGCCCGGCCCGGCCGCACGGCGTCGAGAGGGGGCATCGTGACAGTGACCCGCGGCGTCGTGACCCTGTCGCTGGTGGCCGTGTTCGCCGGCCCCCTGCTGGCTGCCACGCCGGCCCTCGCCGCGCCCGAGCGGGCTGTTGGTGCCGCGTCGGCGCCGCAGCCCGAAGGGCCGCCTGGTGGCGCGCCGCAACCGGCGCCGTCGGTGGACATCTTCGTCGAGGTGAGCCCCAGCACTGTGCAGCCCGGGTACCTGGTCGGCATCCGGGCCAGTTGTCGCGACAACTCGGCGGGCGCCACGGTGGTCTCCGACGCCTTCGGGGCGGTCGGCGTGCAACCGCAACGTGGGGTGCTCACCGCCGCGCCGATGGTCCGCGAGCGCACCCGCCCCGGCAACTACCGGGTCAAGCTGGAGTGCCGCGACGGCGAGACGGCCTCGACAATGCTTCAGGTGGTCAAGAAGATCCCCGTACAGCCCAGCCGTGGTCCGGCAACCGGCTTCGGTGGGAGCACCGGCGGGATCAGCGGCAAGCTGCTGCTGCCCGGCGGCGCGGCACTGACCATCACCGGGCTGATCCTCGCCGTGATGGCGCTGCGCCGTCCCCGAGCCGCCGCGCGCCGCTGAGGCCCGTCATGGAGATCTTCCGCCCCACGCCGCCGCCGGCCGGTTCACGCCCGTCGGATCCCGAGCGCCCGTCGGTGGCAGCGCGTCCGCCGACCGCCGTCGCCCCCCGGCGTAGTCGTCGTCCATCCGGCCGCAGCCCCTGGTCCGTACCGTTGGCCGTGGTGTTGGTGTTGGGTGGGGTCTTCGCCACCGGGGCGGGGCTGGGCCGTTCGATCGGGCCGTTCGACCTGGCCCCGACCGGCGGTGACCGGCCGGCCCGCAGTGAGTCGGTCGGGTTGTCGGCCAGTCGTCCGGTGCGCCTCTCGGTGCCGGCGATCAAGGTGGCCGCGCCGGTGGCACCCGTCGGGCAGGCGCGGGACGGTTCGATCGCCGTACCGTCGCTGGAACGGCACAACGAGACCGGTTGGTACGACCGAGGGCCCACACCAGGTGAGCCCGGCCCGGCGGTGATCGTCGGGCACGTGGACACGAAGACCGGCCCGTCGGTCTTCTACGACCTGGGCAAGCTGCACCCCGGCGACCTGATCGAGGTGGCCCGGGCGGACGAGTCGGTGGTGGTGTTCCGGGTCGACACCGTCGAGCACTTCCCGAAGGACCAGCTGCCCGCCGAGCGGATCTACGGCCACGACGGGCCACCCGGGCTGCGGTTGATCACCTGCGGTGGGCAGTTCATCGGGGGCCGCACCGGCTACGCCGACAACGTCATCGCCTTCGCCACCCTCCAGTCCTCCCGCAAGTCCTGAGACCGACCCGGACGGGCGTCAGCTCAGGAAAGTCAAAAGCTGGCGGGTGGTCTCGTCGGGGGCCTCCTCCGGAATGAAGTGCCCGACCGGGACCGGCTCGCCGCGTACGTCGTCGGCCCACTCCCGCCAGATCGCGAGCGGGTCGTCGTAGAGCTTCGCGACCTGGCCGCGTTGGCTCCAGAGAAACAGCACCGGGCAGGCGATCTTCCGTTTCCCCCGGTCCGCCTCGTCCTGCTGGTAGTCAAGTGTCGCGGCGGCGCGGAACTCCTCGCAGATCGCGTGCACGGTGGCCGGGTCGCTGAACTGCCTGACGTACGCCGCACGCACCTCGGCGGGGAAGGCGTCCTTCACCGTGGGCCAGGTGTCGAGCATGAAGTCGACGAGCACCGCGGGCGCCGCCTTGATGAACTCCTCGGGCACCGGCGCGGGCGCCGCCAGGAAGGACCAGACCCAGTAGGAGAGGCTGAACGTCTTGTCGGCGCGGTTGTAGACGTCCCCGATGGGGACGACGTCCATGACCGCCAGCCGGGTGACGACGTCCGGTGCGTCCAGCGCGAGACGGTACGCGCAGCGGGCCCCACGATCGTGGCCGACGAGTCGGAACTGCTCGTGGCCCAGACTCCGCATCAGCTCGATCTGGTCGCGGGCGACGGCGCGCATGCTGTACGGCTCGTGATCCGCTGTGCTCGGCGGTTTGCCGCTGTCGCCCCAGCCCCGCAGGTCGGTGGCGACGACTGTGTAGTTCTCGGCGAGCCGTGGCGCGACCCGGTGCCACATGAGGTGCGTCTCGGGGATGCCGTGCAGCAGCAGAACGGGCGGCCCGCTTCCGCCCCGGCGCCCGTGGATCGTCGCGCCGGACGTCTCGACGTCGAACTCCTCGAAGCCGTCGAACATCGTCAGAATCTCCCCGCACCTCGGGATATGCGCCCTGACCGAACGGCCCGGAATGGCGGGTAGGGCGACTGGTGGCCGGCTACCGATCAGGCCGTCTCGACGCTATCAACGGAGACATCCGGCCCGGTGCGATTCGGCTGTGGTGCGGCATCCCCAGCACACCAAGGGCGGCTCGACGTGTGGGTTGCGGAACAGCTGAGTGCCTAACGCTACTTCGCGTCTTCTCTGACGTAGACGCCTCTACCGGGTACGCCGACCACCAAACCCTGAAACTCCAAGACCCTAATGCCCTTTTGCACCGTGGTTACCGCAATGCTGTAGAGCTTTGACAGCTCGGCATAAGACGGCGCTCGAACCAGGATGTCAACACCGTTGCGTTAGACGGAGTGGCTGTTCGTCAACCCCGCGCTGTTCCGTCGATCATGGACTTGTGGTGGGTGGCAAGGTGCCCGGATCGAGCCAAACCCGGCACCGTAACTCCATGATCGACGAGGGTGGGGTCCCCCTCTTCCGCGATCTTGCGTTTACTGTCGCGACACAAGAGGTCATTCGGTACATATCGGCGACCGAAACTGCAAGATCGGCGCGAGCGGGGGCGTTTCTGGAGTGACGGCGGCGGGTGCCGCTTCACACCCGCCTCGGCGCAGCTAGGGCTGGGGGACGTGCAGGGCCACCTCGAACTCCAGCAGGCCAGCGCCGCTGGAGACCGGGGGACGCGGCTTGTCGCCGGGGGCGGTGGCGTGCGCGGCGCGCGAGGGCCCGGCGGCCCACGCCTGGTACGCCTCTTCGCTCTCCCACTTCGTGTAGACGAAGTAGCGGGTCTCGCCGGCCACCGGGCGGAGGAGTTCGAAGCCGAGGAAGCCGGGGGAGTTCTCCACAGCGCCGGCGCGGGCGGCGAACCGCTTCTCCAACTCCGCGCCGCTGCCGGGCGGGACCTCGATTGCGTTGATCTTCACGACTGCCATCAGCCCACCCTAGCCACTCAGAACGCCTCGACCGCCGGGACCAGGTCGGCGTCGACCACGATCGGCGCGTGGTCGGAGGGGCCCTTGCCCTTGCGGGCCTCGCGGTCCACGTACGCGGAGCGGACCGCTCGGGCGAACGGCGCGGACGCGTACACCAGGTCGATTCTCATGCCCTTGTTCTGGTGGAACATGCCGGCCCGGTAGTCCCAGTAGGTGAAGGGGTGTGGGCCCTTCATCGGGGTCGGTACGACGTCGCTGAGCCCCAGGTCGCGCAGCGCCGCGAGGGCCGCCCGCTCGGCAGGGGTGACGTGGGTGGAGTGGGTGAAGACCGCCGGGTCCCAGACGTCGGCGTCGGTCGGGGCGACGTTGAAGTCGCCGCAGACCGCCAGCGGCAACCCGCCGGCCAGTTCGGCGTCGAGCGCGTCGCGCAGCGCCGCGAACCAGGCCAACTTGTACGCGTAGTGCGGGTCGTCAGGTGTCCGGCCGTTGGGCACGTACACCGACCAGACCCGCACCCCGTCGCAGGTGGCGGAGATGGCGCGGGCCTCGGGCTCGGGAAAGCCGGGCTCGGCGGTGAACCCGACCCGGACGTCGCCCAGCCCGACCCGGGACAGGATGGCGACCCCGTTCCACCGGCCGTCGCTGTGGCTGGCCACGGTGTAGCCCAACTCGCCCACCTCGGTCACCGGGAAGGCGCCGTCCGGGCATTTGGTCTCCTGCAGGCAGACGACGTCCGGCCCGGTGTCGGCCAGCCACTCCAGCAGCCGGGGTAGGCGGGCCTTCACCGAGTTGACGTTCCATGTCGCCAGGCGCATGCCCCCAGCCTGCCGCATCCGCCGCCGCGACGCCCTGTCAGCTGCCCGGGGTGTCGCCGGGACGGGTCTGTTCGGCCAGGAATCGTTCCAGTTCCGCGCCGAGTTCGTCGGCCGTGGGCAGCGGGCCGGCGTCCGGGGCGAGCAGGCTCTTCTCGCCTCGGCCCCGGGCGAACGCGTCGTACTGCTCCTCCAGGGCCTGGACCAGGGCCGCGGCGTCCTCGGTCTGCGCGACCTGCCGGTCGATCTCCACCCGGACCACCTCGGCGGCCGAGCGCAGCCCGTCGCCGGGCAGCAGCAGCCCGGTGCTGCGCGACACCGAGGTGAGCAGCACCTCGGCGGCGGCCGGGTACTCGGTCTGCGCCACGTAGTGCGGCACGTGGGCGGCGAAGCCCAGCGCGTCGCGGCCCTGCTCGCCGAGGCGGAACTCCAGCAGGTGACCGACGCTGCCGGGCACCTGGACGCGTTGCAGCCAGGGCTCGTAGCCGCCGATCAGCTCGGGGCGGGTGGCGTGCGCTGTCACCCCGGTCGGTCGGGTGTGCGGGACCGCCATCGGGATCGAGTTGAGGCCCACTGTGAGCCGGACGTCCAGCCGGGCGGCGAGCCCGGCGACGGCGGCCACGAAACGCTCCCACTGTAGGTCCGGTTCGGGGCCGGTGAGCAGCAGGAACGGGGTCTCGTCGTCGTCGTGCAGCAGGTGCAGCTCCAGCTTGGGCGCGTCGACGCTCTCCCAGTGGTCCTCGACGAAGGTCATCACCGGTCGTCGCGATCGGTAGTCGAAGAGCTGGTCGACGTCGAAGGTCGCGATCGGCCGACCCTCCAGCGAGGTGAGTAGCTGCTCACGCGCCAGTCGGCTGGCGTTTCCGGCGTCCACGAACCCGGTGAGGGCCTGGATCAGGACCGGCTGCCCGAGGTCGGGCAGATCGTCGGTGAGCTGGTAGAGCTCGTGTGGGTCGAGCACCGGTGCGGACCTCCCTGAAATGTGCCTGCGGGGTGCCTTCGCGACGGAGGGCACCCGTTCGGGCAACGTACCCGCCATCCTGGCGCATTCCTGCGCCGGGCGATCCGTTGGCCGGGTGGTGGGCATGACCGGACTAATCGCCTGTTCACGCCACCAGGCCGAGCCTCCTGGCCGATCAGCCGAGGGGCGGTTCGGCCCAAAGGCCGAGTTTGTCGATCATGTCAGACTCGACGGCCGGATGTCCGGCCCTGTCATGTGCCGTGCCGGTCCGCGTGCGGCGCCAGCTTCATCCGGTACGCGAGGTCCGTTCCCCGGGCGGGTCGACCCTCCCGGGGCGTCCACCAGTCCCTGTCGAATCTGTGTCGATCACCACGTGATCACCGTGCGTGATCAGGGTTTTCACCTGCCTAGCCTCGGTTGATGCGTGACGACGGCACTCTCGACGACCCGTACGCCCCGAGCAGGCCCACTGCCGATACGGAGGATGGCACCTCAACCGAACGGACAACCACCGCGAGTCGGCTCCGGGCGTACGCCCGGGACCTGACCGGTCGACGTCGGGCGCAGCTGGCGCTGGCCACCGGTGTGGTGTGCTGCCTCGGTCTGGCCGCCGTCGTCCAGGTTCGCAACGAGGACGCCGACGCGGCGACCCGGAGTGGATCGCTCTCCAGCTCCGAGTTGGCGCAGCGCGCCGAGCAACAGCGTGCCTCCCGTGGCTTCGACCGCACGGCTGCCCCGAGCACCTCCGCCGCTGCCCAGTCCGCTGCGGCGAGCCCCGCCGACCCGGACACCAGCGCGCCGGCCCGCAAGGCCGCCCCGGCGCGCCCGACCGACCCGGCACCCGTCGCAGGGCTGGACGACGACCAGATGGAGAACGCCGAGGCGATCGTCCGCGCCGGCCGCAAGATGGGGGTGCCGCGCCGTGGTCTGGTGATCGCGGTGGCCACCGCCATGCAGGAGAGCAATCTCTACAACGTGGCCAGCGGCGTGCTCCCCGAGTCGCAGGACTATCCGCACCAGGGCGTCGGCTGGGACCATGACTCGGTCGGGTTGTTCCAGCAGCGTTCCAGCAGCGGCTGGGGCCCGGTCGGGCGGCTGATGGACCCCGAGTTCGCCACCCGGCAGTTCCTCACCGCGCTGGAGCAGGTGCCCGGCTGGCAGCGGATGCGGCTCACCGACGCTGCTCAGGCGGTGCAGGTCTCCGCGTACCCCGAGCACTACCAGCAGCACGAGTGGCGGGCCACCCGGGTCGTTGACGCCATCGTGCCGGCGGGGCGGTAACCTACCGCCCACTATGGACAGTCAGGGTTGAGGCTGTCGCGTCCCGGGTACATGTGTTGCAGGTTCGGGGTACACATGACTACGGGATCATCGACAGGAGGACGTTATGTCACTGATGCAGCGGATCAGCGCGTTCCTGAAATCACCGAAGGGGCAGCAGTTGGTCGACCGGGGCCGGCGCGAGATGGCCAAGCCGGGCAACCAGCAGAAGCTGAAGGGGTTGGCGGCTCGACTGTCCAACCGCCGCCGCTGACCGCTCCATCGGCCGCCCTGTCCACCGTTTCCACCCCTGGGGAGACCTGGTGACCGACACCCCGCCCGCCGGCGGCCAGCCCGCCACCCCTACTCCGCAGCCGTCCGTCGACCTGCCAGCCGGGGCGGTGGACGCCCCCGAGGGTCCGCCGGCCCGGCTCTGGGACCGGATGCGGGACGACCCGCAGTACGCGCCGGAGCACCTTGCCCTGGAGGCGGTGCGCCGCCTCGGGCCGGAAGCCGTGCAGTGGGTCGGCCGTGCCCGGGCCGAGCAGCCCGAGGTTTCCGCCGACGCCCTCGCCGACCAGGCGGCCCGCAAGTTCGTCAACCTGGCCCGGCTGTCCGGCGCGGTCTCCGGCGTGGCCGGGCTGCCCGGCGCCGTGATCGACGTGGGCGTGCTGGCCTGGACCCAGGCGCGGATGGTGCTGCACATCGCCGCCGCGTACGACATCGACCCCCTGCACAGTGATCGCGCCACCGACCTGCTGGTGCTCCAGCGGGTGCACAAGGTCGCCGAGAGCGCCCGGCTGGCGCTCGGCGTGGCCGCCGGCCGGGAACGCGCCGACGCCCTCTTCGGCCTGGGCGGCGAGCGTCCGCTCGGTCGGGTCATGCTGCAACTCGGCATCCGGCTGGCCCAGATGGCCGGCGTCCGAGCCGCGAAACGAATGGTTGCCAAGATCGTCCCCGGTGCGGCCATCGTGCTCGGCACCTGGGCCAACTCCTCGGCCACAAAGGATCTCGCCCAGCGATCCCGGGCCCTCTACCGCTCCCGCGGCAGCGCCGTCCCGGAGCCGCGCCGGCCCTGACGGCCTGCCCGGGTCGTCAGTTGGCCAGGCCGGAGGAGCGCCAGGTCACCTCGGCGATCCGGCCCTGGCCGGTGGCGTTGGGGTGGAACCAGTCCAGCGGGTTGAGCAGGTCCAGGGTGAACCGGACCTTGTGCAACGCGCCGCCGTCGTGCCGGCACCGTGATCCGTACGCCCGGCAGGCCGCCTTCAACTCGACGTTGTACGCGTTGATCCGGTCCCGGACGGCGGCCCGGCGCGCCCGGTCGGCGGGCGCGGTCGACGTCGCCTCGGCCAGCAGGGCCGGGCAGATGCCCCGCCGCCACGCGCGGGTCGCCCGGGCGTCGTCGTGCCCGACCTCCCAGAGCCGGTACAGGTCGGGGATGCTCACCACCAGCACCCGGGCCTTCGGCCGGCCGGTCCGCAGGACCCGCAGCCCCCGGTCGACGTCGGCCCGGAACCGCGCCACCGGCGTCATCGCGTCCACCCCGCCCCGACAGACGTCGTTGGCGCCGATCAGCACTGTGACGTAGTCGGCGCGGTCGCGTACCGCCGCCTGGGCCTGACCCTCCAGGGCGTCCGCGCGGGCACCGGGACGGGCGTGGTTGTACGTCCGGTCGCGGATCGCCGGATTCTGTTCGAGCAGCCGCCGGTAGTGGCTCTGCACCCGAAGCCCGTCCCCTGTCGACCAGGAGTTGCGTTCGCAGGAGGTGAGCACCAGGCAGGAGGCGAAGCCGGTGCTGATCGAGTCGCCGAGGGCGGCGATGCCGCCGGGCCCGCTCGACGGCGCGGCGCTCGTGGTGGGGCGGGGTCTCGCGGAGTTGCCGCCCTCGCAGGCCAGCGCGACAAGCGCCGCGAGACAGGCCAGGGCGGCGACCCAGCGTCGAGGCATGACGTCTCCCGTTCCCGCAGCACAGAGCGACAGCGCGGTAACTCTATGCGCAGGACGGGGTTTGCCGGGAAGTTGCTGTCGGGTATGCGGCAGAGCGCCGACGCGAGAGCCGCAAGGGTGCTATAAGCCCCGCCAGGGCGCCGGCTGACCATGCAGCCACCAGTGCAACGCCCGGGTGATCCGGGGCAGCACCAGATAGGTCATCAGCGGGGTCAGGCAGAGCGTCATCAGCAGCACCCGGGCCGCCAGCGGCACCGCGTCGAGGAAGCGGCTCGTCAGCAGCGTGGCGGTCAGGCTCAGTGGGAAGAACGCCAGCCAGATGGTCACCGCCTGCTTCCACCGGGGCGGCGACGCGGGCGGAGCCGGCTCCACCGGGTCCACCGAGTGCTCCAGCGGCCTGTCGAACCAGCCCTCGATCCCGGTCCGCCGCTCGACCCGGGTGTGCTCGACGATGCCCTGCGCCGAGCTGAGCCACCAGTGCCGCTGCGGCGACTCCTCCCACCGGCGCAGCGTCTCGGCGTCGGCGAAGCGGTAGAGCATGTGCCACTCCGACGAACCGGGCCCGCTCTGCACCCAGCCGGCGCCGAGGAACCCGGGGAACGCCTCGGCCAGCGCGGTGCCGGCCCGCATCCAGGCCACCATCTCACTGGCCCGGCCGGGGTCGACGCGGCGGGCGATGGAGACGGTCACCGGCACGGCGAGGGTCATCGACATGCGCCCATCCTGCGGTCGACGGGGGCCGCGGCGCGAACGGATGTGCCGGAGCACACCGGCGCGTCCGGCGTGGAAGCGCGCAGTACCGGTTAACCCGGCCGATCGGGGGTAGGTCCCTGGGCATGACGAGATCGCAGCCCCGGCGCGCCCGTGGCACGGTCGGCCACGCGAACAGCGCGTTGAACCTCCGGCTCACCCTCGCCGGCTTCGGGCTGGTGATCATGGTGCTCTTCGCGGTGCTGGCGTTCTGGGCCGGCATCGCCTGGCTCGGCGTACTCTGCGCGATCTTCGCCGTGGTCGCCGTGGTCGACCTGGTCGTGATCCAGCGCCGCCGCGCCGCCCGCCGCCGCGAGGAGCCGGGCGTACGACACTCGTTGTTCGAGTGACAGGAGGACGAGATGCCCCACATCGCCACCACCAACCCCGCCACCGGACAGGTGCTCAAGACCTATGAGGCGATGTCCACCGAGCAACTCGACGACGCCATCGAGCGCACCGAACTCGCGTTCCAGCAGCTGCGGGGGACGACCGTCGACCAGCGCGCCCGGTGGATGAACGCCGCCGCCGACCTGCTGGACGCCGAGCGCGACGAGATCGCCCGGATCATGACCACGGAGATGGGCAAGACGTACGTTTCGGCGCAGGCCGAGGTGACCAAGTGCGCCACGGCAGCCCGCTTCTACGCCGACAAGGCCCCCGCGTTCCTCGCCGACGAACCGGCCGACGCGACCGCCGTGAAGGCGACCCGGGCGTTCGTCCGCTACCAGCCGATCGGCGTGGTGCTCGCGGTGATGCCGTGGAACTTCCCGCTCTGGCAGGTGATGCGCTTCGCCGCCCCGGCGCTGATGGCGGGCAACACCGGCCTGCTCAAGCACGCCTCGAACGTGCCGCAGACCGCGCTGCTGCTGGAGGACGTGTTCCGGCGAGCCGGCTTCCCCGAGGGGGCCTTCACCACAGTGCTTGTCGACTCGGAGGCCGTCGACCACATCCTCAGCGACCCCCGGGTACGCGCCGCGACACTCACCGGCAGCGAACCCGCCGGCCGGTCCATCGCGCAGATCGCCGGACGGGAGCTGAAGAAGACCGTCCTCGAACTCGGCGGCAGCGACCCCTTCGTGGTGATGCCCTCGGCCGACGTGGACCGGGCCGCCGAGGTGGCCACCACCGCCCGCTGCCAGAACAACGGCCAGTCCTGCATCGCCGCGAAGCGGTTCATCGTGCACACCGACGTGTTCGACGCCTTCGCCGAGAAGTTCGCCGCCAACATGGCCGCGCTGCGCGTCGGCGACCCGATGGACCCGAACACCGACGTCGGGCCGCTGGCCAGCGAGCGTGGCCGCGACGAGGTGCACGCCCAGGTCCGTGACGCGGTGGACAACGGCGCGACAGTCCTCTGCGGGGGCGAGCCGCCGACCGGCGACGGCTGGTTCTACCCACCGACAGTGGTCACCGACCTCACCCCGCAGATGCGGATGTGGTCCGAGGAGGTCTTCGGCCCGGTCGCCGGCCTGTTCCGGGTCTCGTCGTACGAGGAGGCCATCGAGGTCGCCAACGGCACCAGCTTCGGGCTCGGCTCGAACGCCTGGACCCGGGACCCGGCCGAGCAGGAGCGCTTCGCCACCGACCTGGACGCCGGCAACGTCTTCATCAACGGGATGACCACCTCCTACCCGGAGTTGCCGTTCGGCGGTGTGAAGAACTCCGGTTACGGGCGGGAGTTGTCGGCGCTGGGCATGCGCGAGTTCTGCAACACCAAGACGGTCTGGGTGGGCGAGGGCGCCGCCTCGGCCGGCGCCGGCGCACACGCCGAGTAGTTCGGGGCGCGGCACGCGTCAGCCGGTGCCGTCGTGGGTAGGAAGTGTGCCCATGACGTCGTTCGGGTTCCACGCCTCGCATGAGCAGATCGGTCCACGCGCCCTCCTGGAGGCGGTGATGCACGCCGAGCGGGCCGGCTTCGACGCCGCCATGTGCTCCGACCACTTCTCGCCGTGGAGCGCCCGGCAGGGCGAGTCCGGCTTCGCCTGGTCCTGGCTGGGCTCCGCGTTGCAGGCCACCGGCATGCCGTTCGGCGTGGTCAACGCGCCCGGTCAGCGATACCACCCGGCGATCATCGCGCAGGCGATCGGCACCCTCGGCGCGATGTACCCGGGCCGGTTCTGGGCGGCCCTGGGCACCGGCGAGGCCAGCAACGAGCACATCACCGGCGACGCGTGGCCGCGCAAGGACGTACGCACCGCCCGACTGCGCGAGTGCGTGGACGTGATCCGTGCCCTCCTCGCCGGCGAGGAGGTCAGCCACGACGGTCTGGTCCGGGTGGATCGCGCCCGGCTGTGGACCCGCCCCGAACAGCCGCCCGCGCTGGTCGGCGCCGCCGTCAGCGTGGCCACCGCCCGCTGGTGCGCCGAATGGGCGGACGGGCTGATCACCGTGAACGCCCCGGTGGCGCACCTGCGCGAGATGATCGACGCGTACCGGGACGCGGGCGGGCGCGGGCCGCTGCACCTTCAGGTGCACGTCTCCTGGGCGCCGGAGCAGGCGCAGGCCGAGGCGCTCGCGTACGACCAGTGGCGCAGCAACGTCTTCGCCCCGCCGGTCTGCTGGGACCTGGAGACCGTCGAACACTTCGACGCGGTCTCCGCCGACGTGCCGGCGCAGCGGATCGCCGAGGTGGTGAACGTATCGGCGGACCTGGGCCGCCACGTCGGCTGGCTGGAGGGGTACGCGCAGCTCGGCTTCGACCAGATCGCCCTGCACCACGTCGGGCAGGAGCAGCGCGGGTTCATCGACGCGTTCGGCGCGGAGGTGCTGCCGAAGCTGCGCCCGGGCGGCTGATCGAGACCGGACAGGCGTACCCCTAGGCTCGTACCCCATGGAAAGCCTGTTTCCGGTCGTCGTCTTCCTGGCGATCGCCACCCTGGGCGCCGCGTTGGCCCGCCGGCTCGGCCTGCTCGCCCCGATCGTCCTGGTCGTCCTCGGCCTGGCGCTGTCGTTCGTGCCGGGCTTCCCGCAGGTGGAACTCGACCCGGAGTTGGTGCTGGTCGGGATCCTGCCGCCGCTGCTCTACGTGGCCGCGCTGGAGACCTCGGTGCCGGCGTTCAAGAACAACATCCGGCCGATCCTGCTGCTCGCGGTCGGCCTGGTGTGGTTCACCGCGTTCGTGGTCGGGTTGGTGCTGCACCTGCTGTTGCCGCAGCTGCCGTTCGCGATCTGCCTGGCCCTCGGCGCTGTGGTCGCCCCGCCGGACGCCGTGGCCGCCACGGCCGTCGCCCGCCGGGTCGGGCTGCCTCGCCGGGTCGTCACCATCCTGGAGGGCGAGAGCCTGGTCAACGACGCGACCGCGCTGGTGCTGCTGCGCGTCGCGACGATGGCCACCGTCGGCTCGGCCGTCGGCACCACCGAGGTCGCCATCGAGGTGCTGCGGGCCACCGGGGGCGGCATCCTGATCGGTGCGCTCGGGGCGCTGGTGTTCGGCTTCCTGCACCGGCGGATCACCGACCCGCTGCTGGACAACGCGCTGTCGCTGATCATCCCGTTCGCTGTGGTGTTCACCGCCGAGCACCTGCACGCCTCCGGTGTGGTCGCGGTGGTCGTCACCGGTCTGGTGCTCGGGCACAAGCTGCCCCAACTGCTGTCGGCGGCGTCCCGGTTGCAGACCGGCGCGTTCTGGCGGCTGGTCCGTTTCCTGCTGGAGGGCCTGGTCTTCCTGCTGGTCGGGCTCCAACTGCGGGAGGTGCTGCGCGACCTCGACGAGCCGATCGGCTCGCTCACACTGATCACCTTCGCGGTGCTCGCCACCGTCTTCCTGACCCGGTTCGTCTGGCTCTTCCCGGCCACCTACCTGGCCCGGTTGGTGCCCCGGGTCCGCCGTCGTGACGCCCGACCGTCACCGAAAATCCCGATCATCATCGGCTGGGCCGGCATGCGGGGCGTGGTGACCCTGGCCGCCGCGCTGGCCCTGCCGCTGACCCTGGCCGGCGACGAGCCGTACCCCAGGGCCCTGTTCATCTGGCTGGCCTTCGCCGTGATCGTTTTCACCCTGGTCGGCCAGGGCGCCACCCTGCCGCTGGTCGCCCGCCGGTTGAAGCTGCCGCAGGACGACCCGGTGCAGGACGCGCTCTCCGCAGCCGCGGTGCAGCAGCAGGCCAGCAAGGCCGCCCAGGGCCGCCTCGACGAGTTGGCCGACAGCGCACCCGATGCGGTGGTGGCCCGGCTGCGCCGAGCGGTGGAGGACCGCACCAACATGGCGTGGGAACGGCTCGGCGGCACCGAGCGGGAGACCCCGTCGCAGGCGTACGGTCGGCTGCGACAGGAGATGATCGACGCCGAGCGGGAGGTGTTCCGGGCTGCCCGGGACTCCGCTCGGATCCCGGAGGAGGTGCTGGTGCGGGCCTACCGTGACCTGGACCTGGAAGAGTCGTTGCTGCGAGAGGTTGAGAAGTGAGCTGTCAGCACCTGACCGAGGCCGGTGCCGCCGAGCCACGCACCCCCGACGAGTGCGCGGACTGCGTCGCCGACGGCGACACCTACTGGGTGCACCTGCGCACCTGCCTGAGCTGCGGGCAGGTCGGCTGCTGTGACTCGTCGCCGAACCAGCACGCCAGCAAGCACTTCGCGTCCACCGGCCACCCGGTGATCCGCTCGGCCCAGCCGGGCGAAGCCTGGCGCTGGTGCTTCGTCGACGAGGAGATCGGCTGACGGTCGCCTGAGGTCGGGTCGGCGCGCCGGGGCGCTGTGGCTTCCCGGGGCCCGGCTCAGTGGCTGATGCCGTCCACGAGACGTTCGGTGGCGAGGCAGGAGACGAGGCAGCGTTCCTTCGCGTCACCGCTCAGCCGGGCGGTCCAGTCGGTGAGGCCACCGTCGCCGATCTCCAGGCCACCGCCCAGGACGGTGATCCGCAGGGCGCACCCCGTGTAGTAGCCGCGACCGCGGGACCTCTCCGGCTCGTCCACGAGTGGCACCGCGCCTCCGTCGAGCGCCGGGCGGACGGTGTCGGCCAGCCGCTCCCGGACGGCCTCATCGTCGAAGGTCGTGACGTGCAGCTGAGGCGCGGCGGCCGGTGCCAGCTCGGCGAGGACGGTCCGCCAGTAGGTGAGGTGACGGACCAGCAGCCGGGCCTGCGTGCCGCCCGAGCCGGTGTCCCGGGCGCTGGACACCAGGGCGAAGAGCCGGAAGTGCGCCGACGCGTCGCCGCCGAAGTCCTGCGCCCGCAGCACCCGATGGGCGGCGGCCAGGTGCACCTCGCCCTGTCGGCGGCGACGCAAGGCCGCCTCGACGGCGAGGGCGTTCGTGGGATCGCTCAGCACCTCGCCGGCGCGCATCGTGGTGACGATCCTGTTCTGGCTGACCGGTGCGACCGTCGAGCAGGTGCCGACCGGTACGACCGGCGACAGCTCCACTCCGGCGACGTCGGCGGGCAGCAGTTGCCACATCCGGGCCTCCACCTGAGCGAGCACGCGCGGATCGGTACGGGCCGGGCGGACGAAACGGTCCTCGCGCCAGCGGCGTAGCACCTCGGACGGGCGGATGGTCGCCGCTCGGTCGCGGGCCACGCTCAACAGCAGACTGCGCAGGTCCGCGCCGGACAGCCCGGCAAGCGCGGTCCGCGTCCCCGTCGGCATCGCCGCCCACACCCGACGCTCCGCGCCGGCCAGTTCGCCGCCATCCATGGCATCACCATGGCTCACCCGGAGCGTCGGATCCACCGAGATTGGTAGCGAGCGGTGAATCGTCTACGGCATCAGCTCGAAAGCACCACCAGGAGACGGATCGCCGGCCCGCCGTATCGGTCATCAGCTGTCGTCCGGCGGGAACTCGGGGCCGCACAATCGGGATGATCGCCATCTATGATCCACCGACATCGCGACGGTGACGGGGGATGCGACGTGATCAAGGCGATCTTCTTCGATGTTGGTGGGACGATTCTCGACGAGTCTCACGAGTTCGCCGCCTGGGCCGACTGGCTCGGCGTGCCGCGGCACACGTTCTCGGCGGTCTTCGGCGCGGTGATCGCCCGGGGTCTGGACTATCAGGAGACGTTCCGGGTCTTCCGGCCCGATTTCGATCTCACGGTCGAGCTGGAACGTCGGGCGGCTGCCGGCCAGCCGGAGTCGTTCAGCGAGGAGGATCTCTACCCGGACGCGCAGGGATGCCTGGAGTCCTTGAAGGACCAGGGTCTGTTCGTGGGCCTGGCCGGCAACCAGCCGGCTCATGCGGAGGCGACCCTGCGCGCGCTCGACCTCCCCGTGGACGTCATCGGCACGTCACACGGTTGGGGCGTCGCGAAGCCGGCACCGGCGTTCTTCGACCGGGTCGTCGACGCGGGCGGTGGTGTCGCGTCATCGATCCTCTACGTCGGCGACCGGCCCGACAACGACGTACGCCCAGCCCTGGAGGCCGGCATGAAGACGTGCCTGATCCGGCGTGGTCCGTGGGGGCACATCCTCGACCCCTCGACCGTGGCCGAGCGGTGCCTGTTCCGGATCGACTCGCTGGACGAACTCCCCGGCCTGGTCGCGAAGCACAACGCGGCCGGTGGTTGACCCACCGGCCGCGTGATCGTGCGGTCCTGGTGGCCGCCTTCCCCGGGCGGCCACCAGGACCGGGCTCAGCTCAGCGAGCAGGCCGCTCCGTTGACGGTGACCAGGCCGGGGCTCGGGTTGGCGCCCCCGCCTGTCGTCGCGTTGAAGCCGAACGTCACAGTGCCGCCGGGTGCGATCTTGGCGTTGTACGACTCGTTGCGGGCGGTCACCGTCGCGCCGGACTGGGCGACCTTCGCCAGCCACGCCTCGCGTACCCGCTGGTCACCGGTGAACGCGAAGCGCACGCTCCAGCCGTTGACGGTCGCGGTACCCGTGTTCTGGATGGTCAGCTGCCCGGTGAACCCGGTGCCGCCCTGCCAGGCGCCGTAGTTGGTGTAGCGCGCAGTGCAGGTGGTGGCCGGCACCGCCCCGGCGTCACCCTGGTCGGCCAGGAACGAGGAGATCCAGGCCAGCGCCGAGTTCCAGTTGATCGCCACCTCGTTCGTCGAGTACGAGTTGATGTCGTCGACGTAGCAGAACATCGGCTCGCAGCCGGCGAGCAGTTGCGCCACGAACGGGTCCTGGAGTGCCGCGTTCGGGCCACCGGCGAGGGAGCCGGCGGGCGGTCGGGGCAGGTTCGGGTCGAGCTGGTGGCCGAAGATCCGGCTGTGCTGGTTCTGCGCTGCGTGCTCTCCCCACCCGGTGACGTAGGAGATGTTCAGGGCGTTGCGACCGAGGACGTAGTCCATGGCCTGTACGGCGCCGTCGCGGTAGGCCGGGTTGCGGGTCAGGTCGAAGGCGGTGGCCAGCACCACGGCGTTGTTGATGACGTTGCTGTTGCCGCCCCAGAAGTAGCTGTTGGCGTCGCCGGGCATCGGCAGCCCGTACGCCTGCCGGCGCAGCTCGGCGAGGTACGTGTCGGCGGCGGCGGTGACCGAGGAGCGGACCCGGGCCAGATCGGCGGCGGGCAGCCCGTTCGGCACGGTGGCCAGGTCGAGGCGGCCCAGCGCGGCCACGCTCTGCCAGCCGAAGCCCCGTGCGTCGAACACGTTTCCGGTGTGGTGACTTGAGGCGGTCAGATCGGCCAGGTAGTTCTGCGCCCCGGTGGTCAGGTACAGCTCGGACGCCGCCCAGTAGAACTCGTCGGTGACGTTGCTGTCGTCGTACGCGCCGCCGCCGGTGCCGTCGGTCGGGCTGGCGTACAGCACGGGGTGGGTCTTGGCCGCGGCGTAGGCCGTCTTCGCGGCAGTGCCGCAACGGGTCGCGAACGCCGCGTCGTAGGGGGCGAAGAGTCGGGCGCACTGGGCGGCGGTGGCGGCGAGGTTGAGGGTGGCCGCGGTCGAGGGCGGGTGCAGCTCGCGCGGCTGCGGGTCGTCCTGCGGAGCGAGGGGCAGCCCGGTCCAGTTCTGGTCGTGGATCTTGTGGTGGACCATGCCGGCGAGCGGCTTGCCGGCGGGCACCTGCATGCGCAGCAGGAACTCCAGCTCCCAGCGGGCCTCGTCCAGGATGTCCGGCACCCCGTTGTCGCGCTCGGGCACCCGCAGCGTGCCGTCGGCGAGTTCCGCGCCGCCGTTGGCGGTGGCCGCCGTCCTGGTCCGCTCGAAGGTGTTCAACAGCTGGTAGGTGGCGATGCCGCCGTTGACCACGTACTTGCCGTGGTCGCCAGCGTCGTACCAGCCGCCGCGCACGTCGAGGGAGTAGTCGCAGACACCCGGCTGGCAGGGCACGTTGGTGTCGCCCTTGTTGGGTGCGACGCCGAGGTGGCCGGCGGGTCGGGCGTACTCGTCGCCGATCAGGTCACCGTCGATGGCGATGCCGCTGCGCTGGGCGTAGAAGAACTGCAACGAGTCGGAGCGCAACTGGTCGTAGATGGCGCCGGAGATGTCGAACGGGTGGCTGGTCTCGCCGTCCACGGTGAGCGTGAGCCCGGTGCCGGGGGTGCGGTAGCCGGAGAAGTCGACAGTCTGCACGTTCTGCCCGGAGGCGGCGTCGACACCGCGAGCGGTGGTGGTGCCACTGGCCACGACGGCGCCGGCGGCGCTGCGCAGCTGCCAGGGCAGCTGCTCGGTGGCCTCGGTGACGACCGTGGCGTTCTTCGGGCCGCCGGGAAGGTAGCCGACCTGGTTGACGCGCACCCGTGGCCCGGTGTCCGGCTCGTACGGCTCGGGTGGCTCGCCGCCGCGCAGCGAGACGTCGTCCAGGCAGATGGTCTGTGCCTGGGCCGAACCGCCGACCTGGAAGATCAGTTGGGCGTTGGGGTTGTCGTCAGGCACGGTGAAGGTCTGCTCGACCCGCTGGAGTGTGCCGGTCGCGGTGGCGTCCACTGCCGCGTACGTGGTGTACGGGGCGCTGCCGAGCTGCAAGACGGCCTTGACCGCGGCGCCGGGGGTGGCGGAGACCGCGAAGCCGAGGGTGTATTCGGCGCCGGCGATCAGCGGCACGCCGTCCTGGCCGATGCCGGCGTCCCACGGGTTGGCCAGCCCGCCTGCGACTGTGGTGCAGAGCTGGCCGTCGGTGACCGCCAGCGCGCCGGTGCCGAAGGAGAACCAGGGGCTCACCCCGGCGCTGAAGTCGCCGTTGTCGATCTGCTCGGGGGCGTCCGGTGGTGGGTCGGCGTGGGCCGCGCCGGCGCCCGCGCCGGTGAGGGCCAGAGTGGTCGCCGCAGCCAACAGGAGGCGGCGTCGGGATGACGTCACGGGGAGTCCTTCCGGGACGGGAGGTGGGACGGTGGTGGCGGGGAGATCCTGGGAGCGCTCCCAGGTATCGGCTCGATGTTTCCAGTGCCGGTGCGTCATGTCAATTGATCTGATTGGATGGGTTCTGGCGTCCGACGAGGGCGGTCAGCGCCGCGGGCGTCCCGGGACGCGCCGCCACCCGAACGTGAGATTGGCCGCGCCACGCGCCGTCGTCCTGATCTCCTAGAGACAACTGCGCCCTTCGCCTGGCAGGCTGCCTCCCATGACCCTGAAGCTGCGTTCCGTGGGAACGAGCGACCGTGGGCTGATCCGCAGCGGAAACCAGGACGCCCTGCACGCCGGCACCTGGCTCGTCGCCGTCGCCGACGGCATGGGCGGGATGGCCGCCGGCGACCTGGCCAGCGCCCTCACCATCGACGCGGTCACCCCGCTGGACGTGGAGACACCCGAGGACGCCCTGGTGGCCGCGCTCGAGGGTGGCATCGCGCTGGCCACCTCCCGGATCCGACAGGCGGTCGCCGAGGATCCCGAGCGCCAGGGCATGGGCACCACGCTGACCGCCCTGCTCTTCGCCCGTACCGGCAGCTGCCTGGCCCTCGCGCACGTCGGCGACTCCCGGGCCTACCTGTTCCGCGAGGGCGTGCTCAAGCAGATCACCCGGGACGACACGTTCGTCCAGATGTTGGTGGATCAGGGCGTGATCACCGCGGATCAGGCCAGCAGCCACCCGCGCCGCGCCGTGGTCACCCAGGCGCTGCAGGGCGACGAGGTCTCCCCGTCGTACGCGACGATGGTGCCCCGGGCCGGCGACCGGTGGCTGCTGTGCAGCGACGGCCTCTCCAACGTGGTCCGCCCGGACACCCTCACCGAGGTGCTCATCGGCCATCCGGACCGGGGCGCCTGCGCCGGCAAGCTGATCGACCTGGCCCTGCGCGCCGGCGCGCCGGACAACGTCACAGTCGTGGTGGCCGACGTCGTCGAGGAGTAGGCCGGCGCTCAGCGCCGGCGTGGCGTGGCGTGCCGGGTGGGTGTCGCCGTTCCCGGATCCTCCGGCCACGGGTGCCGGGGATAGCGCCCGCGCAACTCGGAGCGGACCTGCGGATAGCCGGTACGCCAGAACGACGCCAGGTCGGCGGTGACCGCCACCGGCCGGCCGGCGGGGGAGAGTAGGTGCAGCAGCACCGGCACCCGACCGTCGGCGATGCGGGGGGCCGCCGGCCAGCCGAACGTCTCCTGGAGCTTCACGGCGAGCACCGGCGCGGCCGGGTCGCTGTAGTCCAACCGGATCCGAGAACCGCTCGGCACCTCGATCCGCTCCGGGGCCAGCTCGTCGAGGCGGGCGGCCTGCGCCCAGGGCAGCAGCCGACGCAGCGCCGACGACACGTCCACTCTCGCCAGGTCGGCCCGGCGTCGCGCGGCGGCCAGCTCCGGGCCCAACCAGCTCGGCGCGGCGTCGAGCAACGAGTCGTCGTCGACCTGCGGCCACGGATCACCAATGTGGTGCCGGAGGAACGCGAGCCGCTCGCGCAGCGCCCGCGCAGCCGGCGTCCAGGGCAGCAGCCCCAGCCCGTCCTGACGCAGGCCGGTCAGCAACGCGGCGGCCACCTCCGCCCGGTCCGGCCGGTCCAGCCGCCGCTGGACCAACTCGATCGCGCCAAGCCGGGTCACCTCCCGGGCCACCACGTCCCCATCGGACCAGCCGACCTCGCGGGCCGTGCGCAGCAACGGACCGGCCGCCTCCCGGGCCGTCGCCTCGTCCACGGGGGAGGCGCGGCGGATGCGGGCCGACGGCGCGCCGGGGGTGCGGTCCGCGACGGCCACCGCCAGCCAGTCGGACCCGACCAGCCCCGAGCCGGCCGCCAGCTCCGCGGCGGTCCCGCCGGTCATCAGGTACGCCGAACCGCCCGGCCGCCGTACGCGGGCCAACCGCTCCGGGTACGCCAGACCGACGAGCAACCCGGCGGCGAGATCGTCGCTCAGCCCACCCGAGCCGGCGCGGCCGGTGGCATCGGCGCGGCCCTTCGACGGGGGGCCGGTCGGCAGCGCGGCGCGCAGCCGGCGTACCTCGGTGCGCCAGCGGGCTGTCGCGCCCGCGTCGACACCGGTGCGCAGCCGACGCCAACCGGCGACCAGATCGTCACCGGGGCCGGCCGCGCTCTCCTCGGCGAGCAGGGCGACCACCTCGGCGGCGCGGTCGGCGCCGACCCGACCGGCGCCGTCGAGCAGCGCCCGGGCCAACCGTGGGTGCGCCCCGGCGGCGGCGATCGAACGCCCCCGCGCCGTGATCCGACCGGCGGCGTCGACCGCGCCCAGGGTCTCCAGGGTCTCCCGGGCCACGGTCATCGCGGCGGCCGGCGGCGCGTCGGGCAACGCGAGGCCGACGCCGTCCGGTCGGCCCCAGGCGGCCAGTTCCAGCGCGAAACCGGTCAGGTCGGCGGTGGCGATCTCCGGCTCGGCGCGGGCGGGCAGCCGCTCATGGGTCGCCGCCGACCAGCAGCGGTAGACGTACCCGGGGGCCTCCCGGCCGGCCCGTCCGGCCCGCTGGGTGGCGGCGGCGCGGGAGACCGGCACGGTGACCAGCGCGCCCAGCCCGCGGGCCAGGTCGATCCGGGGCACCCGGGAGAGCCCGGCGTCCACCACGATCCGCACGCCCGGGACGGTCAGACTGGTCTCGGCCAACGCGGTGGCCAGCACGACCCGCCGCCGGTCCGCACGCCGCAGGGCGGCGTCCTGCTCGGCGCCGCGTTGACGGCCGTGCAGCGGCAGCAGCGCGACCACGTCCCGCAGGTCGCTCAGGCGGCCGGTGACCCCCGCGATCTCGCCGGCCCCGGGCAGGAAGACGAGCACGTCGCCGTCGTGCTCGCGTAGCGCCCGCCGGACGGTGGCGGCCACGTGGTCGAGCAGGGCCCGGTCCACCGGCCCGGCCCCGGGCGGGGCGATGGGGCGTGCCGGGGGCACCCAGATCCGCTGCACCGGATGCAACGCCGAGTCGGCCCGTACCACCGGGGCCGGGGTGGACCCGCCAAGCAGCGCGGCGAACCGGTCGGTGTCCGGGGTCGCCGACATCGCCAGCAACCACAGGTCCGGCCGGAGGGTGGCGCGCGCCTCCACGGTGAAGGCCAGCGCGAGGTCGGCGTCGAGTTGACGTTCGTGGCACTCGTCGAGCAGCACGGCGCCCGTGCCGGGCAGCTCCGGGTCGTGGTGCAGCCGTCGGACCAGCAGGCCGGTGGTGACCACCTCGATCCGGGTGGCCGGGCCCACCTTGCGCTCGCCGCGCACCGCGTAGCCGACCCGCTCACCGACCCGCTCACCGAGCAGCTCGGCCATTCGCCGGGCAGCGGCACGAGCCGCCACCCGGCGGGGTTGGGCGATCACCACCCGACCGGTCACCCGGTCGGCCACGGCCAGCGGCGCGAGGGTGGTCTTGCCGGTGCCCGGCGGGGCCACCAGCACACCGGCGCCGGCCGCGTCGAGTGCCGCGACCAGCGCCGGCAGCACCGGACGGACCGGCAGGTCAAGTGTTACGTCGGAGAGCACGGCCCAGTCTCGCACCGGCGCGGGCGAGTCACGAGCGACGGACCTCGCCGACGCCGAGCACGAAGGCACGCCAGGTCGCCGCACCGAAGGCGAGCACCGGCCCGGAGCGGTCCTTGCTGTCCCGGACGGCGACCTGACCGTCGACTGTCGCGACCTCCACGCAGTTGCCGTTGCCGCTGCTGCGCGTGCTGGTGCGCCAGTCCGCTCGGGTCAGGTCGTACGCCGTCATCCGCGGTGCCTCTCGTCTGCGTCGGCGTGCCGCAGACGCGGTCACGCAAAGTTACGAGAAGCCTGCTCAAGACGGGTCATCGACGCCGTCGGATCGAGCGCCATCCGGCACAGCTCCTCGTGCAGAAGGCTATACCCGAGCACATGATCGGCATCCTCCAGAGCCAGTCCCATCGTGAGGTTATCCAGGTAAACCACGGACGCGTCGGCGGCGTCGGCGAAGTGGAGGATCACGTACGGGGTGCTCATGGCCGGATGCCCGCCGGCCGCGAAAGGAAGTACCTGAATTGTCACGTTGGGTAGTTGCGCGATTCGGCTCATGTGGGCCAACTGTTCGGCCATCACCGCGGGGCCACCGACCGGGCGCAGGAGCACCGCCTCGTTGATGATCACCGACAGGTCGACCGGGTCCTCGCGGCGCAGCACCTCCTGCCGGTGCAGTCGGGCGGCGATCTTGCGCTCCAGGCCGTCCTCGCCGGCGGTGCGCCGGAAGATCTCCCGCGCGTACGCCTCGGTCTGCAACAGCCCGGGCACCGACTCGGCCTCGTAGGTGCGCAGCGTCGCCGCCTCGGCCTCCAGCCCGACGTAGAACTCGAACCACTCGGGGAGCACGTCGCTGTAGTTCTGCCACCAGCCGCGCTGCTGTGCCCCCCGGGCGATCTCGATCAGCGCTTCGGCATCCGAACCGGTCACCTGGTAGAGCGCGAGGGCGGCCCGGACATCGCGCGGTTTGATGCCGATCTGCGCGGTCTCGATCCGGGAGAGATTGCTCTTCGACATGTCGAGCTGACGGGCAGCCACATCGAGGGTCATGCCCGCGCGTTCCCGGAGTTGGCGGAGTTCCCGCGCGATGCGGCGCCGCCGCACGGTCGGGCTGGCGGCGGGTCGGATGGTGGGAATGGCGGTCACCGTCCGAGTCTGCCACGACAAGATCCGCAGGTCGCGCCTGCACGGAGTGCAACTTTCAAATCTGGGAGTTGCGTTGCAGTAGCTGTCGGTGCATCCTTTCCCGGTCGCGATCACTGTGGACACACCTGTGCGGGGAGGACCGTTGCTCATCGCCGACGAGTTCTTCCTGATCGCACACAACGACAGTCGTGGCAAGGCCAAACTGCACCCGGCGGCGACCGGGCTCGGGCTGGCCGGAGGACTGCTCGGCGAGCTGATCCTCTATGGACACATCACCGTGACGGCCGGGCAGGTCACCGTCATCGACCGGCGCCCGCCAGCGGACGCGCTGGCACACACCGTGCTGGACCAGTTGATCGGCGAGTCCCAACACCGGGAGTTGCGCACCTGGCTGAGCTTCCTGTCGCAGAGCGCGACCGCCTCGGTGGGGGAGCGGCTGGCCCGCGCCGGCGTGCTGCGCCGCCAGGAGAGTCGCCGGCTGCTGCGTACCACGGTCAGCTACCTGCCGATCGACCTCAACGCGGTGGCCTGGCCGGCCACCCGGCTGCGGGCCCTGCTGGACCGTCCGGACCCGCCGGGCGTGCCGGACGCCCTGCTGCTCGGCCTGGTCGTGGCCGCCGGGCTGACCCGAGAGGTGCTGTGGAGCGCCGGCCCTCGCGCGCACCACCGGCTGAACGTCCTCATCCCCGCGCTGCCGGCACCCCTCAAGGAACTCGTCGGGCACACCGAGGCCGCCGTCGGGGCCGCCGTGCTGCGCGGCATTCCCTGATCCCGCCGGTTACCCCAACCCCCTCGACCAATCGGAGTAGTCGTATGCCCCCGACATCGACAGTCGACCGACCGAGCAACGTCTCCGAAGCCCTGGCCCGAGGCCGCCTCGGCATCCCCTCGGTGATCTTCTTCGTCCTCTCCGCCGCCGCGCCGCTGACCGTGGTGGCCGGCGTCGTCACCACCGGCTACGGCGTCATCGGGGTGACCGGAATCCCGCTGGCCTTCCTGCTGATCGCCGCGGTGCTCGCCCTCTTCTCGGTGGGCTACGTGGCGATGTCCCGCCGGGTGGAGAACGCCGGCGCCTTCTACGCCTACATCTCCCGCGGCCTCGGCCGACCGGCCGGCGTGGGCGCCGCCTGGGTCGCGCTGATCGCCTACAACGCGCTGCAGGTCGGGCTCTACGGCACGATCGGTGTGGCGGCCGAGCCGGTGCTCGACCGGCTCTTCGGCGGGCACCCGCACTGGGCCGTCGTGGCCCTGGTGGCATGGGCGTTGGTCGGCGTACTCGGCCTGCTCCGGGTCGACCTCAACGGCATGGTCCTGGCCGCGCTGCTGGTCGCCGAGATCGTGGTGGTCCTCGTGTTCGACCTGGGGCAGATTGGCAACCCGGCCGACGGTGAGGTCAGCTTCGCCTCGTTCTCGCCGGACAACCTCTTCGTGCCGGGCGTCGGCGCGGTGCTGGTGCTGGCAGTCCTCGGCTTCGTCGGCTTCGAGTCGGCGGTGGTCTTCAGCGAGGAGAGCAAGGACCCGAAGCGCACGGTGCCGCTTGCCACCTACCTCTCGGTGGCGATCATCGCCGGGCTGTACGCGCTGTCGTCCTGGACCATGACGGTCGCGGTGGGGCAGGACCGGATCGTGGCCGAGGCCGGCGAGCAGAGCGTCGGGCTGATCTTCAACCTGGCCGCCGCGCAGCTCGGCGACACCGCGGTCACCATCGGGCAGGTGCTCTTCCTGACCTCGGTGCTCGCCGCGATGATCTCGTTCCACAACACCACTGCCCGCTACACGTTCGCGCTCGGTCGGGAGCGGGTGCTGCCGGCGGTGTTCGGTAAGACCTCGGCCCGTACCGGGGCGCCGCGGGCCGCCTCGGTGGCGCAGAGCGTCCTCGGACTGCTTGTCATCCTGCTGTACGCGGTCAATGGCTGGGACCCGGTGGTCCAGCTGTTCTTCTGGGTCGGCACCACCGGCGGCTTCGGCGTCCTGCTGCTGATCGCCACGACCTCGGTGGCGGTGATCGCCTACTTCGCCCGCTCCGGCGGCGGCGAGAACCTGTGGCGGCGGGCCGTCGCACCCGGCCTGGCCACCATCGCGCTCTTCGTGATCATCTGGTTGGCCGTGTCGAACTTCGCCAACCTGCTCGGCGTCGCGCCGGACTCCACGCTGCGGTGGGCGCTGCCCGCCGCGTACCCGGTGGCTGCCCTGCTGGGCATCGGCTGGGCCCTGCTGCTGCGCAGCAACCGCCCGGACACGTACGCCCGGATCGGCCTGGGCGCGGCGAGCGCCGCAGCCGTCGCCAGGCCGGAGGCGCCGGTCGCCGTGGAGGTGACCCGATGAGCGTGGTCGTCGAGCGGCTCGGACCGGAGGAGATCAGCCTCGTCGCGGGTCGGATCGCCGAGGCGTTCACCGTCTTGGAGGTGACGTACTGGCTGGTCCCGGACGCGAGCAAGCGGGAGGCCGTGCTGACCGGAGACTTCGAGATCCTCGTCGGGCACGCGATGCGGCACGGCATGGTCCACGCCACCGCGGACCGGGCCTCGGTCGCGGTCTGGTTTCCCTCGGTTGGCGAACCGGCGCCTCCGCCGGCGGACTACGACGCCCGCCTGGCCGCCGCCTGCGGCGAGTGGACCGACCGGTTCCAGCACCTGGACGAGCTGTTCGCGGCGAACCACCCGCATCCGGATCACCACCACCTCGCGTTCCTGGCGACCCAGCCTGACCGGCAGGGGCAGGGGTTGGGGAGCGCGCTGATGCGGCACCACCACGCCTGGCTCGACGCCAACGGGATGCCGGCGTACCTGGAGGCGAGCAGTCCGCGCAGCCGGGACCTGTACGCGAAGCACGGCTACCTGGCCGGCGAGCCGTTCCGGGTGCCCGACGGCACGCCGTTCTGGCCGATGTGGCGGGAGCCGGTCGGCCGCTGACGCGACCGCACCGGTACGCGCTGCCGATGCGCTGTCACACTGTCACGCTCACGTGACAACACGGACAGAGGGCCGGGTCCACGGACCCGGCCCTCCCGTCGTGAACTGGTCAGTACGTGCCGTCGAGCTGGCCGCGCAGCTTGGTCAGCGCCCTGGTCAGCAGCCGCGAGACGTGCATCTGCGAGACGCCGATCTGGTCGGCGATCTGCGACTGGGTCAGGTTGCCGTAGAAGCGCAGCGTGAGGATCTTCTGCTCGCGCTCGTCGAGGGTGGCCAGTGCCGGGCCGAGCGCGACCCGCAGCTCAGCCAGCTCGAACTCGCTGTCCTCGCCGCCGAGCATGTCGCCCAGCTCGGTGGCGCGCTCGCCGTCGCCGGTCGGGGTGGACAGCGACACCGCGTTGTACGCGCGGGCGCCCTCCAGACCCTCCAGCACCTCTTCCTCGGTGAGCTTGAGGTGCGCGGCGATGTCGGCGACCGTCGGCGAGCGGCCGAGGGTCTGCAGGAGCGAGCTGTTGGCGTCGGAGATGGCCAGCCGCAGCTCCTGGAGCCGGCGGGGCACCCGGATGTCCCAGGTGCGGTCCCGGAAGTGGCGCTTGAGCTCGCCGATGATGGTGGGGATCGCGTAACCGGCGAAGTCGACACCGCGCGAGGGGTCGAACTTGTCGATGGCCTTGATCAGGCCGATCGCGGCGGTCTGCGCCAGGTCGTCGTTCGGCTCGCCGCGCCCGCTGTAGCGGTGGGCCAGGTGGTTGGCGAGAGGCAGCCAGGCCTCGATCGCCCGGTCCCGCAATGCGGCGCGCGACGGGTGGTTGGCGGGCAGCGCCGCCATGGCGTTGAGCAGGTCGGCGGCGCTGTCGGTGAGAGCGCGCGGGTCGAGCTTGGTGGTGGCCTTGACGGCGGCGCTCGGCTGCTCGGTGATCGTTGGCGCGGTCATGGGTGGTCCTCCCTGCACCTCGTCCGCTGACAAAAAAGACGTGACGCTTTGGTTTAGCTTCCATTGGGCCGTTCGGGAGTCACCTTAACCTGATCGTCTCCCCGAAATCTAGCCGAAAGGTTGATGTACTTAAGGCGTGTAACACCACAAAACAGGCAAATCACCCAGAATTTGAGGTGGCTGTGAGGACCCTTACCCGGTTTCCCGCTGCGCGTCGCTGGCCGGTCGGCCGATCGGTCCGACCGATCGGGTCCCCCAGCTGCGTCGACTGGTCAACATGAAATCCGACAAGTCGGCAGGAGTGTCGACTATCCGTCCTTGTCCCGCTGGCGGGACCGGCCGTAGCGTCGCGTGTACGACACCCGGTTCGGAGGCACCGTGCTCGATCCAGCCGCTCCCCAGCTCGTTGTGAACAGTCGCACCCTCTACTTCAGCTGGCTGCCGGCGGATCCCGACGCGGTCGCCGCGCTGGTCCCCCCGGGGCTCTGCCCCCGCCCCGACCGGCAGGTCTTCCTCAACCAGTACGTCGTCGACGACGAGACGCAGACCTCCGGCTTCGGCGCGTACTCGCTGACCTACCTCGGCGTCTCGCTCCTGGGCGTCGACGCGCCCGGCGGCCTCAACGCCGGTGGCTGGTGGACCCACTACGTGGCCTCCAGTCGGCAGGTCCGCGAGTACGCTGTCGCTCGCGGCGCCCCGGTGCTCGCCGGGCGCACCCGGATCGACGTGAAGGGCGAGGACCTGCTCTCCGAGACGGAGATCGACGGCACGACGTTGCTCCGGGCACGGTGTCGCGTGGGGGAGACCGGGCACGTGATCAGCAGCGGGCACCACCGCTACTTCACCCGGCGCGACGGCCAACTGCTCAGCTCGGTCTACCCGTTCGTCGCCGAGCCGGTCGCCCCGTTCGAGATCGAGTCGGTGGAGTTCCTCCAGCCCGGCCACCCGATCTACGCGCTGCGCCCGGCCAACCCGCTGACCATCGGCTTCGGCTACTACTCACCGCGCTCGTCGTTCGCCTACCCCGGCGGGCTGAACGTGCACGCGGTCGCCGCGCCGGAGCCGGCCCGACAGCTTCACCAGGTGCCGGCCAGTCTCGCGCGCAGCGGTCTGCCGTCCGGGTCGTAGACCAGCCGGTACACCGGCAGCGCCCAGGCCCGGGTGTACCACGGCAGCCGCTCGGGGCGGTGCGGCCGCAGCCGTCCGGGCGGCCGTTCTCCCGCCTGACCGTCGTCGTACCACTGCTGTAGCGCGTCGGCGGCGGCCGTGACGGCCGCGACGGCGTTCGCCGGGTCCAGCAGGTCGGCGTCGTCCGCGCCGTCCGGGTCACGGTCCAGGTGCTCGCGCCACAGCCGCAGTCGCAGGTCCCGGGCGAAGGTCCGCGCGCCGTCGCCCCGCCCAGCAGGGTCGGTGGGCTCCCGCTGGTCCGGGGTGTCGTCGAGCACCGCGCAGGACAACTCGCTGTCGTGCGTCCAGGACCGCCGGTTGAAGTTGTCGCTGCCGACGCTGGCCCAGACGTCGTCGACCACACACACCTTCGCGTGCACGTAGACCGGGTTGCCGGCGTGATTCTCCACGTCGAACACGTGCACCCGGTCCGGTGCGGCCCGCTCGCACAGTGACAGCGCCTGCTCGCGCCCGACCATGTTCGGCGGCAACGCCAGCTTGCCGTCCACGTCCGGGTGGCGGGGGACGACGGCGATCAGGTGCAGGTCCGGGTTGTCCCGCAGCGCGTGCGCGAACAGGTCCGCGACCTCGGCCGACCAGAGGTACTGATCCTCCAGGTAGATGAGTCGGCGGGCACGGCGTACCGCCTTGGTGTAACCCCGGGCCACGGTCCGTTCCCCGTCCGGTGCGAACGAGTAGCGGGGCCGGACGGCGGGGTAGGTGCGAAGCACCTGGATCTGGTGCGGACCGCAGGGCGGCGGATCGGCGGGTTGCTCGGGCAGCGGGTCGGGGCGCAGGTCCGAGCCGCGCAGCCGATCCCGCAGGTAGGCAATCGGGTTCTCCGAGTCCAGGGGCATCGGGTCGGTCCAGCGTTCCCGGAACAGGGTGTCCAACGCGCCGACCACCGGACCGCGCACCGCGAGCTGCACGTCGTGCCAGGGCGGATTGGGCCCGTACCGGGGTGACATCTGCACCGGCTGCGGGTCGCCGTGGTGAGCGGCGTCATCGCGGCGGCTGTGGCACAGGTCGATTCCGCCGGCGAAGGCCACGTCCCGCTCGGGCGCGCCCAGGTGCCGCAGCACCACGAGCTTCTGATGGTGCGAGCCGCCGCGCCGGACCCGTTGGTCCAGCAGCACCTCCCCACCGGCGGCCGAGATCGTCTCGCTGAGGTCGCGGTTCTCCGCCTCGCTGTACGCCAGGACGTCGAGGTGCGAGCGCCAGATCAACCCCTTGACCACCACGCCGCGTTGGGCGGCCTGGGCGAAGAGTTGGGCCACGGTCGGACCGTCCGGGCGCAGCCGCTGGTCCGGGTCACCCCGCCAGTCGGTGAAGAACAGGTGGTCGCCGGGGCCCAGGGCCTCGACCTCGTCGGCCAGCCGGTCGAAGTACGCGGCACCGTGAATCAACGGCTCGGCGAGGTTTCCCGTGGTCCATACGGGTATGCCAGACACCGGGTTGGCGCGTTCCTCTGCGGTGAGAAACCAGTCCTGCAATGGCACCGTCCAGCCCCCCTGGAGGTCGGCAACGTCCTCACGGTAGGACCCCCGACGCGGGTCCGCACGCCAGGCCGACAGACAGGTGACCTGGCCAACGCCATCGGAAGCGACGCGACAACAGCCGAGGAGGCCACACCATGCCCCGCGACACGACGAATCCCGTGACCGAGAACCGCGAGCCGGCGGTGGAGAGCGAACGGGGTGCGCTGGTAGCGGTGTTGGTGATGGTGATTTTGGGCGTCGCCGGGATCTTCGCGGTCTCGTGAGGCGGCGCCGACGCCCCCGGAGTCGAACCGGAGGCGTCGGCGCCGATCTCAGCGGTCGTCAGTGGTCAGGGTCGGGCGCCCTGGCCGCCGGTGTGCGGGAGCCGCTCGGTGGGGATCACGCCGAGGCGACCGGCCTGGAAGTCCTCGAACGCCTTGAGCAGCTCGTCTCGGGTGTTCATCACGAATGGGCCGTACTGTGCCACCGGCTCCCGGATCGGCTGACCACCCATGATGTAGAGGTCCAGCGCCGGGGTGTTGCTGTCCTGCGCGGTGTCGGCGCTGAACCGCAGCGCGTCACCCGGGCCGTGCACCGCGAGCTGGCCGGTACGCACCGGTCGGCGGTCGGCGCCGACAGTGCCGCGGCCGCCCAGCACGTACACCAGGGCGTTGAAGTCGGGCCGCCAGGGCAGGTCGACCTGGGCCCCCGGCTGCACCGTCACGTGCGTGATGGTGATCGGGGTGAATGTCGAACCCGGGCCGCGGCGCCCGGCGACCTCGCCGGCGATGACCCGGATCAGCGCCCCGCCGTCGGGCGTGGTGAGCAGCGCCGACTCCCGACCCCGGATGTCCTGGTAGCGGGGCGGGTTCATCTTGGCCGAGCGGGGCAGGTTGACCCAGAGTTGGGTGCCGTGGAAGAGCCCGCCGCTCATCACCAGGTGCTCCGGCGGCGCCTCGATGTGCAGCAGGCCACTGCCGGCCGTCATCCATTGGGTGTCGCCGTCGGTGATCGTGCCGCCACCGCCGTTGGAGTCCTGGTGGTCGAAGACGCCGTCGATGATGTACGTGACGGTCTCGAAGCCGCGGTGCGGGTGCCACGGGGTGCCCTTCGGCTCGCCCGGCTGATAGTCGACCTCGCCCATCTGGTCGAGGTGGATGAACGGGTCCAGGTCGGTGGTCGACACCCCGGCGAAGGCGCGACGGACCGGGAAGCCCTCACCCTCGAAGCCGCTGGGCGCCGTGGTCACCGTGCGGACCGGGCGGATCGTGGTGGTGGTCTCGTCGAGTCGGGGCAGGCGGGGCAGGACAAGAACGTTGTCGACGGTGATCGCGGGCATGTCGAGGGCTCCTAGCGTGAGGCGGGGGTGGTCGAGCTGACCCGCGACGCCCGAAGGCGCTCGCCAAGCCGGTCGAAGACCCGGGTGAGGCAGGCGACCTCGGCATCGTCGAGGTCGTCCATGAGATGGGTACGCACCGACGCCAGATGGTGGGGTGCGGCTTCCCGCAGGGCGAGCAGCCCGGCGGCGGTGAGCACCGCCTCGCTGCCGCGCCGGTCGTCCGGGCAGGGCTCCTTGCTGACCAGGCCACGACGCTGCATGGAGGAGACCTGGTAGGTGAGGCGGCTGGGCGAGAAGATCAGCCGGCTGGCCAGCTCGCCCATCCGTAGCCGCTGCCCGGGTGCCTCGGAGAGCAGGACCAGCACGTGGTAGTCGGCGAAGCTGAGGTCGCTGTCGACCCGCAGCTCCTCTTCCAACTGGGTGTAGAGACGCTGGCTGGCCTCGATGTAGGCGCGCCAGGCGGCCTCTCGGGTGCTGTCCAGGCTCTCGGTCATGCCCATGACGATAGCACTCGTTCAAAATTTAACTAACTCGGTCTGGCGTTGCCTGGATCACTTTTCCGCGCCCCGGCCCGCAGGTCGTGCAGCTTTGAAGGAAGTCTGCGGTAATACGGCGGCGCGGAGGCCGCCGGTTGTGCCAGACTCCGGCCTCGTGGAACACGTGGAACTCGCCGCCGCCGACCTGTTGCTGCGCCCCTGGCGAGACGAGGACGCCCCTGCGGTGCTCGACGCCCTCCGCGACCCGGCGATCGCCCAGTGGAACCCGCAGGGCGGCGGCCCGATCGACGACGAGGTCGCACTGCTCTGGGTGCGCCGCCGGGCCGACTGGTCCACCGGCGGCCATGCCTCGATGGCGGTCACCGCGGCGGGCGACGGCAAACTGCTCGGCTCGGTGTCGCTGCACCGCATCCACGACGGCGACGCGTCCATCGGCTACTGGACGGTGCCCGCGGCACGGGGACGTCAGGTGGCGGTGCGCGCCGTCGTCCGGCTCACCGACTGGGCGTTCGCGGATCTCGGACTGCACCGGGTGGAGCTGTGCCACGCGGTGGCCAACCCGGCGTCCTGCCGGGTCGCCGACCGGGCCGGCTACCCGGCCGAGGGCACACTGCGCGAGTCGTACCGGTACGGCGACGGCCGCCGCTACGACGAGCACCTTCACGCCCGCCTGGCCACCGACCGCTAGCCGGAGGCGGACCGGGGCCCGAACACGTTCCGGCCCCGGCCGCGCAGGTCGTGTCGAACCGTCACTCGGTGACCTTGCGGAGGAATGTCGCGAGGGCGGTCCTGACGCGCTCGATCCGCTCCGGCAGGGGCAGCGGCTCGGGCGCGGGGGGCCCGGCGTGCTTCTTCCCCCGCATGTACAGCGAGCAGGCCAGGTCGGAGCACAGGTACGTGCCCACGGAGTCGCCCTGCCGTCCGCTCGGACCGGCCTTGGGGGCGGTCATCAAGGAGACGCCACCGCCGAGGTGGGTGGTCAGGCAGAACGAGCACATACTGTGCCGCACGCGCCCCGTCTGGTGCGTCGCGGCCCGCAGCACCACCCCGGCCAGCTTGCCGTCGGTCTCGGCGACCAGGTAGGCCCGCTGTGGCGCGGAGGGATCCCGCCAGCCGAGGAAGTCGAGGTCGTCCCACTGGCGCATCTCAAGATCGTTCGGTACGGTCAGCCGCTTCGCCTCGCCCTTGGAGCAGTTGACGAAGGATGCGCGGATGGCGGATTCGGTCAGGACCAACATAGGTAGTAGCCTAGCTCCCCTAGGCAAGTGATTATTACGGCTAGATGGGGAGTGTGCTGCATGGCACGTGCCGGGGTGACCGTCGAGCGCCTGACGCTGGCCGCGGCCGAGCTGGCCGACGAGGTGGGCGTGGAGAACGTCACGGTTGCCGCCCTCGCGCGCCAGTTCGGGGTGAAGGACGCCAGCCTCTACTTCCACCTGAAGAACGCACACGACCTGCGGGTCCGCATCGCCCTGCTGGCGCTGGCGGAGCTGGCCGACCGGGTCGCCGCCGCGCTCGCCGGCCGGGCCGGCAAGGACGCCCTGGTGGCGTTCGCCGACGCGTACCGCGACTACGCGCGAGAGCACCCGGGCCGCTACGCCGCCATGCAGATCGACCTCGACCCGGAGACCGCCGCCGCCAGCGCGGGCATCCGGCACGCCGAGATGACCCGGGCGATCCTGCGCGGCTACCGCCTCTCCGAACCCGACCAGACCGACGCGGTGCGGATGATGCACAGCACGTTCCACGGGTTCGTGAGCCTGGAGAAGACCGGCGGTTTCCGGCACACCCCGCGCCCCACCGACGACTCGTGGTCGCGCACCCTGGACGCCCTCGACGCCGTCCTCACCAACTGGCCGTCGCGCTGAGGTGCCGCAGCGCCACGGCATAGGCTCGGTGGCGTGGATGATCTGGAGTTGGCCGACTGGCGGGAGCGGATCGCCCGGCTGTACCTGTCCGACGTCGACCTGGCCGGCTTCCGCGCCGGCCGCGACGAACTCTTCGCCACCCACCCGCAGAGCCCGATCCCCGCGGCGGAGCGGGCCGACTTTTCCGGGGTGCGCTACTTCCCGCCCAATCCCGAGGCCGTGGTCGAGGCGCCCCTGCGAGCGGCAGGCGGCGAGCTGCGGATCGACACCGGCGGCCCGGACGGGGTGGTCGCGTACCGGCGGGTCGCGGTGGCCGAGACGCCCTGGGGGCCGCTGACCCTGTGGTGGATCGAGGCGTACGGGGGTGGGCTGTTCGTTCCGCTGCGCGACGGCACCTGCGGGCGGGAGAGCTACGGGGGAGGGCGGTACCTCACCGACACGGTGAAGGGCACCTTCGGCCGGGGCGTCGAGCTGCTGCCCGGCGACCGGGTCCGGCTGGACGGTAACTACCTCTACAACCCGAGCTGTGCCTATGACGACCGCTGGGCCTGCCCGCTGGCACCTCCGGAGAATCGGATCGACGTGCCGCTGCGGGCCGGCGAGCTGGCGTACCACGACTGAACGACGAGACGGCCGCCCCGGCATGCTCCCGGGGCGGCCGATCGATCGTCGGTCAGCGGGCGTCGGCCGCCCGTCCCGGCATCTGCATCCGACCGAGCAGCTGTCGCGCCTGGTCGGCGAGCTGCGCGTCGACGGTCACCGCGTACTGGCCGGCGCGCAGTGAGCTGGCTGAGGTGAAGTCGCGCTGCCCGCCCGTCATCGCGTGTGCGACCGCGCCGAACACAGCGCCCCAGATCGCACCGATGACCAGCCCGACCAGGATCACCGCCAGCCAGTTGCCGACGGTGAAGATGCCGAACAACAGGCCGATGAAGAGCCCGAACCAGGCGCCGGTGCCGGCGCCGAGCAGGCCGGCTCGACCGGTGGTCATCCGCCCGAGCACCGTCTCCACCAGGGTGAGGTTGGTGCCGACGATGGCGCTGTGCTCCACCGGAAAGCGGTTGTCGGCCAGATAGTCGACGACCCGCTGCGCGGTCGGATAGTCCGGGTACGAGCCGATCGTCACGGTCGGCGGACCACCCTCCGGCCCGTGGCCGTCCCCGGCCGGTGTGGCAAGGCGGCCGGCCGGCCCGGATGGAAGCAGGTCGCCACCCTGTGTGCCGGACCGCCAGGCGGCGGTCGGCCCCGAAGCTGACGTCATGAGCATCCTCCCTCGTCAGCTCCCCGGGTTCCCCTCCAGGCCGAGCGGTAACGCGGTGCCCGTCGTCGGGTAGGAGGGGAATGGGCGCGGACTCCCCGGGTAGCCAGTCAGGTGGAGAGCGGACAGATCAGCGACTACGGTTTCCTCGCCGACGGCCGCAGCGCGGCGCTGGTGGACGCCTCGGGCTCGGTGAACTGGTGGTGCCCGGGCCGGTACGACGCCCCGTCGGTGTTCGGGCGGTTGCTCGACGACAACGCCGGGCACTGGTCGATCCAGCCCGAAGGCGACTACCGGGTCGAACGCTGCTATCTCGAGGACACCCTGGTGCTGCGGACGGTCTTCCGTACCGCGCAGGGAGAGGTCGCGCTGACCGACGCGCTCGCCTTCGAGCCCGGCTCGCGTGGTCACGACATCGGCCTGCACTCGCCGCAGGTGCTGGTCCGTTCGGTGGAGGGGCTGTCCGGCTCGGTGCCGATGCGGGTGCAGTACCGGCCGCGCTTCGAGTACGGCCGCACCATCGCGTACCTGATCGAGCACGAGGACATGCTGGAGGCCATCGCCGGGGCCGCCCGGCTCACCCTGCGCGGCAGCGTGCGGTTGACCGCCGGCGACGGCGAGGCCACCGGGGCGTTCACCGCCCGCGCCGGCACGAAACACAACTTCACCCTCGGGTACGCCCCGACCTACGACGCTCAACTGCCCGAGGTGCCGGACGCCGACCAGACCATCGCCGACACCGTCGCCGGCTGGCATTCCTGGTCGGCCCAACACCCATACGACGGGCTCTACCCCGAGCAGGTGCGGCGCAGTCGGCTTGTGGTGCAGGGCATGACGTACCGGCCGAGCGGCGCGGTGGTGGCCTCGGTGACCACCTCGCTGCCGGAAAAACTAGGCGGGGACCGTAACTACGACTACCGCTACGTCTGGGTGCGTGACTTCAGCCTGACCCTGCGGGCACTGTGGCGGACGGCGTGCCTGGACGAGGTGCAGCGGCAGTTCGCCTGGTTGGGCCGGGCGATGGGCCGTGTCGACGACAAACCGGTGCCCATCATGTACGGGGTGCTGGGCGAGCGGGACCTGACCGAGCACCGCCTGGAACAGCTCGGCGGCTACCGCGACAGCCCACCGGTGGTGATCGGCAACGACGCGTGGCAGCAGCGGCAGACCGACATCTTCGGCGAGGCGATGGATGCCGCCTGGTTGATGCGCGACAAGCTGGAGCCACTGGGCACTGAGGTGCAGCACGTTCTCCGGGTGCTCGCCGACCAGGCCGCACGGGACTGGGCGTTGCCCGACGCGGGCATGTGGGAGGAGCGCGGCATCCAGCACCACCACGTGTCCTCGAAGGTGCAGTGCTGGGTCGCCCTGGATCGGGCGGTCCGCTTCGGTGACAAGCTCGGCGAGCCGCAGGACGTGGCCCGCTGGGCGGCCGCTCGCGACGCGGTCCGCGCGGAGGTCCTCGAACGGGGCTGGAGCGAGCGGCTCCAGTCGTACACCGGAAGTTTCGAGTCCGACGACCTGGACGCGTCGGTGTTGGTGATGCCGCTCGTCGGATTCGTGCGGGCCGACGACCCGCGGATGCGCTCGACGATCCGCGAGGTGGAGGAGCGGCTCTCCCACGACGGCCTGCTGCGGCGCTGGGACGGCGACCCGGCGGGGTTTCTGATCTGCTCGTTCTGGCTGGTGTGCTGCCTGGCGCTGGCCGGTGAGCGGGACCGGGCGCACGAGTTGTTCCGGGGGTTGGCGGAGCGGGTCAACGACCTCGGCCTGTTCGCCGAGCAGATCGACCCGCTGACCGGGGAGCAACTGGGCAACTTCCCCCAGGCGTTCTCCCACATCGGCCTGATCAACGCCGCCGGTGTGCTGACCGACGTTGAGCGGGACCCGACGCTGCGTCAGTGCGGAATGCCCCCGGCGTACTTCTCGCCGGTGAGCCGGTGAGCCGGACTTTCGTATGGACAGTGACAACTTTCCATCTGTTGACGCGAAGTTCTATCGCTCTCCAGTGAAAGACGTTAATGTCCGGGACACCCTGCGGTGCTCCTCCAGTCGGCGGGAGCGGCACCGAGATCCCCCGGACAGCTGGAGGTCTCGTGTCCCGCACACCGCGCCGACGTCTCGTCAGCGCCACCACAGTGCTCACCGTCCTGGTCACCCTCTGCCTCGTCCCGCAGGCAGGCGTCCTACCGGCCGCCGCGTCCCCGGCCCAGGCCGCCGCCCTCGCGCCGCCCGCCACCATCGGTTTCGAGAAGGTCGCCCTCGACGGCGGTCTCTCCATGGGCGAACCGATCGAACTGGCCGTCGCCCCCGACGGCAAGGTCTTCTACATCAACCGGGGCACCAGCAGCGCCGGTGGTCAGGTCCGCCTCTACAACCCGGCGACCAGGTCCACCACTGTGGCCCTGACCCTGGCGTTGGACGCCCGCTTCGAGGACGGCCTGATCGGCATCACCCTGCACCCGAGCTTCGCGAGCAACCGCTGGGTCTACCTCTTCTACTCGCCGAAGGTCACCCCACTGGTCAACCGGATCAGCCGGTTCACCTTCAACCCGTCCACACTGCTGCTCGACGCGGGCAGCGAGGACGTGCTCATCGAGTGGCCCACCGAACGGGACCTCTGCTGCCACTCCGCCGGCTCGATGAGCTGGGACACCGCCGGCAACCTGTACTTCGCCGTCGGCGACAACACCAACTCCGGTGGCGACTCCGCCGGAATGGCCCCGATCGACGAGCGGACGAACCGCAACGCGCAGTACGACGCCCAGCGCACCTCCGGCAACACCAACGACCTGCGCGGCAAGATCAACCGGATCCACCCGGAGAACGACGGCAGCTACACCGTCCCCGCCGGCAACCTCTTCGCCGCCGGCACCGCGCGAACGCGCCCCGAGATCTACGTGATGGGCGTGCGCAACCCGTACCGGATCTGGGTGGACCGCACCGCGAACAACACCCTCTACTGGGGTGAGGTCGGCCCGGATGCCGGCGTCGACCTCGCCAACCGTGGCCCGGCGGCGTACGACGAGTTCAACCGGGCCAATGGGCCCGGCAACTACGGCTGGCCGTACTGCGGCGGCCCCAACGTCGCCTACAACGACTGGGACTTCGCCACCGCCACGCCACGAGGCTGGTTCCCCTGCGGCGGCTCGACCGGCCCGGTCAACAACTCCCCCCGCAACACCGGTCTCCAGCAGCTCCCGGCGACGAAACCGGCGCTGGTCTGGGAACAGCACGGCGGCAGTGAGGACTGGCCAGCGCTGGACAACCCGGGCGGGTGCGGGTCACCCAACCACGTCGAGGTCTACCACTACGACCCGAACCTCGTCTCGGACGTGAAGTGGCCGGCCTACTACGACAACAAGTGGCTGATCTCCGAGTACTGCCGAAACTGGATCAAGGAGGTCCAGTTCGACAACGGCAACCCGTCCACCGGGACGCCGACAGTGATCGAGCCGGTGCTCGCCGGCATGAAGCTCGTCCACCCGATCGACTGGCAGTTCGGCCCGGACGGCTCGCTCTACCTGCTGGAGTACGGCAGCGGCTACTTCTCCGGGGCCGCCGACGCCGGTCTCTACAAAATCAACTACGTCCAGGGTGGCCGATCGCCGGTGGCCAGGGCCACGATCAACCGGGACAACGGCCTGGCTCCGCTCTCGGTGACCTTCTCCAGCGCCGGCAGCTCGGACCCGGACGGCGACCCGCTGACGTACGCATGGGACTTCACCAACAACGGCAGCACCGACTCGACCGCCGCGAACCCGTCCTTCACGTACTCCGCCAACGGCAGCTACAGCGCCCGGCTCACCGTCAACGACGGCACCGGCCGCAGCGCCACCACACTGGTGTCGGTGGTGGTCGGCAACAACCGGCCGACCGTCACGCTGACCGGCCTGCCCGCCGGCGGGCTCTTCGACTGGGGGCAGGACCTGACAGTGGGCGCCTCGGCCAGTGACCCGCAGGACGGCACGCCGGCCTGCTCCGCGGTGGTCGTCCGGGCCGCGCTCGGCCACCAGGAACACGCCCACGAGGAGGGGGAGGGGACCGGCTGCGGCGCGACCTTCAACACCGGCCCCGTGCACGCTGGCCCCGACTCGGTGCTGTTCTTCGTCCTGCGGGGCAGCTACACCGATCGCGGCGCGACCGGCTCGGCGGCACTCACCGGCGAGCAGGAGATCAGCCTCTATCCGAAACAGTGGCAGGCCGAGCACTTCGTCCAGCTCAACGGCCCCAAGGTGATCGACCAGGCGGCGGCCGAGGGCGGCAAGCGGTTGGGTGACGTCCAGAACGGTGAGAGCGTCCGGCACCACGCGGTGAGCCTCAGGGGAATCACCGGCGTCCGCGCCCGCGTCTCCTCCGGCGGCCCCGGGGGCACCCTCTCCTTCCGGTACGACTCACCGACCGGCACCGAGGTCGCCCGGATCGCGGTGCCGAACACCGGCGGCTGGGACAACTACACCGAGCTGAGCGCCACGGTGACCCCGCCCGACGACGGCACCCACGACCTGTACCTGGTCGTCACCGGCGGCAGCGGGGCGTTGCTGGACGTGGACAGCTACACCTTCACCGGCCCGGGTGTCGGCAACGGCGGGGCGCGCAGCGGTGTGGTCAAGGCCCTCGGCAAGTGCGCGGACATCGCCTCCAGCCAGACGGCGAACGGCACCAGGGTGCAGACCTGGACCTGCAACGGCACCGCCGCGCAGAGCTGGACCCTGCCCGGCGACGACACGGTGCGGGGGCTCGCCAAGTGCCTGGACGTGAAGGCGAGCGGCACCACCGACGGCACGCTCGTGCAGCTCTACGACTGCAACGGCAGCGGGGCCCAGCAGTGGGCCGCCCAGCCGGACGGCAGCCTACGCAACCCCCAGTCCGGGCGTTGCCTGGACATTCCCAACTCGGATCTCACCGACGGTCGGCAACTGCGAATCTGGACCTGCAACGGCACCGGAGCGCAACGGTGGACCCTGCCGTAACCGTCCCCTGACCGGCTCCGTTGATCCTTGATCACTTGATGCTGAGTAGTTGTGGGAAGGCTCCTACAGCTACTCAGCATCAAGTGATCGTGAGGTTGGGGGAGGATGTCGGGATGCGGCTGGTGCTGACGGCGGACACCCACGTACCGAAGCGGGCCCGAGACCTACCCGGGCCCCTCTGGGCGGCCATCGAGGCGGCCGACGTGGTGGTGCACGCCGGCGACTGGGTGGACGAGTCGTTGCTCGACGCCATGACCGCGCGATCGCGCCGGCTGATCGGGGTGTACGGCAACAATGACGGCCCGGCGCTGCGCGCCCGGCTGCCGGAGGTGGCCCGGGTCGCGCTGGACGGTCTGCGGATCGCTGTGGTGCACGAGACCGGGCAACGGACCGGTCGCGAGAAGCGGTGTGCGGCCCGCTTTCCCGACGTCGACCTGCTGGTCTTCGGGCACTCGCACATCCCCTGGGACACCGAGGCGCCCGGTGGGCTGCGCCTGCTCAACCCCGGCTCGCCCACCGACCGCCGCTCCCAACCCCACGCCACCTACCAGACCGCCGAGATCAACGAGGGCACCCTGACCGAGGTACGCCTACACCACCTGCCCCGCCCCTAACCCCGCCGTCCCGCCCTCGCGGCCCGCCCTCGCCCCCGCGATCTTGCACTTGCTGTCGCTGTTTTGTACCTTGTGTGCACATTTGTCGCGACAGAAAGCGCAAGATCGCGGAGGGGTTACTGGCCTCGGCCCGTTTCGGCCTGGAGTTCGTCGATGCGCTTGGACGCCTCGGCCTTGGTGAGGTCGTCCGGGAGGTCGGCGTGGGCCTCCCGGGCCAGCGTGTTCAGGTAGGACTCCTGTGCCGCCGTCGGCGGTTCGTCGCCGGTGACCCACTCGTCCGGGTCCTTGATCGCGGCGTTCTGGTCGGCCTGCTCGTTGCTGCGGTCCGTCATTGTCATCACCCTCTCTTCGAACAGGTGTGCCAGTACCCCGATCTCCGCTGTTCATTCCTGCCTGGTTGCCGGTCCAGGCCGCGTGGTGGTCACAGTGTCGCGTGACTGGATTCCTGCTGAGCAGCACGTCGCATTGCCCGCGACATCTCCTCAACATCCAGCTCGGCGAGGTAGTCGATTATCAGCGATCGCACGTCCTCGACTGTTCTCGGCATCTTCGTGAGATCAAGCCCTGAAGGCGGGATGACGGCACGGAAGCGGCGATCGTTGATCGCGCTGCCAATCAACGCTCGGCGACCCACAGCGGCACGCGCTCCTTCAGCACGAAGGTCAAGTGCACGCTGGCCTCGGCGGACTTCCGCGAGTGCGGATTGTGCACCCAACCCCGAGGCAGCATGAGAATGTCCCCGGGGGTCAGCTCGACCGTCTGGTCCGGGCCCTCTCTCTGCCACTGCTTGACCCAGTCGTCCTGCCAGAGGTTCGTCGACATGGAGTGGTCGCGATACGGCGCGTCGACCTTGGGCTCGAACAGCTCCCAGGTCTTCGTCCCTTGGAGTTGCACCACGATCCCGAGGTACTGATCCCAGTGGTAGTCAAGCCCTTGACGGTTGGGCGGTGTGATGAAGGCCGTGACGTACCCCGGGCAGCCGGTTTCCGCCTGGATGCTCGCACAGATCGCGCTCAAGGGCGGGAACCACCGATTCAGCTCGCGGAGCTGGATGGTGCAACCCTGGTCGAGCAAGAGTTGCACCGAGGCCGGAGCCACCCGGTCATCAGCGGTGAAGCGGGCCGGATGCAGCCCCTCACCCCTGTGGAAGACGTTGACGTAGTCGCTCGGCGCGCATCCGGAGTCTAGGAACCCTCGGATCGCCTGTGCGTTGACCACCCGTCCGACCGGGCTGTCGTGCGGGAGCTTCAGTGTGTACGGGCGCTCGGGCCACTTGCCGAGGACCGCGGCAGCGGCCTCGTGACCGATGATCATGTCGAGGGACATGGGATCTCCCAGTGTCGAAGGTTAGTTCGGTGGGAGGGGGCAAGGCGTCCTGGTGTGGTGGCGATGCGGGCAGCAGATGACCGCGAAAACAACGACCCTGTTGGCGCTCAGGCTCGCGGTGTAATGCCAGATGGCGTCGCTCCCGCCTTCGAGGCCCGCTCGTGAATGCTCAACGCGTGCTGCCTGGTCCACGTAGCTGAGCGTCGGGTCGGGCGGATGCTGGGCGTACCTGTCAGTCAGCCAGTTCAGCGCATCCTGCACGTCGGTCCATGTCCGCTCCCGTGCTGTCTGGTCGCGCCGCAGCAGGTAGTGGCCGTTCTCAAGCGGCGGCGACGACGCGCGGATGAACGCAGCCGTTGCGACGTCACCTGAACTCGGACCTGGCCGCCGTTCCGGATCGTGCTCCCGCCCGAAGAACTGGTGCGGACCAGTCCACGGATCGTAAGCGTGCCAGTGGTGCGTCACCAGCGCCATTGTTCCCCCTGGGTGTGGGCTGGCCGCGCATAGCGCGCGGCCAGCCCTGGACGATCAGAAGATCTCGTTGGCCTGGTACGCGGCGACGAAGTTGTTCAGTTCCTCGCGGCTGAATCGCAGCGTCGGCGAGTCGGCCCCCAGTTTCGAGTCACCGATGATGACGGCGTCCGGGTTGCCGGGCAGGATGGCGGCGGCGACGCAACTCTCCATCGTGTTCGTGATGCCGCCGCCGCAGAGCTTCCGCAGGTTCACGCCGGAGGCGTCGACCGAGTACAGGTCGAGCGGGCTGTCGATCGTCATGAGACGATCTCCTTTCAGGTGGACTGCTGTGCGGGGATTCGGTCCCCGTGCCGTGGCGCACCTTCACCCCGGTCTGGCCGTTTGCTTTCCACGGGAGGCGGCCAGACCGGGCGTCTCGGGATCGAGCGAACCTATGAGCTGCCGTCCGTCTCCGGGGGCTCGACGGCGGGTTTGCGGAACGGCCCCCACGCGACGAAGCGCTCGTACAGCTCTCGCGGGGTCGGCCCGTCGTGCGGGTTCAGGTGGTACAGATCCTTGGTCGCCTCGTAGAACATGCCCGCCAGGTAGATCGACAGCCCGGGCATGTTGTCTTCGAACTCAAACCTCAGCTGAAGCCTGGCCTCGGCGCAGGGCCACTGCTGGCCGTCCGCCCGACAGAACCACATCGGTCGCAGCGGAGTATGCGGCTTCTGCTCGCGATGGGGCCGAGGTCGGTTTGGCTTCGGGCCGGCGAGGGGTGGGACGGCCTGAGTGCTGAGGGTGCTCATACGTCATCTCCTGCCTGCGGGTCACCAACTCGGCGGCCTGTTGCACGGGGTCCGGGCCGCGAACCGCATCCCCCTTCCACGACCCGGGCCCCGAATCCTCGGGGTGGGGCCGCTCCACCACGGGGGGAGGCGGAGCGGCCCCGGCAGGACCCGTCGCGGCCCTTCGCTGTTACGTAAGCCCTGCACTATGGACACTCTCTGTCGTCGAGTCCGCTCGTGCAATGATTTACGCTGACACATGTCACCGTGGCTGTCCCACTCTCACGAACCGGCGAGAATTGGTCCCACGCTCGACGGATGGATCGCTTCAATCTGAGACAGGGGGCGGCATGACTCATGCAGGATCTTCCATACCGCGCAGGCAGCTCGGGCGATATCTGAAGCGTGGCCGCGAAGAAGCCGGCTTGTCCCTGGAAGCTGCCGGCGAGGCGCTGGAGTGGTCGAGGTCCACGATGTATCGGATCGAGGGCGGCGGATCGGCGGTCAAGGCGCGCGACGTGACGGCCATGTGCTCGCTGTACGGCATGTCCCCCGAGATGACATCGGCCCTGATCGCGCTTGCCGCTGAGACCAAGGCAAATGGCTGGTGGCACGCCTACGGCGATACGCTGCCCGCCTGGTTCGAGCTGTACGTCGGGATGGAATCAGCCGCCTCGCGCCTGCGGCACTGGGAGCCGGACTCGCTTCCCGGGTTGCTTCAGACGAGGCAGTATGCCGAGCATCTGCTCCGGTCGCATCCAGAGTTGGCAGAGCGAGAGGTCGGACGCCTGGTCGAGCTTCGCATGGAGCGCCAGCGGATCCTCAAGCGAAAGAAGCCGGAGCCGGCGCGCTTGGAGGTCATTGTGGACGAAGGAGTGCTGCGTCGGCCGTTCCCCGGCATGGCGGACCAACTCCTCCACCTTCACAACCAGGTGGCAGCCGACGTTGCGACCATCCGCATCGTGCCCCGGGACACGCCGCCCAACTATGCCTTGACCGGCGGTGGTTTCGTCATGCTGGAATTTCCAGCGATCGGTATCCGCACCCCCGAGCCCACGACCGTCTACAGCGAGTCACTGACGGGCGCTTTATATCTCGACAAGCCGGCAGAGGTTGCGGCGTACTCTGTGAGGTGGAGAGCGCTCGAAGGTCTGTCGCTCGAAGCGAACCGATCGGCAGACCTATTAGCCACGATCGCCAAGGAGATGTAGCAATGAGTAACCTAACCGGGGCCGTGTGGCGCAAGAGCAGCCGCAGTGGAGGCAACGGCGGGCAGTGCGTGGAGGTGGCTGACAACCTCTCCGGCATCGTCGGCGTTCGGGACAGCAAGGACCCGTCCGGCCCGGCGCTCACGTTCGACCCGCAGACCTGGAAGGCGTTTGTCGGCTTCGCCAAGCGCGCCTGACGAAACGCAGCGAAGACCCCTCGGCATCGCGCTGAGGGGTCTTCGCTGTTGAGGGGTTGACCCTCGGCCTCGTGAGCGGCGATCAAGTCCAGCACAGGACCACCGCCTACGATCATCGGATGACGGTGGACCGGTCGAAGGTCGTGGTGGTCGGGGCGGGGATCGCCGGGGTGGCCTGTGCTGTCGAGTTGACCCGGGCCGGGGTGCCGGTGCAGGTCCGGGAACGCGGGCACGTCTGCGGTGGCCGAATGGCCAGCAAACGCTTCCAGGGCCGGCCCGCGGACATCGGCGCCGCCTACTTCACCGCCACCGACCCGGACTTCGCCGCCCTGGTCGAACAGTGGCGCGCCGCCGGGCTGGTCCGCGAGTGGACCGACACCTTCCAGGCGTACGACCGGAGCGGTAACCACGAGGTGCCCGGGCCGATGCGCTTCGCCGCACCACGTGGGCTGCGCTCGTTGGTCGAGCACCTGGCCGGCGCGGTGCCGGTGACCGTCGACCGGCTGGTACTCACCGTGGAGCCCGGCCCGGTGGTGGACGGGGAGCCGTGTGCGGCCGTCGCCCTGGCCATGCCGGGTCCGCAGGCCGCCCTGCTGCTCGACCCGGCCCTGACCGACGCCACCCGGGTCGTGCAGGCGCAGCGCTGGTCGCCGTCTCTGGCCGCGGTGCTGCGCTTCCCGACCCGGCGCTGGGCGGATTTCCGGGGCGCGTTCGTCAATGAGCACCCGGTCCTCAACCTCGTCTGCGACGACGGCGACCGGCGCGGTGACGGTGCGCCGGTGCTGGTCGCGCATACCGTGCCGGAGTTCGCGGCCGGGCACCTGGCCCAACCCACCGGGGCCGGCCCGGCGATCGAGCAGGCCGTCCGGGATCTGCTCGGGCTGTCCGAGCAGGCCGTCGACGTGCACGTGCACCGCTGGACGTACGCGAAGCCGACCAGCGACGCCGCCGGTGCCACCCACCACCTGGACGCCGACGGGGTCGGCCTGGCCGGCGACGCGTTCGGCAAGCCCCGGGTGCAGAGCGCCTGGCGCTCCGGCCGGGACCTGGGCCGTGCCCTGGCCACCCGCCTGGCCTGAGCGCGCGCCCTCAGGCGTGCCCGGCCGCCGCGACGGGCCGCGCGTCGGAGTCCCGCTCGGCCGGGTCGGAGGTCCGCTCGCCCTCCCGGTCCAGCAGCTGCATGACCGGGGTCGCCGTGATGCCGTGCACCACGACGGAGACGAGCACCACCAGCCCGACGGTCGCCCAGAGCAGCTCGGCCTGCGGGAAGTCGGCCTTGGTGGTGGCGAACGCGAGGTAGTAGAACGAGCCGACGCCGCGAATGCCGAACAACGAGATGACCCAGTGCTCGGCCGGGCGTCCCGGGGCGCCGCGCAGCGACAACCAGCCGATCAGTGGCCGTACCAGGAACACCAGCGCCAGCCCGACGGCGGCCGCCGGCCAGGTCAGCGGACCCAGCAGGCCACCCACGATCGCGCCGCCGAGCAGCAACAACAGCACCAGGGTGAGCAGCCGTTCGACCTGCTCGGCGAAGTCGTGCAGCACCGAGTGGAACTCGTGGGTTCGTTCGGCGGCCCGGATGGCCCGGGCGGCCACGAACACCGCCAGGAAGCCGTACCCACCGACCACCTCCACCAGCCCGTACGCCAGGAACGTGGCGGCCAACGCCAGGAAGCCCTCGGCGTGCCGGGCCAGCCGCAGCTCGCTGGGCGCGCGGAAGAACAGCTTGCCGAGCAGCCAGCCGATGAGCAGGCCACCGCCGACGCCGATGCCGATCTTCCAGAGCACGTCCACGGCGAACCACTCGGCCAACCAGTCGCCCGGGGCGAGGCTGGTCGAGGCGATGGCGATGGCGGCGTAGACGAACGGGAACGCCAGCCCGTCGTTGAGGCCGGCCTCGGAGGTCAACGCGAAGCGGACCTCGTCCTCGGAATCCTCCACGTCGGTCGGCTCGCCGACCTGCACGTCGGCGGCGAGCACCGGATCGGTGGGCGCCAGCGCGGCGCCCAACAACAGCGCGGCGGCCGGCACGAGCCCTGCCCACCACCAGCCGAGCAGGGCCACCGCCGCGATGCACAGGGGCATCGCGATCGCCAGCAGCCGCCAGGTGGACGACCACCGCCGCCAACTCAACGGCCGGTCGATCTTCAGCCCGGCGCCCATCAGCGCGACGATCACCCCGATCTCGGTGAGGTGGGTGGTCAGCTCCGGATGGGCCAGGGGGTCCGGTGACGGCAGCCCGACCGGCAGCAGGAACACCAGCATGCCGAGGGCGAGAAAGGCGATCGGCATGGACAGCGGGCGCTGCTCCAGCACCCGCGGCAGGATGCCCGCGAGCAGAGCGCCCAGGCCCACAAGCGCGAACGCCACATCTACCGGCTCCACGACACCACCCTCCAGCCGCACCCGCGCGGCGCGGGCAGGTGGTGACAGACCTTGCCCCGCAAGGGCTCCGGCTATGCGCGCCCGTGCCGGTGGACCCGAGTGATCCTCACCGCGGCCGGGTGAGCGGTGAGTCCGCCAACTCGTGCAACAGCGCGGCCGGGTCGTCGTACACCGCCACGGCACCCGCGCCGGCGAGCTCGCCACGGCTGGTGCCACCGCAGGTCAGGCCCACACACGGGATGTTCAACGCCCCGGCCGCGGCGACGTCCCACACCGAGTCGCCGACGAAGACCACCCGCTCGGCGGTCAACCCGGACTGCTCCAACGCGGCGACCAGGATGTCCGGTGCCGGCTTGCTCTGCTGGGCGTCCGCGGAGGAGGTGACCGTGTCGATCACGTCATCGGCGGCCAGCGCCTGACGCAGCGCGGCCACCTCGGGTCCCGAGGCGGAGGTGGCGAGCACCACCCGCAGGCCCCGCTCGGCGCAGGCGCGCAACAGGTCTGCCGCCCGGGGTAGCGGCGTGAGCCGTTCCCAGTACTCGGCGTAGAGGGTGTCGTGCGCGTCGCGCAGTTTCGAGTCGGCGTCGCGGTCCCGCTCCGGGCCGAGGAGGTGGTCCAGGAGTTTGTCCGACCCCATCCCGATCGAGCGGTGCACCACCGCCATCGGCACCGGCTGCTCGGTCTGCCGTAACGCCTCCCACCAACTCACCGTGTGCAGGTAGGTGGTGTCGACCAGGGTGCCGTCGACATCGAAGAGGACCCCGGCGGGCCGGTCGGTAGCCATGGGCGTCCTCCTACCCTCGGGCGGCTCAGGGATGCGCGGCCGGCGGCGTCAGGATCTCGAACCAGACCGTGGAGCCCCGGACCGACGGGTCGGTGCCCCAGGCGTCGCTGAGCTCCTCGATCAGGCCGAGGCCGCGCCCACGACTGCTCAACGTGTCGGTACGGGCCCGGGTCACGGTGCCCCGGGTGCCGGAATCCGCGACCGAGACGAGCAGCCGCTCAGCGCTGAGGTCGATCTCCACCCGGGCGGCCGTGCCGGCGTGCAGCAACGCGTTGGTGGTCAGCTCGCTGGTGCAGAGGACCGCCGCCCCGATCACCGACTCGGGCACCTGCCACTCGGTGAGCTGACCGGTCAGCCAGTGCCGGACCCGGCTGGGCGCGGTCGGCTCGGCGGGCACCTCCATGCTCGCCGAACGACTCGGTTTGAGGGCGTGCTCGACCGCGAGCACGGCCACGTCGTCCTCGGTGCCGCCGGGGACCGCCGCGGTGGCCACCGCGCACAGCGCGCGCGGGTCGCCACTGCCGGCCTTGGCGATGGCGTCGCTCAGGGTCGCCAGCCCGGCGCTCAGGCTCTGCCGGCGACGCTCCACCACCCCGTCGCTGAACAGCAGCAACGTGTCACCGGGACGGAACGCGACAGTCGTGGTGCCCGGTCGAACGCCCAGCCCCAGCGGCGGTCCGGCCGGGACGTCGACGTACTCGGCGTGAAACCGACCATCCGGGTCGCCACGGCGGATCAGCGGCGCGGGATGGCCGGCGCTGGACAGGGTCAGCTCCCGCCGCTCCGCGTCGATCACCCCGAACGCCACGGTGACGAACAACTCGTGTGTGCCGGCCTCCGCGCCGAGGCTGGTCACCAGCCGGTCCAGGCCGGCCAGGACCGCGTCGGGCGTCGGGTCGGCCAGGGCCAGGGCGCGCAGCGCGGCCCGGACCTGTCCCATCCGCGCGGCGGCCTGTACGTCGTGCCCGGCGACGTCGCCCAGCACCACGCCGAGCGAGCCGTTGGGCAGCAGGAACGCGTCGTAGAAGTCGCCGCCGGCCGCGTTGCCGTCCACGCCCGGGTCGTACCGGGCCGCGATCCGCAACCGGGGCAGATCCGGCAGGTGTTCCGGCAACATGCTGCGTTGCAACAGTTGGGCCGTGCCGTGCTGGGTCTCGAACCGGCGGGCCCGTTCGGCGGCCTGGCCGATCAGCTCGGCCGAAGCGGCCAGCAGCGCCCGCTCGGCGGGTGACCAGGTGTGCGGGACCTGGTAGCCGACCGCCAGCCCGCCGCGCACCACCGAGGTGCCCAGGGGCAGGGCCGCCATCGCCTGGATCTTCTGGTCGTGGCGGTCCGCTGCGGTGTCCCGCAGTGGTTGCCCGTCGCGGGTGAACGACGGGCCGCCGGAGCGTGCCGCCTGCACCACGGGGGCTGCCCAGTCCGCCGGCGCGCGCCGCCAGAGCGGGGGAAGACGCTCGTCGGCCTCGTCCAGCAACTCGCCACGGACCCGACGCACCATGCGCCAGCCGCCGCCGCCCTCGTCGACAGCGAACGAGGCCTGGTCGGGGTCGAACGTGGTGATCGCGTACCGCAGCGCCACCCGGGCCACGTCGTCGAGGGTGAGGGTGCCGGCGAGCGCCGCGGCCACCTCGCTGAGGCTCTGCAACTGCTCGGTGACGTGAGTGGTCTCGGCCGCGACAGTCAACACACCGACGATCTGCCCGGCGCTGTCGCGCACCGGCGAGTAGCCCCGGGTGAAGACCGCCTGCTCCACAGTCGCGGAGTGCCCGCGGACCAGCGGCAGGGTGGATTCCTTCTCCAGGAAGGGCACGCCCTGCCGGTAACAGCGCTCGATCACCGCACCGACGCCGGGCAGCGCCCAGATCTCCGCGAACACCTCGGCGGCCGGGCGGCCGAGGGCGCTCGGGTGTTTGGTGCCGAGCAGCTCGGCGTAGCCGGCGTTGTAGAGCAGGACGAGGTCGTCGCCGTACGCCAGGGCCATCGGCATCGGCGAGGCGAGGATCAGCTCCACCACGGCGCGCATGGTGACGTCCCACCCGTCGGCGGGCCCCAGCGGCGTCTCGGCCCAGTCGTGGGCCCGCACGCCGACGGCCGGGCCGGACCCGGTGGGTGCGCCCGGGCCCGGAGTTGCTGGAGTGGGGACCCGCCCGACCGTTCCTGGCATGTTCGCAGCCTAGTCGGCCCATCGGGAAAGGCCTCCGACCACGGCGGCGGGCCGCGTCACGGCGGCCGTTCGGGCAGTTCAGGGCCCCTGTCCGGAGGTCTGTCGCAAAAAACGCCGCGCGCTGCGCGGACTGCCGGACCGGTTGCCGGGTATGCGCCCGGCGCAGTCCATGCGACAGGAGGGACATCATGCTGAAAACCCTCGCGGTCCGGCAGGCCGACATCGGCGATGCCATCGCCGACACCTGGAGGTCGGTGCTGCTCTTCATCCCGAAGGCAGTGGCCTTCATCGTCATCCTCGTGGTCGGCTGGCTCATCGCCAGAGCCGTCCTCAAGATCGTGGATACGGTGCTGGAACGGGTGCGTTTCGACCAGGCGGTCGAACGCGGCGGCATCAAACGGGCCCTGGAGAGAACGAAGTACGACGCCAGCGACATTCTGGCCAGACTGGCGTACTACGCCGTACTGCTGTTCACGCTGCAGTTCGCCTTCGGAGTCTGGGGGCCCAACGCGATCAGTGACCTGATCAGCGGCGTGGTGTCCTGGCTGCCGCGCGCGTTCATCGCGATCGTCATCGTGGTGGTGGCGGCCGCGATCGCCAACGCTGTGCGGGATCTGGTCACCGGGGCGCTGGGAGGGCTCTCGTACGGCAAGGTCCTGGCCGACCTGACGGCGATCTTCATCATCGCGCTCGGTGTGATCGCCGCCCTGAACCAGGTGGGTATCGCCACCACGGTGACGACTCCGGTGCTGATCGCGGTGCTCGCCACGGTGGCCGGCATCCTGATCGTCGGCGTCGGCGGTGGTCTCGTGAAGCCGATGCAGAACCGCTGGGACGGCTGGCTGGACCGGGCGGCCCGGGAGGCTCGGGCGGTGCAGCAGCAGCGTCAGGCCAACGCGGCCGGGCGTAGCGACGTGGAGCGGCAGATGGCCGACCGCGGGGGTGACCGCACCCAGGCCATGCCTCGGGTGGACGAAGCCCAGCAGTACCGCTCGTAGCGGGGCGTAACGGCACGACGATGGGGAGGGTGTTCCGCGTACCGCGCGGGGTGCCCTCCCCTCGCGTGTCAGCGCCGGTCGAGTGTCAGTGCCGGTCGAGTGCGCGAGCCAGCGCGCAGACCGCGACCAGGCGGGTGAGCAGCCACTCCGGGTGGCTCCAGTCCACCGGCCCGTTGGGCGGCGTCCACCCGTGCTCCAGGGCGGCGGCGCGTACCCCCTCGGCGTAGCCGGCGAGCGCGGCGGAGGTCAGCGGCGTGCGGTCCCCGTCGAGGCTGTCCCGGACGGCCGCCGCGTGCTGGTCGACGAGGGCCAGCAGCCCCGGTCGTGCGGCGGCGGCGGCGAGCCCCAGAGTGCCCACGGAGACGGTGAGGGCGGCCAGGGTGGACCGCGCCGAGTCGACGGCGGTACGGGAGGCGACCCGGTTGAAGGACACACGCATGGTGACCGAGGCTAACCGACGGGTGACCGGGGCGACCTCGTCCGCTCGGTGGATGTCGGCTGCGCCACTGCGGTGATCGCCGCTGACCTCGGGGATTGATCCGGCACAGACGGGGCAGCAGGAGAACCACCCACGGATGACGGCACACGGCAGGGAGGCACGGATGGGGCAGCAGGTGGACGGACCCGACGAGTGGCACCGGCGGCCGGACGGGGTCAGCGACGCTACGGTAGTCGCGCTCGGCAAGCTCAGCGAGGCGCTGGAGTGTGTGGAGCGGGCCCGGGGGCACCTCTACTCGATGCACCAGTTGATCGGCCGTGCCGACCTGATGCTCGACGACGTGGTGGAGCAGTTTGGCGCTGCCGGGCATCCGCACCTCGCGGACCGGATCGCCACGGAGCTGCGCGGCCGCAACGCCATCGCCGGACGGTGGACGTTCCAGATCGTCGAGGAGTTCGACGACGGCTACCACGCGCTGTTTCGGGAGGTGGACCAGCAGGCCCGCGACGAGCTGGTGGGCGGGCGGCGCCACCTCTACGAGGCGGAGATGAAGGAACGTCGTCGGAGCCGGGGTCGGCCGGGCCACGAGGCCCGGCCGGGCGGCGGAGGCTAGTCGCTTGTCGCGTCGGCCGGGCGTCGCCGGGCCGCGTCGTCAGCGATGATCACGGTGGCCACCATCAGCGCGACGCACAGGCTGAACAGCCACGACTCGTCGGTGACGAACCAGGCGGACACGGGTGCCTGGAGCGCGGCGAGCAGGAAGCCGAGCCAGGCGAACCGGCGCTGACGCGTGGAGAGGATTCCAGAGCCTTGATGCATCCCGAAATTCTTACGCGAACCCGCCGGCTTGCCGTCCTCCGATCGGCCGATTCTGGATGAGCTGTCCGATTTCTCGACCGTACGGGCACGGCTTCTTCGGGCGGCGAGCGAGCGGGTGCCGACGCCGCTAGGGTGCGGTTGCGGCAGGATGGTGACTCGTGTCCACCGCGCCCGCGCGTCCCCGCGCCTCGCTGCTCCTGCTGGCCTACCTCGGGTTCGTCAGTCTCGGTCTGCCCGACGGCCTGCTCGGCGTGGGCTGGCCCTCGATCCGGGGCGACTTCGACGTGCCGACCGAGGCCGTCGGATGGGTGCTCACCGCCGGCACCGTCGGCTACCTCACCTCCAGCGTGCTGGCCGGCTTCACCCTGGCCCGGGTCGGCGTGGGCGTCCTCCTGGCCGGCAGCACCCTGCTGGCCAGCCTGGCGCTGACCGGCTACGCGGTGAGCCCGGTGCTGGCGGTGCTGGTGGGCTGTGCGCTGCTGCTCGGGCTCGGCTCCGGCGCGGTCGACTCGGGTCTCAACGCGTACGCCGCCGGGGCCTTCGGGGCCCGCCACATGAACTGGCTGCACGCCTTCTTCGGCCTCGGCGTGGCCATCGGTCCACTGATCATGACCGCGGCGCTGAGCGCCGGTCTCGCCTGGCGCTGGGGGTACGGCATCGTGGCCGCCGCCCAACTCGTCCTCGCCATCGCGTTCGTGCTCACCGTGCGGGCCTGGCACCGTGACGTCCCGGCCAGCACCGCAGTGAGCGCCGAGGCGGGCGTCGCCGTCCAGACCGGACCCGCCGCCCCGGCAGTCCGGGTTCCGGTTCTGGACACGCTGCGGCTGTCGGCGGTCTGGTCGGGGACACTCGCTTTCGCGTTGTACGTGGCGATCGAGGTGTCCGCCGGGCTGTGGGCGTTCCTGCTGCTGACCGAGGGGCGCGGGCTCAGCGCGGCGCTGGCCGGCGGCTGCGTCTCCGCGTACTGGGGCAGCCTCTTCGTCGGCCGCATCGTGCAGGGTCTGGTGGCCGAGCGCCTCGGGGCGGGGCTGGTGCTGCGCGTCAGCCTGGCCGGAATGGCCGTGGGCGCGGCGCTGATCGCCGTTCCCGGGCCGGCCGTCCTGGCGGTGCTCGGCCTGGTCGTTGTCGGTTTCGCCGCCGCCCCGGTGTTTCCGCTGCTCACCCTGACCACCGCCGACCGGGTCGGCGCCCAGCACGCGGACCGGGCCATCGGGCTGCAGATCGGCGCTTCGGGCGTCGGTGCGGCGCTCGTCCCGGCCGGGCTGGGCGTGCTGATCGGTAACACGTCGGTGCAGGTGCTGGGCTCGGCCCTGCTGGTGCTCGCGCTGGCGCTGATCGGGCTCTACGAGTGGGGTGCCCGTCGACCCACCGCCGGGCCCTCCGTGCCGGTGCTGCCCGCCCAGCCGGGGAACGAGGGTCAGACGTCCGGTCCGGTGCGGCCGGTGGTGGACGGGCGGTAGGCGCGCTGCGGGTCGGTGTCCTCCCGGCTGTTGCCCCGGACCGCCCCGTCGCGGTCCGACGCGGCCGGGCCGTGCCCGAACGTGGCCTCCTCACCAGCGTCGTTGCCCGTCACGTCGTCGGCCTGCCCGTCGAGGCTGGAGCCCGACACGGCGCGCTCCAACTCCTCCAACGGAAGCCGTTCCTCGTCCCGCCACACCCTGATGTTGTCGTCGGTCATACCTACAGCCGTACCCGGGCCCGATGATCGCAAACGGGCTCGGACACGGCGATGGCCGCCGGGATCCCGGCGGCCATCTCGGGTAACCAACTGCTCAGGGTCACGGCTGCGGACGGTCCACCTGCCCGCGCCAGGCGCCGGTCTCCTGGCCACGCCGCTCGATGTAGGTCTTGAACCGTTCCAGGTCGCCCTTGGCTCGCCGGTCGACGATGCCGAGCTTGTCGCCGGCCTGCTCGACCACACCGTGCGGCTCGAACTCGAGTTGCAGGGTGACCCGGGTCTTGTCCTGATCCAGTCGGTGGAAGGTCACCACGCCGGCCTGCTGGGTGCCGCCGGTGGAACGCCAGGCGACCCGCTCGTCGGGGAGCTGTTCGGTGATCTCGGCGTCGAACTCGCGCTTCACCCCGGCGATGTCCACAGTCCAGTGGGTCATCGTTTCGGAGAGCTGCCGGACCTCCTGCACGCCCTCCATGAACTCGGGGAACTCCTCGAACTGCGTCCACTGGTCGTATGCGGTGCGTACGGGCACGGACACGTCCACATGTTCGGTAACGCCACTCATTTGGGGAACCTCCTTCAGCCGCTGGCGGATTGCCGGATCGGGGGGCGATCCTGCTCACCAGCGAGTTGTCTCGTTCTTGTTGCCCAGCGCCGCCCACACCTCGGACACCGTCTGGTAGACGGTGCCCTCGGGCAGCCGTTCCAGCGCCCGAACGATGTCGTCCGGCGCCTCGTTCTCACGGGCGCTGGCGATGAGCACCAGACGGTCGCCCGGCAGCGCGCTCATCGAGATGAACCGGCCGAGCCGGCTGCGCTGCTCGACATCCGTGGAGCTCATGCCCTGTGGGGTGCCGGTGCGCAGGTCGCCGGCCGGGGCGGTGGTCGTCTCCGGCTGGTCCTCGCCAGCCGGTTCCGGCACCCGCGACTCGTCGACCCGAGAGCCACCGGTCCCCGGCCCCTGTACGAGGCCGCTGACCTCCTGACTCATCTGTTCGTCGATCCTCGGTCCGTGCTTGCTGTTGCCACGCTCCATGCCTTCTGCGCTACCCGGCACCCCACCCGATAAACCGGCACCGGGCCACGAACCGGCCCTCGGCCCGGCCGCGGACCGGACATCCGGGCCGGAACGGGGGCTCAGTCGTCGGCCGGCCTGCGCGGCGGCAGCACCGGCTCCTCCGGGTCCGGGTCGCCGGCCTGCAACTGCCGCCCGCGCTGCACCTCGGCGTTGATCTGCACACCCAGCATCAGCGCCGAGTTGGACAGGTAGAGCCAGACCAGGAACGCGATGGCCGCGCCGAGGCTGCCGTAGGTGGTGTCGTACGAGCCGAAGTTGGCCACGTAGAGGCCGAAGCCGAAGGAGGCCGCCGTCCAGGAGGCCAGTGCCACCCCGCCGCCCGGGGTGAGCCAGCGGAACCGGGGCTGGCGCACGTTCGGCGCGATCCAGAACAGCAGGGACAGCAGCGCCATCATGATCATGGCGAGGACCGGCCACTTCGCCACGCTCCAGGTCGTGCGGGCCAGGCCGCCGGCGTTGATCAGGTCGCCGACCGCGTCGGTGACCGGCCCGCTGACGATCAGGCCGAGGGCGACCACCGCGAGCAGCACCAGCGTGATCGCCGCAAGGCCGATCTGCAGCGGCCGAAGTTTCCAGACCGGGCGGCCCTCGGTCACCCCGTAGATGGCGTTGGAGGCCCGGGTGAACGCGCCGATGAAGCCCGACGCGGACCAGAGCGCGCCGGCCAGGCCGAAGCTGAGCAGCAGCTCGGGGTTGCTCTGGTCGAGCACCACCGTCCGGATCACCCCGATCACGCCGTTCTCGTCGTCGGTCAGCACCGCCCCGGCGCCCACCTGGTTGGCGAGGTCGACAACGGTGTCGACGGTCTGCTCGCCACTGGAGACCAGGCCGACCAGGGCCACCACCACGATGGCGGACGGAAAGAGCGCCAGGACCCCGTAGTAGGTGAGCGCGGCGGCCCAGTCGGAGCAGTTGTCGTTGACGAAGTTCTGCACGCTGCGAACCAGCACCCCGCGCCAGGTTCGCCAGCTCAGCTGCCGCATCCGTCGGGGCACCCGAGTGCCCGGTGTGCCGTCGAGCGTCGTACCGGGCTCCGTGGTCGTCATGCCCGCTCCCTGCGCCCCGGCCGCCGGATGACCGGTCGTCCGGTCTGGCCTGGCCCGGCGGTACCCGGATGCTGAAATCGACAAACCCACCCAGCGCCCGGCCGGCGCCGCTATGGTTTGCCGCCACGTCACGGGGGAACGGTCACAGGAACCCCGTCGACACGGAGGAGGACGAGATGCCCGGGCGCGAGGACCTGCCCAGCACGCTGCGGCGCTCCCCGGACAAGGCGCAGCGCACGTGGGAGAAGACGCACGACTCCGCGGTGGAGACCTACGGCGAGGGGGAGCGGTCGCACCGCACCGCCTTCGCCGCGGTGAAGCACCAGTTCGAGAAGGTGGGCGACCACTGGGAGCCGAAGGGCCGCAAGGGCCCCAGCGACCAGCAGGCCGCCGGTGGCGGGCCGGAACGACGCGCCCCCACGGCGGGCGGCGTGGACGCCAACGCCACAAAGGACCACCTGATGTCGGTGGCCCGCAAACTCGACGTACCCGGCCGGTCCGGCATGACCAAACCGGAGCTGGTCACGGCCATCGAGAAGGCCAACGACCGCGCCACCCGCAAGGCCCGCGGCGACTGATCGCCGTCGCACCGGAACAGAGCCGACGCGGTGCGGGCGGACGCGCCACCCCTGCGTCCGCCCGCACTGTTCACCAGTGCCCGCCGCCCGGCGCCTCGATGTGCACCGCCTTCGTCGCGGTGAACTCGTCCAGTAGCTCCGGGCCGTACCCGAAGCCCTGCCCGCTGGCCCGGCGCGGATGCGCGGCCCCACCCGGCGCACCCCCGAACACCGCGTTGACCTTGACGGTGCCGACCGGAAGCTCCCGCCAGGCCCGCTGCGCGTGACTCATCGAACGGGTCAACACGGTCGCGGCCAGCCCGTACGGGGAATCCGCCGCGCAGCGCAGCGCCTCGTCGAACGAGTCGACGACCACCACCGGGGCGACCGGCCCGAAGGTCTCCTCCCGGACCAGTGACATGTCGTGGCGGCAGTCCGTGACGACGGTGGCCGGGTAGAACGCCCCCGGTCCGTCCGGCACCTCACCGCCCACCCGCACCCGTGCGCCGTCCGCCACCGCTGCCGCCACCTGCCCGTGCACGTGGTCCCGGTGCCGGCGGTCGACAAGCGGGCCCAGCTCGGTGCCCGGGTCCCGGCCCGGCCCGAGCCGCAGCGCTTCGGCGCGTCGTACCAGTGCGGCCACGAAGTCGTCGGCCACCTCCCGGTGCACGTAGAGCCGCTCCACCGCCACGCAGATCTGCCCGGCGTTGGCGAACGCCCCGAGCGCGGCCTGCTCCGCCGCCCACTCCGGGTCGACGCCCGCGTCCACGATCAACGGGTCGCTGCCCCCGTTCTCCAGGAGCACCTTCGCGCCGGTGCGGGCCGCAGCGGCGGCGATCGCCCGCCCGGTCGCTGTGGAACCCACGTGCGCCACCACGTCGACCTCCTGCGCCGCCAGCGCGGCGCCCACCTCCGGGCCGCCGGTGAGCAGCGACAACACGCCGGCCGGCAGCGCCTGATCCAGTGCTCTGGCCAGCAGCCAGCCGGTCGCCGGTGTTCGTTCGCTCGGCTTGTAGAGCACCACGTTGCCGGTCACCAGGGCCGCGCCGAGCAGCCCGCAGGAGACCGCGACCGGGTCGTTCCAGGGGGTGATCGCCGCGACCACCCCGCGGGGCTGCGGGGTCAGGAAGTCCAGCGCGTCGGCTTCGCCGTTCAGCGTGCGCCCACCGCGCAGCGGTGCCAGCTCCGCATACTGTCGTAGGGTGCCGATCCCCGCCTCGACGCCGCCGCGGGCGTCCGCCAACGGCTTGCCCATCTCCGCGGTGACCGCCGCCGCCAACTCGTCGATGACCGCCGCCACCGCGTCCGCGGCCCGGTGCAGCGCCGCCGCCCGTTCGGCCGGCGCGGTCGCCGCCCACTGGGCCGCCGCGTTGCGGGCCGCCTGGGTCGCCTTGCCCACCTCGTCGGCCGTGGCCACCGGCACCGTGCTCACCGGCGTGTCGTCCGCCGGGTCACGCACGACCAGTTCGCCGCCGTCGCCGCCCGCACCCCACACCCCGCCCACCAGCTGCGCAACCGTGTACATGCGGCGCTGGATGCCCCGGCCCCGGCGAGGCAAACGCGTTTCGCCCCGTTGCGCGCCGGGTAGGCGGATCCGATGACAACCACCGTCGCGCAGAGCGCGGACGCCGTCATCGTCGGCGCCGGGCACAACGGCCTGGTGGCGGCGAACCTGCTGGCGGACGCCGGCTGGGACGTGGTGGTGCTGGAGGCGACAGCAGTGCCCGGCGGCGCGGTCCGCTCCGCCGAGGTCACCGCGCCCGGTTACCTGAGTGACCTCTACAGCTCGTTCTACCCCCTCGGGTACGCCTCGCCGGTGCTGGGCGGCCTCGACCTGGGCCGGCACGGGTTGTCCTGGCGGCACGCGCCGGACGTGCTGGCACACCTGCTGCCGGACGGCCGAGCCGCGGTGATCAATCGGGACCCTGACGTGACCGCCGCGTCGCTGGAGCAGTTCGCACCCGGGGACGGCAAGCGTTGGCTCAACGCGTACACCGACTGGCTCGACGTGGCCGAGCCGATGCTGGAGGCGATCACCTCGCCGTTCCCGCCGGTACGCGGAGGGCTGGGTCTGCTTCGTCGGTTGCGCGTCGCCGGCGCGCTGCGACTCGCGCGGCGGCTCGTCGTGCCGGTCCGCAAACTCGGCGACGAACTCTTCGACGGTGCCGGTGGGCCGGCCCTGCTGGCCGGCTGCGCCCTGCACACCGACCTCTCCCCGGAGGAGGCCGGCTCCGGGGTGTACGGCTGGCTGCTGGCCATGCTCGGCCAGCAGGTCGGCTGGCCGGTGCCCAATGGCGGCGCCCAGCAGATCACCAACGCGCTGGTGGATCGGCTGCAGGCGCAAGGCGGAACGATCGTCTACGGTGCCCGGGCCGACCGGGTGCTCACCGCCCGGGGTCGGGCGATGGGCGTGCGGACCGTCGGCGGCACGCTGTGGCGGGCCCGGCGGGCCGTGCTCGCCGACGTCCCGGCGCCGGCGCTCTACCTCGACCTGGTCGGCGCGGCGGCACTGCCGTCCCGGCTGGTGGAGGACCTGGCGCACTTCCGGTGGGACGGCTCCACGCTGAAGGTGGACTGGGCGCTCTCAGCGCCGGTGCCCTGGACCAACCGGCAGCTGGCCGGCGCCGGCACTGTGCACCTCGGCGCGGACCTCAACGGGCTCACCCACTACGCCGGCGAGCTGGCCCGTGGCGAGCTGCCCCGCGACCCGTTCCTGCTGGTCGGGCAGATGTCGGTGGCGGACCCGAGCCACTCCCCGCCGGGCACCGAGTCGCTCTGGTCGTACACCCACCTGCCGTTCCGGCGGAACTGGCGGGCCGAGGAGGTCGCCGGGCACGCGCAGCGGATGGAGGACGTGCTGGAGGAGGCGGCCCCGGGTTTCCGGCGCCTGATCGTGGGTCGACACGTGGCCGGGCCGGCCGACCTGGAGAAGGGCAACCCGAGCCTGGTCGGTGGCGCGCTCGGCGGCGGGACCGCCGCCGCGTACCAGCAGCTGTTCCTGCGCCCGATCCCTGGCCTGGGCCGGGCGGACACCCCGGTGGACCGGCTCTTCCTGGCCAGCGCGTCGGCGCACCCCGGCGGCGGTGTGCACGGCGCACCGGGCGCGAACGCGGCCCGCGCGGCGCTGGCCCGCGATCGCGCGCTCACCGGCCGCGCCTACGCCGCAGCCATCGCCACCGCGAACCGCGCCATCTATCCCACCTGACCGCCCCGCCCCCACCCTTGATCACTCAGGCGGGGGTGGGGCGTGCGGTCAGCTGGTTATGTTGCGGTGTTTGCTGCGGAGGCGGAAGGGCATGAGCGCGCTCTCCACCTTGGTCGCGGTGGTCATCTTGGAGACGCCGTCGCGCCGCTCCTCGAAGCGGATCGGCACCTCCAGGATGGTGTGCCCCAGCTTGGTGGCGAGGTAGTGCATCTCCACCTGGAAGCTGTAGCCGTTGGACTGCACCCGCTCCAGGTCGATGTCGAGCAGGGCGTCGGCCCGCCAGATCTTGAAGCCGGCGGTGAGGTCCCGGATGCGGACCCGCAGCAGGGTGTGCACGTAGAGGTTGGCCCAGCCACTGAGCGCCCGGCGGTAGAGCGGCCAGTTCTCGTCCAGCTCGCCGCCGGGCACGTAACGGGAACCGATCACCACGCTGGCCTGGGTGGAGAGCAGTGCGCCCAGCATCCCCGGCAGCGCCTCCGGCGGGTGCGAGAGGTCGGCGTCCATCTGCGCCACGTACTCGGCGCCGCCCTCGATCGCCCGACTCATCCCGTCCACGTACGCCCGGCCGAGGCCCTCCTTGCCGGCGCGGTGCACGACCTCGATCCGGTCGGGGTGTTCGATGGCCAGCTTGTCCGCCACCTCCCCGGTGCCGTCGGGGGAATTGTCGTCGGCGACGAGGATGCGCAGCCCCGACAGCGGCAGCGCGAGCAACCGCTCGACCAGCGCCGGGAGGTTGCCCGCCTCGTTGTAAGTGGGCACGACGACGGTTAGTCGTGCGTCCCGCCACGGCGACGGCAACTGCACCGGCTTGATCATGTCGGTCATCCTCGGTTTGCGGACAAGGGTCGTGTAAAGGGTATCCAGTTGCCGCATTCGCTCCGAGGGAGGCACCCCTTCCGGGCGTTGCGGACCCTCGCCGCCCCCATGGGCGGGTGTCGAAGACCTGGTCAGGGACGTTGCGGTGGTCAGCGCCGGGCGCTCGCGCCGGTCACCACCACGGTCCGGGTCACGACGTCCCCCTCTGTCGGGTGGCAATGTCGGAGAGTCGGGCCAGCGTCTCCCGGTTCCGCCGGTGCAGCAACAGATCGTTGACCTTGTTGTGGACCCAACGCAGCGGGCCGGCGGCGAAGTCCTCCCCGAGACGCACCCGCGTGGCGCCCGCGCCCACGGGTTCCAGCGTGAAGGCCACGATCGCCTCGCCCGCCGGCCAGAGCCCGGCCCTGAGCACGAGCCGGTGCGGCGGTTCGCAGACCAGCACCGTCGAGGCGTCCTGCAGGGAGAGCGGCCAGGGCCCGGCACGGTGGTGCAGTTGGCTGCCCACCCGGGGCCAGGCGTCGTCCACGTCCCGCATGTGCACGGTGCCGACCACCCAGTCGCTGTACGTCCACCCGTCGGCGAGCACGTCGAACACCTGCTGCGGGGGAGCGTCGATCACTTTCTCCACAATCGCCACCGGGATCCCATACCCGGGGCACGGCACGGGCTAACGGCTGCGGGGTTAGCTTCTCCGGCCCGGCGGGTAAGGCCGACCTGGGGCGTCGCTGGCGGCGCTGGCCCACCGCCTCGACGACGACGTTTACTCCTCGGGGCGCAGGGAACCCGCCGGCTGTGCGACAGGACCAGGAGGATCCGTATCAGCGCAGGTCAGCCCAGGTGTACGCCGCTGCTGACCGCGCTGGTTCCGGGTCTGTCGCAAGCCCCCGACCCATCCTGTACGACGCGGTGCTGCTGGACCGCGACGGCACCCTGATCGAGGACGTGCCGTACAACGGCGACCCGGAGAAGGTGCGGCCGGTGCCGGGCGCGCGGGCGGCGCTGGACCGTCTGCGCGCTGCCGGGCTGCGGCTGGCCGTCGTCACGAACCAGTCGGGCCTGGCCCGGGGCTACTTCACAGGTGAGCAGATGCGGGCGGTGCACGCCCGGGTCGAGGAGCTGTTGGGCCGGTTCGACGCGTGGCTGGTCTGCCCGCACGACGACGCAGACGGCTGTGACTGCCGCAAGCCGGCGCCCGGTCTGGTGCACGCCGCCGCCCGCGAGTTGGGCACGACCGCGTCCCGGTGCGTGCTGGTGGGCGACATCGGCCGGGACGTCGCCGCCGCGCTGGCCGCCGGGGCCGCGGGGGTGCTGGTGCCCACCCCGGTCACCCGGCCGGAGGAGATCGCCGCCGCCGGGTGGGTGGCCACCGATCTGCCGGCGGCGGTGGCGGAGATCCTGCGCCGCCAACAGGCCGTACAGCCCTCGGCTCTGCCCACCGAACCGGTACGGACGGCGCTCGTGGTCCGCTCGGATTCCGCGGGTGACGTGCTGGTCACCGGGCCGGCGATCCGCGCCGTCGCGGCCGGGGCGGAGCGGGTGGTGCTGTTGTGCGGGCCGCGCGGCCGTCCCGCCGCCAACCTGCTGCCCGGCGTCGACGAGATCATCGAGCATCCGCTGCCGTGGATCGACCCCGCGCCGGGGCCGGTCGACCCGGAGGCCGTGCGGAGCCTGACCGCGCGGCTCGGCGCGGTCGGCGCGGACCAGGCCGTGGTGTTCACCTCGTTCCACCAGTCCGCGCTGCCGCTGGCGCTGCTGTTGCGGATGGCGGGGATCGGCCGGATCGCGGCGATCAGCGACGACTACCCGGGCTCGCTGCTGGACATCAGGCACCGGGTGCCGGTCGGCGTCCCCGAACCCGAACGTGCACTCTCCCTGGCCGCCGCCGCCGGCCACCGGCTGCCCGACGGCGACGAACCAGTCCTCCGGCTCCGCCGAGACGCCGTGCCGCCGCGCCCGGCCGACCTCGGCGACCCGGGGTACGTGGTGCTGCACCCCGGGTCGGCCGCGTCGAGCCGGGCCTGCCCGCCCGAGCTGGCGACCCGAATCGTCGGGGCGCTGACCGACGCCGGGCACCGGGTGGTCGTCACCGGCGGCCCGGACGAGCGCGCGGTCACCGCCGGTGTCGCCGCGGCCGGCGGCACCGACCTGGGCGGCCGCACCGACCTGGCCGGGCTGGCGGCGATCGTCGCGGACGCCAGCGCGGTGGTGGTCGGCAACACCGGGCCCGCGCACCTGGCGGCCGCCGCCGGCGTGCCCGTCGTGAGCCTCTTCGCCCCAACCGTCCCGTTCGGACAGTGGGGGCCCTACCGGGTGCCCACCGTGCGGCTCGGCGATGCCGCCGCGCCCTGCCGGGACACCCGGGCGGCCAGCTGCCCAGTCCCCGGGCACCCCTGCCTCAGTAGCATCGACCCGGACGAGGTGGTCGACGCGCTCCGGACGCTCGCCGTCGGTGGTGGCGGCCGATGAACATCCTGCTCTGGCACGTGCACGGATCCTGGACCACGTCGTTCGTGCACGGCGCCCACCGCTACCTGATTCCCACCACACCCGACCGCGGCCCCTACGGCCTCGGCCGGGCCCGCACCTACCCGTGGCCGGACAGCGCGGTCGAGGTCAGCCCGGAGGAACTGCCGGGCGCCGACATCGACCTGGTCATCCTGCAACGCCCTGAGGAGGTCGACAGGGCCGAGGAGTGGCTTCGTCGCCGCCCCGGCCGCGACCTCCCCGCGATCTACGTCGAACACAACACCCCCAAGGGCGACGTGCCCAACACGCGGCACCCGATGGCCGACCGCGACGACCTGCTCCTCGCCCACGTCACCGGGTTCAACCAGATCTTCTGGGACACCGGCGCCACCCGCACCACTGTTGTCGACCACGGCATCGTCGCCCCCTCCGCGTCCTACACGGGCGAGCTGGACCGCCTCGCCGTGGTGATCAACGAGCCGGTACGGCGAGGTCGGGTCACCGGGACCGACCTGCTGCCCCAGTTCGCCGAGATCGCGCCGCTGGACGTCTTCGGCATGGGTGTCGCCGGCCTGGCCGACCACCTGGGGCTGCCCGCCGACCGGCTCACCAGCCACGACGACGTGCCCCAGGACCGGATGCACGCCGAACTGGCCCGGCGGCGGGCGTACCTGCACCTGTGCCGGTGGACCTCCCTCGGGCTCAGCCTCATCGAGGCGATGGCGATCGGCATGCCGGTCGTCGCGCTCGCCACCACCGAGGCGGTGATGGCGGTGCCCCCGGAGGCGGGGACGCTCGCCACCCGGACCGACACCCTGCTCGACGCCGCCCGCCGGTTCATCAGCGAACCGGCGACCGCGCGTCAGGCCGGAGCGGCGGCACGAACCGCCGCGCGCGACAGGTACGGCCTCGACCGTTTCCTCGCTGACTGGGACCGGCTGCTGGAGGAGGAAGTATGCGGATCGCGATGATCTCGGAGCACGCCAGCCCGCTCGCCGTCCTCGGAGGGGAGGATGCCGGCGGCCAGAACACGCACGTCGCGGAGCTGTCCGCCGCGCTCGCCGCAGCCGGGCACGAGGTGCGGGTCTACACCCGCCGCGACGCGCCCGACCTGCCGGTGACCGTCCGCAGCCCGGACGGGTACGACGTGGTGCACGTGCCGGCCGGCCCGGCCGAGCCGGTGGCCAAGGACGCGCTGCTGCCGCACATGCGGGAGTTCAGCAACTGGCTGATCGAGCGCTGGCGCGGCGGCGACTGGGTGCCCGAGGTGATCCACGCGCACTTCTGGATGAGTGGTCTGGCCGGGCTGACCGCCGGTCGGCAGACCGGGGTGCCGGTGGTGCAGACGTACCACGCGCTGGGCACCGTGAAGCGCCGCTACCAGGGTGTGCAGGACACCAGCCCGGCCCGACGGGTCTCCTACGAGCGGGAGCTGGGCCGCTCGGTGGACCGGATCGTCGCGCAGTGCCGCGACGAGGTGGGCGAGTTGGTCCGGATGGGTGTGCCCCGGTCCCGGATGACAGTGGTGCCCTCCGGGGTCAACCTCAGCACCTTCGCCCCGCTCGGACCGGCCGCCGACCGGGAACCGGGCCGGGCCCGGATCCTCACCGTGGGTCGGTTGGTCGAGCGCAAGGGCTTCCAGACCGTGATCCGCGCGATGGCGCTCGTTCCGGACGCCGAGTGCGTGGTCGTCGGGGGTCCACCCGAGGGGCTGCTGGAGACCGACCCGTACGCCCGCCGGTTGCGGGCCCTCGCGGAGTCGTGCGGGGTCGCCGATCGGGTGCACCTGGTCGGCGCGGTGCCCCGGGAGGAGATGGGCCGCTGGTACCGCTCGGCGGACCTGCTGGTCGCGGCGCCCTGGTACGAGCCCTTCGGGTTGACCCCGCTGGAGGCGATGGCCTGTGGGGTGCCGGTCGTCGGCACGGCAGTGGGCGGCATCCGGGACACAGTGGTCGACGGGACGACAGGCGACCTCGTGCCGGCCCGGGACCCGCACGCCCTGGCCACCGCGATCCAGGGGCTGCTCGACGACCGGATCAGGCGCTTCGCGTACGCGACGGCGGCGCGGGAGCGGGCTCGGACGCGGTACTCGTGGGCGGCCACCGCCGAGCGGCTGGTCGAGGTCTACAGCGAGGTGGCCGCCGTGCGCCGGCCGACCCGGGTGGTGGCCTGATGCCGACGGGCAGCCTGCTCGACACCCACCTGACGAATCTCGCCGCGGCGCTGGTGCCGTACCGGCGGTGTGAGCGACAGTTGGCGCGCTGGGGCGCGGACCTGGCCCACCGGCTGGCCGCCGGGGGGCGCCTGCTGGTGGCCGGCAACGGCGGCAGCGCCGCCGAAGCTCAGCACCTCACCGCCGAGCTGGTCGGGAAGCTGCGTGACGACCGTCAGCCGCTGTCCGCGATCGCCCTGCACGCCGAGACGAGCGCGCTCACCGCCATCGCCAACGACTACGGCTACGCCGACGTGTACGCCCGCCAGGTGCGCGCCCACGGCCGCCCCGGCGACGTCCTGTTGCTGCTGAGCACCAGCGGAACCAGCCCCAACCTGGTCACCGCCGCACAGGCCGCCCGCGACGTCGGTGTGACCACCTGGGCGCTCACCGGCGCCACCCCCAATCCGCTCGCCGACGCCTGCGACGACGTGCTGGCCGTCGCGTCCCCGGACACCCAGGTCGTCCAGGAGCTGCACCTGGTAACCAGTCATCTGCTCTGCGAGTACCTCGAACAGGAGTTGCCCGCCGCGTTGGCGGCGGTCGCCGACCCGGCGGTCGTCCACCCCGCGACCGGGGAGCCGGCGCCGGTGCGCGCCGGGGTCGAGGTGGTGCTCGACGGCGGGACCGGACAGCAGGTCGACGCGTGAGGATGAGGAGGCAAGCGTGAGGGGACCGGTGGTGGTGCTCGGGGACACCCTGCTCGACCGGGATGTGGAAGGTGTGGTGAACCGGCTCTGCCCGGACTCCCCGGTGCCGGTGCTCGACGAGACCGCGGCCACCGACCGACCGGGGGGCGCCGGGCTGGCGGCGGTGTTCGCCGCCGCGCAGGGCGCCGAGGTGGTGCTGGTGACCGCGCTCGCCGACGACGCCGGCGGGGCCCGGCTGAGCGCTCTGCTCACCGCCGCCGGCGTGCAGGTGTACCCACTGGCCCTCTCCGGCGCGACGCCGGAGAAGATCCGGCTGCGGGCCCGGGGGCGGGTGCTCCTGCGGCACGACCGGGGCGGCACGTCCGGGGAGCCGGGTCAGCCCTCCGACGAGGTGCTCCGGGTGATCGCCGCGGCGTCGGCGGTGCTGGTCAGCGACTACGGCCGAGGGGTGGCCCGGCAGCCCGCGCTGCGGGACGCGTTGGCCGCCACCCGCGCGCCGGTGGTGTGGGACCCACATCCGCGCGGCCCGGCGGCGGTGCCCGGCGTACACCTGGCCACCCCGAACGAGTCCGAGGTGCGCGAGCTGGTCCCCGCGCTGCCCGGTGCCTCCCGACTGGCCACCGCGTCGCGCGGCGCCCAGGGGCTACGGCGGCGCTGGCGGGCCGGCGCGGTCGCGGTGACGCTTGGCGGTGACGGCGCGCTGCTCTGCCACGCCGGGTCGACGCCGCTGGTGGTGCCGACGCCGGGTAGTGCCGAGGGGGACACCTGCGGTGCCGGTGACCGGTTCGCGGCGGCGGCCAGCCTCGCGTTGGCCCAGGGCGCGCTGGTCTCCGAGGCGGTGCAGGTGGCGGTCGCCGAGGCGTCCGCGTACGTGGCGGGTGGGGGAGTGGCCGCGGCGCTGCCTCCGTCGGGGCCGCCGGTGCGGACCAGGAGCGGGCCGGGCTCGCGGGCCCTCCAGCCGGGACCACGCGGTGGTGCGGTGGCTGACCGGGTGGGGGTCGCGGCCGTCGCCACGCTCCTGGGTGAGGTACGCGCCGCGGGTGGCACTGTGGTGGCGACCGGCGGTTGTTTCGACCTGCTGCACGCCGGGCACGTGGCCACCCTGGAGGCGGCCCGGCAGCTCGGCGACTGCCTGATCGTCTGCCTGAACTCCGACGACAGCGTGGCCGGGTTGAAGGGGCCGGATCGCCCGGTGCAGTCCGAGGGTGACCGCAGCCGACTGCTGGCCGCCCTGAGCTGCGTCGACGCGGTCCTCATCTTCGACGAGCCGACCCCGGCCGCGGCCCTGTCCTGGGTACGCCCCGACGTCTGGGTCAAGGGCGGCGACTACGCCACCGGCGGTGGGGACGCGTCTGCCACCCTGCCGGAGGCGGAGGTCCTGCGGCGGTGGGGTGGGAACACAGTGGTGGTGCCCTACCTGGACGGTCGTTCCACCACCGACCTGATCGTCCGCACGCTCGCGGGGCGGACCCGATGACCGCCACGCGGCCCGACGCCGGGCCCACCGTGCTGGTCACCGGCGGCGCCAGCGGGCTCGGCGCCGCGGTGGTCGCCGCGGTGGCCGCCTCCGGTGGCCGACCGCTCGTGCTGGACCGGCAGCCACCTGTCGACGGGGTGTCCTGGACCGAGTGCGACCTGGCCGACACGCGAGCCGCCGAGGTGGCCACCCAGCATCTCGCCGAGCAGGCCGGTGGCCTGGACGCGGTGGTCACCGCCGCCGGCACGGACGTGCCGGGCCGACTCGCCGACCTGCCGGGGGAGACCTGGGACCGCATCGTCGCCGTCGACCTGCTGGCCACCGCGGCGGTGATCCGGGCCGCGCTGCCGTTCCTGCTGACCTCGCGGGGCCGCATCGTCACTGTCGCCTCCACCCTGGGCGTCAAGGCGGTCAGCGACGCCACCGCGTACTGCGCGGCGAAGTTCGGGGTGGTGGGGTTCACCCGAGCCCTCGCCGCCGAGCTGGCCGGTCAGGTCGGCGTCACCCTGCTCATCCCGGGCGGTATGCGCACCGCGTTCTTCGACGAACGGGACCCGCAGTACAAGCCGGGGCCGGACGCCATCCTCAACGAGCCCGCCGACACCGCCGCCGCGATCATGTTCGCGCTCAACCAGCCGCCCGGCTGCGCGGTGCGCGAGATGGTGGTCTGCGCCGAGCAGGAGACCTCGTACCCGTGATCCTCGTGCTGCGCGCCCTCGGCGTCGGCGACCTGGTGACCGCGGTGCCCGCGCTGCGGGCGCTGCGGGCCGCGTACCCCGCGCGGGAGTTGGCCCTCGCCGCTCCCGCCTGGTTGGCCCCGCTCGTCGACCTGGTCGGCGGCGTCGACCGGCTGGTGGACACCACCGGGCTGGACCGACCCCTGCGGATCGGGTCGGCCCCGCGGGTGGCGGTCAACCTGCACGGGCGCGGCCCGCAGTCGCACCGGCTGCTCACGGCCACCCGGCCCGCCCGGCTGCTCGCCTTCGCCAACCTGGACGCCGGGTGGGCCGACGGCCCGGCGTGGGACGTCGACGAGCACGAGGTGGACCGGTGGTGCCGGCTGCTGTCCTGGTACGACATCCCGGCCGACCGCGCCGACCTCAGCCTGCGTCGGCCCGGGTCGGCCGGACTGCCCAGCGGTGTCACACTGCTGCACCCGGGCAGCAAGATCCCGGCCAAGCGGTGGCCCGCCGAACGGTTCGCCGCACTGGCCCGGGCGCTGACCGACCAGGGGCACCGGGTGCTGCTCACCGGCTCGGCCGACGAACGGGCGTTGGCGGCCCGGGTGGCCGACGCGGCGGGCCTGACCTCGGACGCCGTGCTGGCCGGCCGGACCGACCTCGGCGCGCTCGCCGCGCTGGTGGCCGACGCCCGGCTGGTGGTCAGCGGGGACACCGGCGTCGCCCACCTGGCCACCGGGTACGGCACCCCGTCGGTCGTCCTCTTCGGGCCGGTGCCACCGGCGCACTGGGGGCCACCACCGGACCGGCCACGGCACCGGGTGCTCTGGGCCGGCGAGGCGGATTGGCCCAGCTGGGACGGGGTAGGAAGCCACCCGACGATGGCGGCTCTGCGCCTCGACGAGGTGCTGGCCGCAGTGGCCGAGGTACTGAGGGTGGTGCGGGTCTCCGGTGCGGTTGCGGCGTAGCGACCCGGGTCGACCGGGGTACGGACGGCGTCGGCGCGGGCGGGGTTGGCTCTTCGTCGACCCGTCCGGGGCTCCGGTGCGGGAGCCGGATGTCCTGGCCCGGCTGCGGGAGTTGGTCATCCCCCCGGCCTGGCAGGACGTCTGGATCGCGCCGCATCCGAACGGGCACATCCAGGCGATCGGGATCGACGCGGCCGGGCGCAAGCAGTACGTCTACCACCCGCGGTGGCGGGAGAAGCAGGACGAGGCGAAGTTCGACCACATGTTGGAGGTGGCCCGGCGGCTGCCGGTGCTGCGCGAGCGGGTGGGGCGGGACCTGGACGGCCATGGACTGGGCCGGGACCGGGTGCTGGCTACGGTGGCCCGACTGCTGGACATGGGGATGTTCCGGGTCGGCAGCGACCAGTACGCGAACGGCGACGACCCGACGTACGGGGTGTCCACCCTGCGCCCCGAGCATGCCCGGTCCCGGGGCGGCTGCGTGGTCTTCGTGTTTCCCGCGAAGGGGGGCATCGAGCAGGTACGCCGGATCGAGGATCCGGAACTGTGCCAGGTGCTGATGAATCTGCGTCGGCGTCGGCGACGGGCGGAGCGGCTGTTCGGCTACTGGGACGGCCGGGAGTGGCGCGACGTGCGCAGCGACGAGGTCAACGGCTACCTGCGCGACGCCAGCGGTGGGGAGATGACCGCGAAGGACTTCCGCACCTGGCACGCCACAGTGCTCGCGGCCACCGAGTTGGCCACCGCGGGCCCGGCCCGCTCGGTGACCGCCCGGCGCAGGTCGGTGGTCGCCGTCATGCGTGCGGTGGCGGAACTGCTGGGCAACACGCCGACGGTTGCTCGTGCGTCGTACGTGGACCCCCGGGTGGTCGACCTGTATCACGACGGGGTGGTGGTGTCGGTGGACCCGCGGGCGCCTCGCGAGGAGGCGGAGCGGGTCGTGCTGGAGTTGCTGGAGAAGTCCTGACCGGCCCCGTCGACGATTCTGGGGGGAAGCGCGACGGGACCGGAGCCTCGGGCGTCAGTGGGGTGGCACCGGGCGGCCGCCCGCCGCTCGCGCGGCGGGCGCCTCGCCACGGCCCCCGTTGGCGGCCCACCAGGCGATGGCCGACCGCGTTGGTGTCAGTCTGCCGGCAGCGAGTTGACGGTGGACGCCTGGCGGTTGACGATCCGCGCCAAATCCGAGCCGCTGTCACGGTGTTCCTGCGGGGTGGTTCCGTACGCGGCCCGGAATGCCCGGCTGAAGTGGGCCTTGTTGGGTAACCCCCACCGCGCTGCGACGGTCTGCACCGGCAGGTTGCGCAGCGCCGGGTCGGTCAGGTCGCGCCGGCACCGGGCCAGCCGCAGGTCCCGGATGTACGACGCCACGGTGGTGTCCTCGGCCTCGAACAGCCGGTGCAGGGACCGGACCGAGATGTGGTGGGCGTCGGCGACGGCCTGTGGGCCGAGTGTCGCCTCGCCGAGGTGGCGGTGGATGTACGACTGCACCTGGGTGAGCAGCGCCCGGCGGCGGACCTCGGTGGGCACGGCGTCCTCGGCGACGAGGTGCCGGCCGAGCATGGTGGTGGCCAGGTCGAGCCCCACCGCGCCCAGCCTGCTGGCGTCGGCGGCATGGTACTGCTCGGGGTGCCCGGTCACCTGGAGCAGGAACTGCGCCAGCAGCGCCCCGATCCCCTCGCTGCCGGACATCCGGCCGCCGTAGAGCGCGGCCATGCGCTGTGGTGGCAGGGGCAGGGCGGCGTGCGGGATCAGCGTGATGATCGAGGTGGCCTGGTCCCGCTCCGGCTCGGTGGCGTGGTGACAGACGTCGTGCGGCCGGGACCCGTCGTAGAAGGTGAACTCGCCGGCCAGGATCTCGCTGCGGCGGCCGTCCTGGCTGGATGTGCCGATGCCGCCGGTGGTGAGGGCGAGGATGTACAACTCCGGGTCGGACTGACGGACCAGCTTCCGGGTCCGGGTGGCGTCCAGCGACGGGTACTCGTACTGCACCAGCTGGATCGGGCCGAGGTCGAGGAAGTCGGCGCGGGCGGCGAAGTCGTCGCTGTGCGCGGACTGGATGCGCAGCGGCGCCGAGGTGCGCGCCACCAGGTCCAGCCACATGCCGAACCGTTCGCCAGGTGGCAGGACTGTGGTGTCGATCGTTGCTCTCGGCAGCATCGGGGCTCCCTCAGCCCGCCCGGCGCTGGATCAGCGCCTCGACGCCGTCGAGGATCCGATCCAGGCCGAAGACGAACTCGTCGTCGGGGTTGTCGTCCTGGTAGAGAACGCCGGCGCTCAGCACCCGGTGCAGCGCGGGGAAGCGGGCCGGGTCGATGAGCCGGGCCACCAGCCGACCGTACGCGGGCATCATCTCGCTGGGCTCGACGCCGGCCGCCCGGGTGCCCTCGGCGATCTGCGAGGTGAGGGTGGCCTCGTTGCGGACGTACCCGGTGATCAGCAGGAGCACCGACATCTTCTCGCCCTCGGCGAGCGTGGTGCCGTCGAGGCAGCGCAGCCCGTCCTCCATCCAACCGAGCTGCTGCGGGGTGATCGGCGGGCCGCTGATCGGGACGTGCAGCAGCCAGGACCGTCGCCGCAGCACCTCGTGCTCGGCCCAGGCCCACCGGGTGAGGCCGGTGCGCCAGTCGTCCTCCGCGGCGGGCGGACCGGGGGAGGGGCCGTACCCGGTGTCCACCATGAGCATCAGCAGCTCGTCCTTCGAGCCGACGTACCGGTAGAGGGCCATGGTCGCGGCGCCCAACTCCTTGGCCACCCGGCTCATCGAGACGGCGGCCAGGCCGTCGGCGTCGGCCACGCGTACGGCGGCGTCCACGATGGTGGGCACGCTCATTCCCGGCCGGGGGCCCTTGGGTGGGCGTTCCCGCAGCCCCCACACACTCTCGATGGCCGGCGGGAGTACGGGCCCGCCGTCGTCTGTCTTCGCCGCCACATTTCCTCCTTGCCCCGCCATCCTAGTTCTGCGTATGGTCTACGCATAACAGCGTACGACATACGCAGAAGGGAAACTGATCATGACGACCACCACCACACCGGCACCGCGGGCGGGCCGGCGCGAGTGGATCGGGCTCACGGTGCTGATGCTGCCGCTGCTCCTGGTCTCGATGGACGTGTCGGTGCTCTACTTCGCCGTCCCGTTCATCAGCGCGGAGTTGCGCCCCACCGCCACCGAGCAGCTCTGGATCTTCGACATCTACGGCTTCGTGCTGGCCGGCCTGCTCATCACCATGGGCGCCCTGGGTGACCGGATCGGCCGACGGCGGCTCCTGCTGGTCGGCGCCACCGCGTTCGGTGCGGCGTCGCTGCTGGCCGCGTACGCCGACAGCACCGCGACGCTCATCGCCGCGCGGGCCGTGCTCGGTGTCGGCGGGGCCACCCTGATGCCCTCGACGCTCGCCCTGGTGCGCAACATGTTCCACGACGCCAAGCAGCGTGGCACCGCCATCGGCATCTGGACCGCCACCCTCACCGGCGGCATCGCCATCGGCCCGGTGCTCAGCGGCATCCTGCTGGAGCACTTCTGGTGGGGCTCGATCTTCCTGATCAACATCCCGGCGATGCTGATGCTGCTCCTGCTCGTCCCGCTCCTGGTGCCCGAGTTCCGCAACCCGGCGGCCGGGCGGTTCGACCTGATCAGCGCGGTGCTGTCGCTCGGCGCGCTGCTGCCGGTGATCTACGGCATCAAGGAGATGGCCCGCGACGGCCTGAGCACGGTGCGGGTCCTCGCCATCGTGGGCGGCCTGCTGGTGGGCGCGGTCTTCCTGCACCGGCAGCGGACCCGGGCGTACCCGATGGTCGACCTCGCGTTGTTCCGCCGTCGCGGCTTCGCCGGGTCGCTCGCCGTCAACCTGGTGGCGATGTTCGCCCTGGTCGGCTTCGCCATCTTCACCACCCAGCACCTGCAACTGGTGCTCGGCCTGAGCCCGCTGCGGGCGGCACTGTGGAGTCTCGTGCCGTCCCTCGCCGTGGGCGGAATCGCGCCGGCCGCCGCCGCCCTCGCCCAGCGCGTCGAACGGGCGTACCTGATCGGTGCCGGGTTCGGGATCGCCGTGCTCGGCTTCGTGGTGCTGACCCGGGTCACGCCGGAGACGCCGCTGTGGCTGCTGCTCGTCGGCGCCAGTGTCTACGCGGGTGGCCTGGTGATGGTGATGTCCCTCGTCACCGAGCTGGTCCTCGGCGCCGCGCCGCCCGAGCAGGCCGGTGTCGCGTCGGCGCTCACCGAGTCCGGCAGCGAGCTGGGTGGTGCGTTGGGAATGGCGATCCTGGGCAGCGTCGGTGCGGCGGTCTACCGCCGCGAGATCGTCGACGGCCTGCCGGCCGGGCTGCCCGCCGACGCCGGCGCCGCGGCCCGGGAGACCCTGGCCGGCGCGCTCGCGGTCGCCCAGGGACTGCCGGCGGACCTGGCCGACGCGGTGCGGCACGCCGCAGCTGTCGCGTTCACCGACGGGCTGCACCTGGCCGCGTACGCCGCCATGGCGGTCATGCTGTTGGGCGCGATCACCGCCCTGGTCTCGCTGCGCGGCATCCGACCGGCCGACCCGACGGCGCTGGCCGCCGAGCCGACCGGTCCGGCCGACACGTCGTTGTCGTCGCTCAGTCGGTGAGCACGTGCGCGAGCCGGTCGCGGAAACGCCGCTCGGAGTCGCTGACCGACTCGCCGCCGATGCCCAGCAGCCCACCGCTGGACGCGGCGCCCACCACCTGCTCGGCGATCTTCACGAGCCAGTGCTTGTACGCGCCGGCCTCACCCTCGTCGACGCGGCCGGCCAGCAGCTCGGCCGCCTGGCCGGCCCGCAGCAGCACGTCGTCGATGTACGCCCCGGGGTCGGCGGGCGCGATGGTCGGCAACTCCTCACCGGTCTCCGGGTCACCGACCCGGCTGACGATCTCACCGGCCACGGCGGCGACCAGCGGGCTGGCCGACTCCCGGCCGGTGGCGATGGTCTCCAGTCCGGCCGCGTTCTCCGCCATGGTCCGGCGGGTGCCGTCGGACTCGGCGGCGCTCGCGGCCGTCAGCACCGACTGCGGCAGGCCGACCAGCAACCCCCACTCCCCGTCGGAGAAACCGAACTCGGTGTACGCCGGCTGCTCGATCACGGCAACGCCCCTTCCGCCCTGCTCAACTTGGTCAATCGGTGCTCTGCTTGGTCGATCCACCGGGCCCGCCAACGGTGCCCGGGTCAGGCTAGTCCAGGGTCAGCAGGCCCTGTTCGGACACCACGCGCACCGACAACGTCTTGTACCCGACCTCGTCGAAGAGCACCGTCATCTTGTCCTCCTCGTACGAGAGCACCAGGCCGGGCCCCCACTCCGGGTGACGCACCTGGCTGTGCACCGGGAACGGCCCGACCGCTCCCTGGTCGGCCACGCTGGTGCCGTTGTGGCAGTTGTCGCAGTGGCCGCAGACGTGCGTCATCTGCTCGCCGAAGTAGGCCAGCAGGGTCTGCCCCCGGCAGGCCCGGGTCTCGGCGAAGGCCCGCATCATGTCGGTGCGGGACCGCGTCACCGTCTGCTGGCGCTCCGCCTCGGCCAGCGCCGCCGCGGCGGCGTCGGTCGGGGTGGGTGAGTAACGGGGAGCGCCGATGCGCTGCCGGGCGCGCGGCTCGGCCGCGCCGACCTGCTCCAACAGGGAGAGGTACTGGCCCAGCTTGCGCGGCCCGAGACCGGTGGTCTCGCGCAGCTCGGTCTTGGTGGCCGGCTTGCGGCGCAGCAGCGCGGCGAGGTCGCGCAGCTCGTCGACGTCGGGCAGGCCGCCGCTGAAGAACCGTTGCAGGCCCACGTCCTCGGCCTGCCAGAGCAGCAGCACCCGGGCCGGTTGCCCGTCGCGCCCGGCCCGGCCGATCTCCTGGAAGTAGCTGTCCGGCGAGTCGGGCAGCGCCATGTGCGCCACCCAGGCGATGTTCGGCTTGTCGATGCCCATCCCGAACGCCGAGGTCGCCACCATGATGGGGACCTGGTCGGCGAGGAACGCCTCGTGCAGTTCGTGGCGTGCGCCGGCCGCCATCCCTCCGTGGTAGAACTGCGCCGGGAAGCCGGCGTCGGTCAACCGGGTGGCCAGCTCCTCGGCGGCGCGACGGGTCGGCACGTAGATGATCCCGGGCCGCTCGTCGTCGCGCAGCAGCGTGATCAGCCGCCGCCACCGGTAGTCCTCGGTGGGGCAGTGCGCGACCTCGACGAACAGGTTCGGCCGGTCCAGTCCGGAGACCACCACCTCCGGCTCGCGCAGCCGCAGCCGGGCGATGATGTCGTCGCGTACCGGAGGGGAGGCGGTGGCGGTCAGCGCGACCACCGGCGGTCGACCGATGCCGTCGATGAGGTGCCCGAGCGCCAGGTAGTCGGGGCGGAAGTCGTGCCCCCACGCGGAGATGCAGTGCGCCTCGTCGATCGCCACCAGCGCCGGCTTCAGCGCGGCGACCTCGGCCATCCGCTGGGGGTTGCTGAGCTGTTCCGGGGTGATGAAGAGGAACTCCGCCCGACCCTCACGGATCTCGGTGATCGCCTCGGCCTGCTGGGTGGCCGACTCGTTCGAGCTGATCCGCACCGCCCGCAGCTCCGGGCGTTGCCGCTCGTTGAGGGAGGCGATCTGGTCCTGCTGGAGGGCCAGCAGCGGGGAGATCACCACTGTGGGGCCGGGGATCAGGCTGGCCGGGATCTGGTAGATCGCCGACTTGCCGGCGCCGGTGGGCAACACCACAAGCGCGTCGCGTCGCTTCATCACCGCGCGCATGGCGGCCAGTTGGTTGGGCCGTAGCGCCTTCCAGCCGAAAAGGCTGCGGGCCGCGCGGCGCAACGTCATCGAGTGCGTGGACAGTTTCATCGAGGGCCGGAGGTACCCGAGCCCATGACCGCCGAAACGCATTCGGACGATCATGGGCTCGTCGGTTACCGGCTCGCCGATCCGCGACTCAGCGCAGCCGGGGCAGGACCTCGCGCTGGTAGAGGTTGAACAGGCCCTGGTAGTGCGGGCCGGTGTTGGCCACGTAGACCTCGTCGAAGCCGGCCTTGGCGTACTTGTCGATCATCTCCAGGTGCGCGTCGGCGCTGTTGCCGCAGACGAACGCCTCCTTCAGCATCTCCGGCTTGACCAGCTCGGCGGCCTGCTCGAAGTGTCGCGGCGAGGGCAGCACCTGGGACAGCTCACCCGGCACCCCCGCGTTGGGCCAGCGCTCGTACGCGATGCGCAACCCCTCCTCCGCGCTGTCCGCGTACGCCGCCTTGAAGCCGGCCTGGCACGGCTTGTCGCCGCCGCCGTTCTCGCGGAAGCGCCGGACCATCTCGCCGTCGGGCATGGTGCTCACGTAGCCGTCACCGATCCGAGCGGCCAGGTCGATGGACTTCGGCCCGAAGCCGGAGACGTAGATCGGCGGGGGAGTGTCGGGCAGCGTGTAGATCCGCGCCTGCTCCACCGTGTAGTGCTTGCCGTGGTGGCTGACGAAGTCGCCGCCCCACAGCGCGCGCAGCACCTCGACAGCCTCCTCCAGCATCTCCAGCCGGACGTCGGCCTGTGGCCAGGCGTCGCCGAAGATGTGCTCGTTGAGCGCCTCGCCGGTGCCGACGCCGAGCACGAACCGTCCACCGTGCAGCACCGCGCTGGTCGCCGCCGCCTGCGCGATCACGGCCGGGTGGATCCGCATGGTCGGGCAGGTCACCGCCGTGGTCACCGGCAGCGAGCAGACCTGGCTGACCGCGCCGATCATCGACCAGACGAACGGGCTCTGGCCCTGTGCGTCCACCCAGGGGTGGTAGTGGTCGGAGATCCACAGCGCCTCGAAGCCGGCCCGTTCGGCACCGCGCGCCTGCTCCAGCAACTCGGCTGGAGTGAACTCCTCACTGGACAGAAAGTATCCGATCTTCATGGCTTACCCCTTCGGCACGCGGAGCTGCTGATGGGAGAGCCGTACCCCGGTGGTGCCCTGTCACACCGGTTCTCGACGTGCGGCGGGTCAGCGTCGGCCGAACATCGCCCGGATCGCGGCGAGGAGCAGCAGGGCGCCGACCACCAGGCCGAGCAGGCGTACGCCGGGGATGTCGGCCGGGCTCGTCGCGTCGGCCAGCAGGACGGGATCCATCCCCGCACTCTCCCCGGGGAACGGCCCGCCCGGCAACTGTAAGGTTTATTGACTATTGAATCGCTCAGTGTGACCATGGCAGGACCGCCTGCCGGTGGCGGTGCGCCGAGGGCGCGCGAGAGATGGGGTACGGGGGCCGCATGAGCGAGCGCAACCAGCGGATCGACGGGGGCGTACCGTCGCCGGTGATCGATATGGATCACTGCGAGGGGGCGGCGTGACCACGACCACCGGGCACCTCCCGGCGCTCGCCGCCGCCGTCCTGCAACCCGGCTTCGTCGGCACCACCCCACCACAGTGGGTGTGCCGCTGGCTCGGCGACGGTCTCGGCTCGGTGGTGCTCTTCGCCCGCAACGTCGTCGACACCGAGCAGGTGGCCGCGCTCACCGCGACGCTGCGCGCGGAACGGCCGGACGTCATCGTGGCGATCGACGAGGAGGCCGGCGACGTCACCCGGCTGGAGTCGGTGCACGGCAGCTCCCGGCCCGGCAACTTCGCCCTCGGCGCGGTCGACGACCCGGCGCTGACCGAGGCCGTCGCCCGTGACCTCGGCGTCGAGCTGGCCACGGCGGGCGTCACCCTCAACTACGCCCCGGACGCCGACGTCAACTCCAACCCGGCGAACCCGGTGATCGGCGTCCGCTCCTTCGGCGCCGACCCGGCGCTTGTCGCGCGGCACACCGCCGCCTGGGTCCGTGGGCTCCAGGCCGGCGGCGTCGCGGCCTGCGCCAAACACTTCCCCGGGCACGGCGACACCCGCGTCGACTCACACCACGACCTGCCCCGGATCACCGCCGACCGGGCCCGGCTGGACGCCTGCGAACTGGCCCCGTTCCGCGCCGCCGTGGCCGCCGGGGTGCAGGCGGTCATGACCGGTCACCTGCTGGTGCCCGCGCTCGACCCGCACCTTCCGGCGACGCTGAGTCAACGCATCCTGGGTGGGTTGCTCCGAGACGAGCTGGGCTTCTCCGGTGTGGTGGTCACCGACGCGGTGGAGATGCGCGCGGTCGCCGACCGGTACGGCTTCGCCGGAGCGACGGTCCGCGCCCTCGCCGCCGGGGCCGACGCGATCTGCATCGGTGGCGAACGGGCCGACGAGCAGGCCGCCCGTGAGCTGCGCGACGCCATCGTGGCCGCCGTCATCTCCGGTGAGCTGCCCGAGGAACGTCTCGCCGAGGCCGCCAAGCGCGTCGGTCAACTCGCCGCCTGGACGGTGGCGGCCCGCAGCGCCGGCTTGGCCGGAGCGCGTGGCGCCGCCGACGTCGGGCTGGTCGCCGCCCGCCGGGCCGTCCGGGTCACCGCCGCCCCCGGTACGACTGTCGCGCTGCCCCTGACCCGCGCGGCACACGTCGTCGAGTTCGAGCCGCCGCGCAACATCGCCATCGGCGCCGAGACCCCGTGGGGCATCGGCCTGCCACTGGGCGAGCTGCTGCCCGGCACCAGCACGGTCCGCTACGCCGAACCCGACGTGCCGGCGGACCCGGGCGCCGGGGCGGACGCCCGCCCCCTGGTGCTGGTCGTCCGCGACCTGCACCGGCACGACTGGATGCGCGCCGCCGTGCGCCGCGCGTTGGCCGTCCGACCCGACGCGGTAGTTGTCGAGCTGGGTGTGCCCGAGCTGGTCACCGGGGCGGTGCACCTGGCCACCCACGGCGCCACCCGGGCCAGCGGACGGGCCGCCGCCGAGGTGCTCACCGGCGCCCGCTGACGGGCCCGCCCTACGGAAGGTCGGCGACCAGGTCGGCGTACTCGGGGTGCTTGTCGATGAACGCGGCCATGAAGGGGCACTGCGGCACCAGCTTCGTGCCGCGTGCCCGGAGCTGGTCCAGGGTGCCGCGGATCAGCGTGCCGCCCACCCCCTTGCCCTGAAAGCTCCGGTCCACCTCGGTGTGGGTGAAGACCAGGACCTCCCCGCGCGGCAGGTACGCGGTGAAGCCGGCCAGCGCGTCGTCGACCAGGATCTCGAAGCGGTGCTTCGCCGGGTTGTCCTCGACCAGGGTGCTCATCCGGCCATTCTCCCCGCCGGATCGGCCAGCGCGTCGAGTTCGCCGAGCAACCGGTCCACCTCGTCGGCCGTGTTGTAGTGATAGATGCTGGCCCGCACCGCGCCGCCGCTGTCGCGCAGACCCATCAGCTGGAAGTACTCGTAGGCGTAGTAGTCGCCGACGGAGAGGCAGAACCCGGCGGCGCCCAACGCCTCCTGGGTTGCCGCCGGCGACATCCCGGCGACCCGGAACGAGACCGTCGGGCAACGCCGCGCCGGCGAGCCGTAGACGGTGATCGCCGGCCGCTGCGCCAACCCGGCGAGCAGCCGGTCCAGCAGGGCCTCCTCGTGGGCCTGGGCGGCGGCCAGCCCGGCCCGCAGCCGTGCCCGCCGGTCCCCGACCGCGTCCGGGTCCAACCCCGCCAGGTGGTCCACCGCGGCGGTCACACCGGCCAGCAGCGGGAAGCTCGGCGTGCCGTACTCGAACCGGTCCGGCACCGCGTCGGAGGACGGCACCAGCTTCGCCGGGCGCAGCGCCGCCCACCGGGCCGGGTCCGCCACCATCGCCGCCAGGTGCGGCCCGGACCACTTGTACGCGCTGGTGACCAGCACGTCGGCGCCGAGCGAGCTCAGGTCGGTCGGGCCGTGCGGAACCGAGTGCACCCCGTCGACGTGGACCAACGCGCCGACCGCGTGTGCGGCCTTGGCGATCGCCGGCACGTCCGGCATGGTGCCGATGGCGTTGCTGCCGGCGGTCACCGCGACCAACCGGGTCCGCTCACCGACCAGGTCCGCGTACTGGGCCGCGGGCAACTCACCGGTGTGCCTGTCGACCTCGGCCCAGCGCACCGTCGCGCCGGCCGCCTCGGCGGCCTGCACCCACGGCCGCACGTTCGCGTCGTGGTCGAGCCGGGAGACCACCACCTCGTCCCCCGGACGCCAGGCCGCGCCGAGCGTGCGGGCCAGGGTGTACGTCAGCGCTGTCGCACTCGGGCCGAGCACCACCCCGTCCGGGTCGCCGCCGAGCAGGTCGGCCACCGCCGAGCGGGCCTCGGCCACCAGCTCCAACGACCGGCGACCCGCCACGTTGGCGGCGGTGCGGTTGCCGACCGCCGACCGCATGGCGTCGGTGACCGCGTCGATCACACAGGCCGCGGTCTGGGTGCCCCCGGCACCGTCGAGGTGGACGAAGCCCTCGGTCAGGGCGGGGTACGCGGCCCGGGTGCGGGCGATGTCGAACGGCATGTCCGGACCCTAGCCGGTGCTCCTCGTACCCTTCTCGGCCGCCAGGTGATCACTGTTGGGCGGTGCCGTCGCTGATGTCTCGTACTCTTGGCGGGGTGACGAACCGACCCGCCACCGTGCCCATTCCCTCCGTCCGCCGCGCCGCCGGTCTCCTCGCCGGTCTGGCGCTCGGCCTCGCCGTGCTCGCCGGGTGCAGCTCCCAGGGCGCCTCCACCGACTGTGCGCTGGACGCCTGCACTGTCACCTTCGAGCGGGGTGTCGACGCGAGGACCACCATCCTGGGCGTCGAGGCCAAACTGGTCGGCGCCGAGGGTGACCAGGTGACAGTCGAGGTCGCCGGCGAGCAGCTCACCCTCACCACGGGCCAGCAGGCCGCCGAGGCCGGCGGCTTCGCTGTGACCCTGGACAGCGTGACCGACCAGCAGGTCAAGATCCGCGTGGCACGCAACCCGGGCAGCTGATCCGGGCGGGCGGCGGTGGCCGACGTTTGGGAATCTTCAGAATCGGAGATTGTGACGCCATGTCACTCACCCGTAGCGCCGAAGCCACCGCCTCCCGAACGGCGGACAGCCGGTGGCTGGAACTCCTCGCCCGGGCCGGCTTCATCGGCTACGGCATCGTCCACCTGCTTTTCGCCTGGCTGGCGTTGCAGATCGCGTTCGACAGGTCGTCCGCCGACGGCGACCAGTCCGGCGCGCTGCGCACCCTCTCCGCACAGCCCCTCGGCAAGTTCCTGGTCATCGCCGTCGCTGTGGGCCTGCTCGCCATGGCGATCTGGCAGGGGCTGGAGGCGGCGGTAGGGCACCGCGCCGAGCGGGGCAAGGAGCGGGTCATGGAACGGCTCGCCTCGGCCGGCCGGACCGTCGTCTACCTCTACTTCGCCTGGACCGCCTTCAAGGTCTTCTCCGACGCCGGGTCGAACAGCGCCGACAAGCAGGAGGCGTTGACCGGCAAGCTGATGACCTCCAGCGGTGGCCGCTGGCTGGTCGGCCTGGCCGGGCTGGTCGTCGCCGCTATCGGCATCGGCCTGGTGATCTACGGCGCCCGCAAGAAGTTCGAGAAGCACCTCAAGACCGGCGAGATGAGCCCGAAGACCCGCCAACTCGCCCGCCGCCTCGGCATGGCCGGGTACGTCGCCAAGGGCGTCGCGTACGGCATCGCCGGTCTGCTGGTCGTCGTGGCTGCGGTGAACTACGACCCGGAGAAGGCCCGTGGTCTGGACGCCGCGCTGCACACCCTGCGTGAGCAGTCGTACGGCACGTTCCTGCTGACCCTTGTCGCCCTGGGCATCGCCGCCTTCGGTGTCTACTGCTTCCTCCAGTCCCGGTACCGCAAGGTCTGAGCTGGTCGATTCCCGGGCCGTCGGGCACTCTTGGGCTTTTGCCCGAAGTGCCCGACGCCTGGTCGAAGGGGAGCACCGAAGCCGTGCAGAACTATCTCGAAACGGCCGTCGCCGCGCTCGTCGCGGCGGCGGTCGCTCTCTTCCTGGTCGAGGTCGTCCACCGGTTGACCCGGCGGTTCGGCCGCCGGTCACTGCTGCTGACCGAGTTGACCGATCACGCGCACCGCCCGTTCCAGGTCGCCGCGACGGTCCTGGCCGTGCAGTTCGCCGTCCGCTTCAGCACCGGCTACGCGGTCGGCGAGAGCTGGCGGCGGCTGCTGCTGCACCTGCTCATCCTCGGCGTCATCGCCACCATGGCCTGGTTGGTCGCCGGTCTGCTGATCGTCGTGGAGGACACCGCACTGGCCCGGTTCCGGGTCGACGTACCGGACAATCGGCACGCCCGACGCGTCCGGACCCAGGTGGTGATGCTGCGCCGACTGACCATCGCGGTGATCGTCATCCTGGCCGTGGGCGTGATGCTGATGACGTTCCCCAGCGTGCGGGGCATCGGCGCCGGCGTGCTGACCTCGGCCGGTGTGTTCGGTGTGGTGGCCGCGCTCGCCGCGCAGAGCCTGCTCGGCAACGTCTTCGCCGGCCTCCAGCTCGCCTTCAGCGACGCCGTCCGGCTCGACGACGTGGTCGTCGTCGAGGGGGAGTGGGGTCGCGTCGAGGAGCTGACCCTCAGCTACGTCGTGGTGCAGATCTGGGACGACCGCCGGCTGATCCTGCCCACCTCGTACTTCACCAGCAAGCCGTTCCAGAACTGGACCCGGACGGAGGCGGCGGTGCTCGGCACCGCCGAATTCGACGTGGACTGGGCGGTGCCGGTGCAGACCATGCGCGAGGAACTGCGCCGCCTCGTCGAGGGCACCGAGCTGTGGGACGGGCGGGTCTGCGTCCTCCAGGTCACCGACGCCACCGGCGGGATGGTGCGGTTGCGCGCGCTGGTCAGCGCCGCCGACGCGGGCAGTCTGTGGGACCTGCGCTGCCTCGTCCGGGAGCACCTGGTCGCCTGGATCCGGGACAACCGCCCGACCGCGATGCCCCGGCTGCGCACCGAGCTGGGCGACTCCAACAGCAACCTGTCCTGGCAGTGGGTGCAGCCGAGGCGGCCGGCACGCCGCCTGTCCGACACCGAGGCGCCCGACGACGCCCGTGTCTTCGGCGGTAGCGACGACGGCGACGCCCGCAGCGAAGCCTTCGTCGGCCCTGAGGAGACCCGCCCCTGACCCGCCATCCCGCCCCGTTGCGAGAGGTTTGGTCGGGCTTGGGTGGGGGATGTGCTGCCGGACGTCTCTGGCGTGATCACGGCGGCTGGCCGCGTATCGGCGGCGCGGCGTCGGACAACGGTGACGGTGAGCTGGTTGGCGCGCTCTAGGATTGACGAGCGACGACTTCGGGCATACAGCGCGGTGATGAGGAAAGGAGGACAGCATGGCTGACGTGGCGAAAGCCCGCACATCCCAGAACGGGAGCGAGCCCTCCACCGCCGAGTTGGTGCAGCGGGCCACCGAGCAGATCTCCCGCCTCGTGCGGGACGAACTGACGCTGGCCCGAGCGGAGTTGACCCAGAAGGGTAAGCACGCGGGCATCGGGCTCGGCCTGTTCGGCGGCGGTGGCGCGCTCGCGTTCTTCGGCCTGGGCGCGCTGGTCGCCACGGCGATCCTGCTGCTCGACCTGGTGTTGCCCGCCTGGGCCGCGGCGCTGATCGTGGCGGTGGCCTGCTTCCTGGTGGCCGGCATCCTCGCCCTGGTGGGCAAGAAGCAGGTCAGCCGTGCCGTCCCGCCGATGCCTGCGGCCACGGTCCGCAGCCTCCGGGCAGACATGGACACCGTCACCGCCGCGGTGAAGGACAGGGGGCGGCAATGACCGGTAACGGGACCGGCGACACGGAGGCCCTCCGCGAGGAGATCCGTCGCACCCGGGTCGAGTTGGGCGAGACGATGGAGGCGTTGGCCGCCAAGGCCGACGTCAAGGCGCGTCTCAAGGAGTCCGCCGAGCAGGCCAAGGAGCGGATGCGGGAGCAGGCGGCGCAGACCGTCGCCCGGGTTCGCGGGCAGGCCGCGCGTGGCGCCGGGATGGCGCGGGCGCAGGCGTACGAGAAGGGCGAGTTGGTACGCGCACAGGCGTACGACAAGGGTGAATTAATGCGCCGCAACCCGGTGCCGTGGGCGGCCATCGCGGCCGGTGCGGTGGCCACAGTGGTGGTGCTGATGATCGTGCGGGGGAGGCGTAGGTGAATAAGAGCATCGGCAGGGTCGCATACCGGCCGGTCGGCGTGCTGTTGGGTATCGCCGCGGGCACGGTGGCCGGGGCGATCTTCCGGCAGGTTTGGAAGGCCACCGCGGGCGACGGTGAGGCGCCCAACGCGACCGACGAGGATCGCGGCTGGGGCGAGATCCTGGCAGCCGCGGCGTTGCAGGGCGCCATCTTCGCGGTCGTCCGGGCCGCCGTGGACCGGGGCGGCGCGGTCGGCGTCCGCCGGATGACCGGCAGCTGGCCGGACTGACCAGGCAGCGACTTCAGCCCCCTTCCCGCATCGATGGGAAGGGGGCTTTCGCATGGCATCGTGCGCCGCCCAGCGCACCTGAGGCATCCGTCAGGTCACATGTCGGAGAAATTCGTCGGAGAGGTCGTGACAGACTTTTTACCTCCGTGATTTGCTGGTCCCCGCTGTTGCGAGATGGCGTGGGTTGAGAGAAGTCTCCTTCGTGGGGCCGCCTCAGGCGCCGCTGCTCAAAAACGGCCAATCGGCCGGACGGCGTGCACGGCCGCCAGTTTTTAGAGGGAGATACACATGGCTCAGGGAACCGTGAAGTGGTTCAACGCTGACAAGGGCTTCGGCTTCATCACCGTCGATGGTGGGGGTGCTGACGTGTTCGTCCACTTCTCGGCCATCCAGACCAGCGGCTACCGCTCGCTGGAGGAGAACCAGCGGGTGGAGTTCGAGATCGCTCAGGGTCAGAAGGGCCCGCAGGCTGAGCAGGTCCGTCCCATCTGAGTGAGACGGCCGGCCCCCGCCGGCCAGTGGGACGATCCGGCCCAAGGGTCGCTGTGAAGCCCCGCATCCCGGTTGGGATGCGGGGCTTTCGCCTGCTCAGGCCCGCTGGCGGAGGGACCGGTCAGCGTCGACGCGAGCGCAGGCCGAGCCAGAGCACCACCAGCCCGGCCAGCGCCACGATCGGGCCGACCACCGCCCAGATCTTCTGGTCGGTCATCACGCTGCCGGTGACGTAGCCGAGGCCCTGGACCGTCCACACCGCACCGATCACCACGGCCAGTAGGCCGAGGGTGAGCGGAAGCCAGCCCCTCATCGCGCCGTCACCACCGGTCGTGCACCTGCGGGCGGATCAGCTCGTCGTAGGTCTCGCGTACGGCTGCCAACTGCTCGTCGGTGAGCGGGGACAGGGCCGCCGCGGCGGCGTTGCGCCGGGCCTGGTCAGCGTCGCGGGCACCGGGGATGACCACTGTGACGCCGGCCTGGTCCAACACCCAGCGCAGCGCGAACTGCGCCATCGTGCGGTCCGCGTCGACAAGCGGGGCCAGCCGGCGTACGGCGGCCAGACCCCTGTCGAAGTCGACTCCGGAGAACGTCTCGCCGACGTCGAAGGCCGCGCCCTGCCGGTTGTAGTTGCGGTGGTCGTCGGCGGGGAACTCGGTGTGCTCGTCGTAGCGGCCGGAGAGCAGGCCGCTGGCGAGCGGCACGCGGGCGATGATGCCGACACCGGCTGCCGCCGCGGCCGGCAGCACACGCTCCAGGGGCTTGTGGCGGACCGCGTTGAGGATGATCTGGACGCTCGCCACCCCCGGTCGGGCGATCGCGGTGAGGGCCTGGTCGCAGGTCTCGACGCTGACCCCGTACCCGGCGATGGCCTTCTCGGCGACGAGGGTGTCCAGGCCGTCGAAGACCTCGTCGGAGGAGAAGACCGCGGTGGGCGGGCAGTGCAACTGGACCAGGTCCAGGGTGTCCATTCCCAGGTTGGCCCGGGAGCGGTCGGTCCACTGCCGGAAGTTGGCCAGGGTGTACGCCTCCGGCCGCTGCTCGACGCGGCGGCCCATCTTGGTGGCGACGGTCAGCCCGGCGTCGGGTCGGGTGCGCAGGAAGCGGCCGATCAGCTGCTCGCTGCGGCCGTCGCCGTACACGTCGGCGGTGTCGAGGAAGGTGACCCCGGCGTCCACGGCGGCGGCGAGCACTGCCATCGCGTCGTCCTCGCTGACGGTGCCCCAGTCGGCGCCGAGTTGCCACGCGCCCAGGCCGACCGCGCCAACGGTCCGGCCGAGCCGGTTGAAGCTGCGCTGTTCCATGCCCCCGAGCCTAGTGATCGGGTTGCCACGCTGCCACGCGAGCCGTAACCTTTAGCAGTACGCACGTACGGTTTAGGGGGCGACCATGTGGGATCCGACGACCTACCTGCGCTTCGACGACGAGCGGTCCCGGCCGTTCCACGACCTCGTCGCACGGATCCCGGCCGAGCGACCGCGCACGGTGATCGACCTCGGCTGCGGCCCCGGCCAGCTCACCGCCACCCTCGCCGACCGATGGCCGACGAGCCGGGTGCTCGGCCTCGACTCCTCACCCGACATGATCGCGCGGGCCGAGACCCTCGACGCGCCTGTCGACTTCGCGGTCGCCGACCTGCGCGACTGGCGTCCCGCCGGCGACGAGGACGTGGTGGTCAGCAACGCCGCGCTGCAGTGGGTCCCCGGCCACCAGGAGCTGCTGCGCCGCTGGGCCGCCGAGCTGCCCGCCGGCGCCTGGCTCGCCATGCAGGTCCCCGGCAACTTCGCCGCCGACTCGCACCGCGCCCTCCGCGAGGTCGCCGACCTGCCGACCTGGCGGGCAACGGTAGCCCCACTGCTGCGCGCGGACCCGGTCGACGACCCGGCCGACTACGTGGCGCTGCTGACCGCCGCCGGCTGCGTGGTGGACGCCTGGGAGACTACCTACGTGCACCTGCTGCCGGCTCGACCCGCCGCCGAGCACCCGGTGCTGGCCTGGATGGAGGGCACCGCGCTGCGCCCGGTCCGGTCCGCACTGGACGCCGCCAGCTGGTCCGCCTTCCGAGCCGAGCTGGGAGTACGACTCACCGCGGCGTACCCGGTACGGCAGGGTCAGGTGTACTTCCCGTTCCGCCGCGTCTTCGTCGTCGCCTGCACCGGCGACCATGCCCAGGAGAACCCGTGACCGACCTGCCCACCTTCATCGCCGGCCTGCCCAAGGTGGAGCTGCACGTGCACCACGTCGGCTCCGCCTCGCCCCGGATCGTCGCCGAGTTGGCCGCCCGACACGAGGGACGCACCCCCGTGCCGGCCGACCCGGACGCGCTCGCCGACTACTTCGAGTTCCGCGACTTCGCGCACTTCATCGAGGTCTACCTGAGCGTCGTGGACCTCATCCGCGACCCGGAGGACGTCTGGATCCTCACCCACGAGGTGGCCCGGGAGCTGGCCCGCCAACAGGTCCGGTACGCGGAGCTGACCATCACCCCGTACTCGCACGTCCGACGGGGCATTCCCGCGCCGGCGTTCTGCGAGGCCATCGAGGACGCCCGCAAGCGCGCCCTTGCCGACTTCGGCATCGAGCTGCGCTGGTGCTTCGACATCCCGGGCGAGGCCGGCCTGCCGGCGGCCGAGGAGACGCTGCGCATCGCGCTGGATCAGCGCCCGGACGGGCTGATCAGCTTCGGTCTGGGCGGCCCGGAGATCGGCGTACCCCGACCGCAGTTCCGGCCCTACTTCGACCAGGCCCGCGCCGCCGGCCTGCGCTCGGTGCCGCACGCCGGGGAGACCACCGGACCGCAGACCGTCTGGGACGCGCTGAACGAGCTGGGCGCCGAGCGGATCGGGCACGGCATCTCCGCCGCGCAGGACCCGCAGCTGCTCGCGTACCTGGCCGAGCGCCAGATCGGGATGGAGATCTGCCCGACGTCCAACGTCCGCACCCGGGCGGTGGCGACCCTCGACGAGCATCCGCTGCCCCGGCTTGTCGAGGCTGGGCTTCTGGTCACCATCAACTCCGACGACCCGCCGATGTTCGGCACGACCCTCAACGACGAGTACGCGGTGGCGGCCCGCCTGCTCGGCGTCGGCGCCGAGGGTCTGGCCGGTCTGGCCCGCAACGCGGTGACCGCGTCCTTCCTCGACAGCACCGGTCAGCAGCGGATCCTCAGCGAGATCGACGCGTACCTCGCCACCGCCGGCTGAACCGGTCGGTCGAGCAGGGCGCGCGGCGGGAGCGTGGGTGTGGGGGGACCTGTGACTCCCGCCGCGCGCGCGGCTCCACCGGCCGTGGGTACGTGGTGCGCTCGGCCGGTGGAACTGGTGGGTTCGTGTGGTGATCCTGTCAGCCCGCAGGCGATCCAACGCGGTCGTTAACCGCGATCTAAGGAAGACTTGCGCCGGCGCACAGCCCCGGGGTCGGCCGGGTCAGTCGTCGGTGGGGCGCTGGCGGGGCCAGCGACGTCCGCTGGCCTTCGTGTCCCGGACGTCGCGGGCCATCCGACCGACCAGACCGAAACGGCTGACCTGTCGGGGCGTCGCCTCCGGGTCGGCCAGCAGCATCACCACGCTGGCCCCGCCCAACCGTGCCCGGTCGATGCTCACCGAGCCGTTGGCCTGCAACGCCACCCGTTTGGCGATGTCCAGGCCGAGCCCTGTCGAACCCTGGTCACTGGTGCCCCGGCGCAGCGCCCGGTCCGGGTTGGCGATGCCGGGGCCGGCGTCGTCGATCCGGATCGCCACGTAACCGTCGCGCCGGGACACGGCCACCTCGAACGCGGTGCCCTGCGGGGTGTAGCGGAAGACGTTGCCGATCACCGCGTCCAGCGCGGCGGCCAGCTCGGCCCGCGGCACCGGCGCCGGGATGCGCAGCTGCGCGCCGTTGACCCGCTGCGGCCGGTTCTGGTCGCCGGCCAGCGCCGCCCAGAACACCATCCGGTCCCGGACCACCTCGCTGACGTCACACATGGCCGGCCCGGCCTCGTGCGCCACCGACTTGCGAGTGGTCTTGATCAACACGTCGATCTCACCCTCCAGGGTGACGATCGCCTGCCGGATCCGCCGGATCCCGCGCAGCCGGTCCAACTCCGCCGGGCTGAACGAACCCACGCTCGTGTCGTCGGACTCCAACGCCTCCGCGTCCAGGCGCAGCACCGTCAACGGGGTACGCAGACGATGCGACAGGTCGGCCACCAACTCCCGCTCGTCGGTGCGGGCGGCGTCCAGTCGGTCCGCCATCCGGTTGAAGGCGTACCCGGCCTCGGCCAGCTCACGCGGACCGGTCGGCTCGACGCGTACGCCGAGGTCGCCGTCGCCGATGGAGAGCGCGGCCTTGACCAGACCCCGGGTCGAGTCCACCGCGCGGGCAGCGACCCGGTCGACCACCAGCACCGCCGCGCCGGCCATCGCCGCACCGACCGCGAGCAGCAGCAGCCAGGTGCCGCCGGCGCCCTCGCCCAGCGTCGACTCCGGAAGGAACACCTCGACCACGGCCGTCCGGTCACCGAGGACGACCGGGTCGAGCCGGGCCACACCCCCGTCGACGTCGACAACCAACGACTGGCGCTCCGAGCGGGCCCGGTCCAGGTCGTCGCCGCTGGCCCGACCGGCGGACTCGTCCAGCCCCAACCCGTGCACCACGGGCCGGGTGGGAGCGCCCTCGGCGCTGGCCACCACGGCACGCTCGACGACCGCCGGGTCGGTGCTCACCGCCAGCGCGCCGGTCACCAGCGCGCTGCGCCGCGCCGCGTCGGCGATCGCCTCGTCGCGGCTCTGCTCCCGCAGGCTGAGCCCGAGCGGAATCAGGAACGCGAGCGCGACGAGACTGCACATGCCGGCCGTGAGCAGGGCCAGCGCCGTCCTCAGTCCGGTGCCACCAGCCGGAACCCGACCCCCCGCACGGTGCGCAGGTAGCGCGGCTTCGCCGCGGACTCGCCCATCTTTCTGCGGAGCCAGTACAGGTGAACGTCGATGGTCTGATCCTCGCCGACCGATGGCTGCCGCCATACCTCCTCCAAAAGCTCCCGGCGGGACACTACCCGCCCAGGTCGTGCGGCGAGATACGCCAACAGGTCGAATTCCTTGCGGGTGAGCGCCAGCGACTCCCCGTCGAGTTGGGCGCTGCGTTCGCCCACGTCCACCCGCAGCCCGCCGACGCTGTGCACAGCGGGCTGCACGGACCGACTGGCCCGGCCGGCCCGGCGCAGCACGGTGGTGATCCGCGCGTCCAGGTGTGCCCCGGTGAACGGCTTGACCATGTAGTCGTCGGCGCCGGCGCGCAGCAGCTTGACCACCGACTGCTCGTCGTCGCGGGCGGTGGCGATGATGATCGGAACGTCGGTGATGCCGCGCAGCATCCGCAGCGCGTCCGAGCCGTCCAGGTCGGGCAGGCCGAGGTCGAGGACCACCAGGTCGGGTGTCTCCGCGGCGACCCGACGCAGGGCGTCCAACGCCGTACCCACGGCGTGCACGGCATGCCCCCGGTCGGTGAGGGACCGCAGCATCGCGCCGCGTACGACGTGATCGTCTTCGACCAGGAGCACGGAGGCCACGACAAGACCGTACTTGGCCTGGCAAGTTGATCGCGTTGCGACGTGCCTGGCGACCGGGCAAGCTGGTACGACGATGTCGTTCACCCTGTTCGCCGATGCCCGCCTGGCGCTCGCCCGGGACAGCCTCGCCGGTCTCTCCACCGGCGACGCCCTCGGCGCGCAGTACTTCCTGTCGCGGCCGGCGCCCGTGGATCTCGCCGCCGACGCCCTGCCGCCGGCGCCCTGGGAATGGACCGACGACACCGAGATGGCCTGCTCGGTCCTCGCCCAACTGGCCGACTCCGGCGGCATCGACCGGGACCGGCTGGCCCTCTCCTTCGCCGAGCGGTGCGCCCCGAGCCGAGGCTACGGCGCGGGCGCGATGCTGATCCTGGGGCTGATCCGCACCGGCACCCCGTGGCCGCTGGCCGCCGCCTCCGCCTTCGACGGGCAGGGCTCCTGCGGCAACGGCGCGGCGATGCGGGTCGGCCCGCTGGGCGCGTACTTCGCCGACTCGACAGCGCGCGCCGCGGCGCAGGCCCGCGCCTCCGCCGAGGTGACGCACGCGCACCCGGAGGGGATCGCCGGCGCGGTCGCCGTCGCCGTCGCCGCCGCGCTGGCCGCCCGGGCCCGCCTCGACGGGCACCGGCCGGCACCGGAGCGGCTGCTCGCCGGGATCGCCGCCGCGCTCGATCCGGGCACCGAGGTGCACCGGGGCGTGAACCGGGCGGCCGGGCTGCTCGGCCGGCCACTGCCCCGGGTGGTGGCGGCGCTCGGCAACGGCTCCCGGGTGACCGCCCAGGACACCGTCGGGTTCACCCTGTGGGTGGCAGCCACCCACCTCGACGACTATCCGGCGGCCATCGAGACGTGCGTACGGGCCGGTGGGGACATGGACACCACGGCCGCCATCGCGGGAGCGGTGGTGGCGGCGCACACCGGCGTCGGTACCCCGGGAGGGGTGCCCGAGGCGTGGCTGTCCGCCCGCGAGCCGCTACCTACCTGGCTGCCCTGACCCCGCGGGCTGTGGCTCGGGCGTTGCGGCGTCGTCTCCGCGGCCGGTTATCTCGGCCAGCGTCGCGGTCTCGTCCGGGTCGCCGGTCACGTCGGCGAGCGCGACGGCCTCGTCCGGGTTGCGGCGGCGCCACCGGCTGACCAGCCAGCCGATCGCCGCGCCACCGCCCAGCCCGGCCAGCAGGCCGGCGGCCAGCATCCCGTCGGCGTTGCCGGACTCCTCGTCGGCACCACCCGCCCGGACCGGCGGCGCGGCGTCCACACCGCTGTTCGGAGCTGCCGGCGCACCGGCCGCCGGGGCGCCGTGGCCGCCGTGTGCGGCCGGACCCGCCGCGCCGGGCGCCGCCGGCAGCAGGGTGAGCGCCGGAGCCCGGTGCGCGCCGGCCGCGTCCGCCCACCGGACCACAGTCCCGTCGGCGTACGTCTGGACGACCTCGAAGGTGAGCCGCTCGGCCTGCGGCATCGGCCCCATGGAGAGCGCCAACCGGGCCGGCCCGGGATCGCTCGCACCGACCCGGACCCAGGTCACCGCCGTGGTCACAGTGGTCACCCCGGAGGAGTGGATACCGGCCAGCGGCTTGTCCAGGGTGCGGGAGCTGATCCGGGGCGCCCAGCCGTTCACCGACATGGGATAGACCTCGGCGATCGGCGCGTCGGCCGGCAGGCGGACCTCGATCTGGTTGGTCTTCGTGCCAGCCCGTTCCTCCGGCACGCTGAACTCCAGCCGTACGGCGTCGCCCTGCCGGGCCTCGGTCGGGGTGGTCGTCACGTCCACCGCGTGTGCCGTGCCGGGCCAGAGCAGCAGCCCGGCGGCGGTCACCGCGGTCGCCGCCACGATCCGCCGCCGACGGCCACCGCCGTGCGTGCTCGCCATCTCGTGCCCCCATCCGTGTCGACGCGGCCGGCACCGGTTTCCGGCCACACCTTCTAGTTCGGCTGCGAGGCGCGAAAGGTTCAACGCCGGCGGTAAGGAAGGTGCCGTTCCCGGTCGGGGGCGGGGCGACCGATAGCATCGGCAGGAGCCGAGGATCGGCACCGTTTCGTACCGCTTGTTCGCACCGCTTGGAGGAGTCACCGTGTCCGCACCCCGTACCCCCGCCGTGGCCGACCCTGTCGTCGTCGCCGCCGGGACCACGGCGGCCGACGCGGTGGCCGCGGCCGGACTGCCCGCGAACGGCCCCAAGGCGATCGTCGTGGTCCGCGACCCGCAGGGTCAGCTGCGCGACCTGGACTGGTCGCCGGCCGAGGAGACCGTCGTCGAGCCGGTCAGCCTGGACTCGCCCGACGGGCTCACCGTGCTGCGCCACTCCACCGCGCACGTCCTCGCCCAGGCCGTGCAGGACATCTTCCCCGAGGCCAAGTTGGGCATCGGCCCGCCCATCGAGAACGGCTTCTACTACGACTTCGACGTCGACAAGCCGTTCCAGCCCGATGACCTCAGCAAGCTCGAGAAGCGCATGCAGGAGATCATCAAGTCCGGGCAGCGGTTCCGTCGCCGCCGCTTCGGCAGCCTGGACGAGGCGCGCTCCGAACTGGCCGACGAGCCGTTCAAGCTGGAGTTGATCGAGGTCAAGGGCGAGGGCCTGGACACCGACGAGGTGATGGAGGTGGGCGGCGGTGAGCTGACCATCTACGACAACCTCGACGCCAAGGAGGACAAGGTCTGCTGGTCGGACCTGTGTCGGGGCCCGCACCTGCCGACCACCCGACTGATCGGCGCGTTCAAGCTGATGCGCTCCGCCGCCGCGTACTGGCGCGGGTCGGAGAAGAACCCCCAACTACAGCGGGTGTACGGCACCGCGTGGCCGACCCGCGACGAGCTCAAGGCGTACCTGAAGCTGTTGGAGGAGGCCGCCCGGCGCGACCACCGCAAGCTCGGCGCGGACCTCGACCTGTTCAGCTTCCCCGACGAGATCGGCTCCGGCCTGGCGGTCTTCCACCCCAAGGGCGGCATCATCCGCCGCGAGATGGAGCACTACTCCCGCCAGCGGCACGAGGCCGCCGGGTACGAGTTCGTCAACACCCCGCACATCACCAAGGCGCAGCTGTTCCAGACGTCCGGTCACCTGCCGTACTACGCGGACACCATGTTCCCGCCCATGCAACTGGAGGGCGCGGACTACTACCTCAAGGCGATGAACTGCCCGATGCACAACCTGATCTTCAGGTCGCGCGGGCGGTCGTACCGGGAGCTGCCGCTGCGGATGTTCGAGTTCGGCACTGTCTACCGGTACGAGAAGTCCGGCGTCGTGCACGGCCTCACCCGGGTCCGTGGCCTGACCCAGGACGACTCGCACATCTACTGCACCCGCGAGCAGATGGCCGGCGAGCTGTCCGCGCTGCTCAGCTTCGTGCTCGACCTGCTGCGCGACTACGGCCTCGACGACTTCTACCTGGAGCTGTCGACCCGGGACGACTCGCCCAAGTTCATCGGGGCCGAGGAGGACTGGGAGGAGGCCACCGAGGCGTTGCGGACCGCCGCCGCGACCTCCGGCCTGGACCTGGTGCCCGACCCGGGCGGCGCGGCGTTCTACGGGCCGAAGATCTCCGTCCAGGCCCGCGACGCGATCGGCCGGACCTGGCAGATGTCCACCATCCAGGTCGACTTCAACCAGCCGGAGCGGTTCGGGTTGGAGTACCAGGCCGCCGACGGTAGCCGGCAGCGGCCCGTGATGATCCACCGTGCGCTGTTCGGGTCGATCGAGCGGTTCTTCGGGGTGCTCACCGAGCACTACGCGGGCGCGTTCCCGGCCTGGCTGGCGCCGGTGCAGGTGGTGGGCATCCCGATCCGCGAGGACCACACCGACTACCTGCACGGCTTCGTCGCCGCGCTGCGCGCCGAGGGCATCCGGGCCCAGGTGGACGCGGGTGACGACCGGATGCAGAAGAAGATCCGGACGGCTCAGCAGCAGAAGATCCCCTTCATGGTGATCGCCGGTGACGACGACGTGGCCGCCGGTACGGTCTCCTTCCGCTACCGCGACGGCTCCCAGCGCAACGGGGTGCCGATCGCCGAGGCGGTGACCCACGTGCTGGACGTGGTCAGCTCGCGGACCAACATCGGCCCCTCCGCCGCCGCGGAGTAGCGGCGACGCCCCGGGGTTGACGCCCCGGGGCGGCGCCGGGTGTCAGATGCCGCAGTTCGGTGCTGACCAGCCCCCGACCGCCGCCACGTGGGTGTGGTCGTTGTGGTCCGGGTAGCCGGGGCCGAGGATCTGTCCGAAGCCGTGGTTGCGGGCCTGCTGCGCCAGCCGACAGAACGACGGGGACCCGACCAGGTCCACCCCGTCGCCGTACAGGTGCCTGCTGTTCGACGCTCCGCCGACCGCGCTGTTGCAGGCGTAGCTGCGGAAGCTGCTGCTGATCGCGATGGAAACGTCCCCGAGGGCGTGCCGCATGGCCTGGAGTTTCCACATCGAGACGAGGGCGTTGAACCGGGCGGTGCTCGCCGAGACCGCGCCGCCGGACCAGTCGCTGTTGCACTTGTTCAGCTCGGGGTAGCTGAAGTTGGCCGGGGTGCAGTCGTCATTCTGGAGGGCGTAGAGCCGGTTGAACGTCTGTGGGCCGGCGATGCCGTCCGCGGGCAGCCCGTACGCCTGCTGGAAGCGGATCACCGCCGATCGGGTGGCCGGGCCGTACGCGCCGTCGAGGGTGAGCACCGCGCCGTAGCCGGGGTAGCCGGCGACCCGGATCTGGAGTTGCCGGACGTCCTCCCCGGACGCTCCCTGGGCCAGGGTGCGTCCCCAGGTGTAGCAGCCGTCCGCCTGGGCCGCGCCGGCAGTGAGGGTGACGCCGGCCACTGTGGTGGCGGCGGTCAGCGCAAGTGCCGCGAGGAACCTGCCGAGCCGTCGGAACATGGAGCCCTCCATCAATGCATGGAAGTATGTGGATGCATGGAAGTTTCAGGCTTCGGCAATGATCCGTCAAGAACTTGCAACAACGAGCTTCCGCGACGGCGGTGTCGCGGCCGGCCCGCGCGGCTCCGTAGGATCGGCTCGTGACAGGGGCGGAACGGCACACGGACATCGGCGGCATGGCGGACGGCCTGGAGCGGCTCTGGACGCCGCACCGGATGACCTACATCTCCGGCGAGGACCGCCCGGCCGAGGGCTACGAGAAGCCCACCGGCTGTCCCTTCTGTCGAGGGCCCAAGCTGCCCCCGGAGGAGAGCCTGGTGGTGGCCCGCGGCGAACACGTGTTCGTGGTGCTCAACCTCTACCCGTACAACCCGGGGCACCTGCTGGTCTGCCCCTACCGGCACGTCGCCGACTACACCGACCTGGACGTGCCGGAGACCACTGAGCTGGCGTCGTACACCCAGACCGCCATGCGGGTGATCCGCAAGGTCAGCAACGCGCACGGTTTCAACCTGGGCATGAACCAGGGTGGGGTGGCCGGCGCCGGCATCGCCGCGCACCTGCACCAACACGTGGTGCCACGCTGGGGCGGCGACGCGAACTTCATGCCCGTGATCGGCCGCACGAAGGTCCTGCCGCAGCTGCTCGGCGACACCCGCGACCTGCTCGCCCGCGCCTGGCCGTCCTGACCGCCGCCGGCCGCACCGCACGGGCTGCCCTGCGCCCGCACCGGTCCGGCTAGTCGGCGCGCAGCAGCGGGGTCAGCTCCGACCAACTCTCCACCCGGTGTACGTGGGGCAGCATCGCGGCGTGCGCGGCGACCTGGGCCCTGCGAGGTCGGAACAGGAAGCGGTACGGCACCGAGTCGAGATAGCCGAGCACCTCCAGCTTGTCGTCCACGAAGTGGGTCAGGCCGAGGCGTCGAGCGATCGGCGCCTTGCCCGGTCGAGTGCGGCAGAAGTGCACCCGCTCGACGGCGATGCCGGTGCGGGCCGGAAAGTCGTGGTGGGCCAACCACTCCCGGGTACGCCGCTCGGTGGCCTCCCCGCACTTGGACACCAGGTGCACCTCGTCGAACGCCGGGCCGAGTGCCGCGAGCGCGTCGAACGCCCCGACGACGGCCGGGGTACGCAGGTAGTGCGCGCCGAAGAACGACGTGTCCGCGTCGTCGTCGGCCGGCTCGATGATCACACCGCCGATGTCCACACCGAGCCGTCGCATGGCGTCGATCATGCCGCACCGTGACCGTCGGCCGTGCGCCCGCGTGGCGGCCCGCAGGATCTGCTACGCCCCGGCCCGCTCGAGGTGGCACGATCGGCCGATGGCAGTCACGACACGCACGTTGGGCCGCAGCGGCATCGAGGTCAGTGCCCTCGGCATGGGGTGCTGGGCGATCAGCGGGCCCTGGGCGGAGGGCACCCAGCCGCTGGGCTGGGGCGCTGTCGACGACGACGAGTCGGTGCGGGCGGTACGCCGGGCACTCGATCTGGGCATCACCCTCTTCGACACCGCCGACACGTACGGGGCCGGGCACGGTGAGCGGGTGCTCGGTCGCGCGCTCGCCGGCCGCCGCGACGACGCCGTGATCGCCACCAAGTGGGGTTACACCTTCGACGAGGCTGCTCGGCAGGCCACCGGCGAGGACGCGTCGCCCGCGTACCTGCGCGGTGCCGTGACCGCCTCGCTGCGCCGGTTGGACACCGACCGGATCGACCTCTATCAGCTGCACCTTGCCGACCTGTCGGTGCCGAGGGCGCAGGCGCTGATCGGAACCTGCGAGGACCTGGTGGCCGAGGGCCTGATCCGCGCGTACGGGTGGAGCACCGACCGCCCCGACCGGGCTGCCGCGTTCGGGCACGCCGCCGCCGGTGCCACCGCCGTGCAACACACCCTGTCGGTGCTGCGCGACGCCCCCGAGTTGCTCGCCGTCTGCGACAAGTACGACCTGGCCAGCGTCAACCGCGGTCCACTCGGGATGGGGCTGCTCACCGGCAAGTACTCGGCCGGGTCGACACTGCCCCGCGACGACGTACGCGGGCTGACCCCGGGCTGGTTGGAGTGGTTCCGGGGTGGTCGGCCGGCACCGGAGTGGCTGCGCCGGGTCGGCGCGGTCCGTGCCGCGCTCACCGCCGACGGGCGCACCCTCGCCCAGGGCGCGTTGGGCTGGATCTGGGCGCGCAGCGGTCGCACCATCCCGATCCCGGGCTGCCGTACGGTCGCCCAGGTCGAGGAGAACGCCGCAGCGCTGCACCGGGGCCCGCTGCCGGCGGACCAGTTCGTCGAGGTGGAGCGTCAGCTCGCCGCCGTCCGCACCGCCGCCCTCCGCGACGCCGACCGCCCCCACTGGCCCCGCCCCACCCACTCCACAGTCCACCCGTAACCAAGTCCCACAA